>JALXEW010000231.1:1383-4127 GCA_027069285.1 Ardenticatenia bacterium | reverse complement strand
TACCAGGACGTCATAGACGCTATGGGCAGGGCCCTGGCAGGCGAGGGTTTGGCCCCGGCCAGGATAGAAGTGCGCAGGACGTCCGCCGGGCTTTCGGTTTTGGGCGTCTTCTGCATCGATGCGGGGCCGGATTTGAGCCGTGCGGTCACAACCGCGATGGCTGCCCTCAGCCGTGAGGCGCTGCCTTTGGGCGAGCCGGTTGAGGCCGTGGGGATCGAGGTCACAAGCTGCTCCCGGCCTGACGATACCATCTACGCCGTGGCCGTCCCGCTCAGAGTCGCGATTGACTTCACCAACGGAGATACCGATATGGCCGGATTCCGCGACGCCTGGACGCTCATACAGTGAACCATCCGTCGCTTGATAACGTGATCCCATCTCCGCCGATCGCCGTCGGCGGTGCCCGATGCCTTTCGTGAACCTCGCCTTAAGGAGTGCCGGATGGCGGTGAGCAGGCTCTCGATTGCGAGCTTTCTGGTTCTAACTGCCGTATTAGTGACCGGCGCCGGAACCCAGGTCCAGGAGATCCGGCATGGCTTAGACGTTTTCGTCCTGCGCGACTACGAGTGCCGTGTCGAAAGCTGGGCGGTAATGGCACTCGACATCGAACAGGAGATCGAGGCCTGGGTGAACGAGTTCTCGGCTGCCCTGGGCGGTGACGAGGGACTTGTCACCTTCGGCAGCCGCTCCACCGCGCCGGATAACTTCGAATACTGGATGTGGGAAACGGTTGCCTCGCTCTCAGACCCCGATCGGACTACGGTGCTGTTCATAGTGACCGACGGAGACCCGGTGAGCAACGAGTGGGACATCGCGCCGGTGCAGGAATTCATGCGGCTTAGCGCCATATGGGGGATAGTTCCCGACCATACTTATGTGATAGGCGTCGGCACCGATATAGCAAGTGACGAGCGCCGGATATACTACAACTTCAACAACAATAGCATCACCCTCGCCGAGGCATGGGAATTGAGGGTTGGCAGGGGGCACGTGACTGTCGCCGAGGACGAGACGCAGATCGATGCCGTGGTGATCCGGCTGCTGAGCGAGGTGTTTGGCGGGCTTCTCCTCGATTCCGGCTGGGATGCTGCCACGGAGGCCCCTGATGGAGGCCTGACTTTCAACATCCCGCCGTACCGTCCGGAGATGAGTCTCATCATCATGCGAGGGGCCGGGGATGGTGGCACCTTCTCACTTTCCGGCCCGGATGGTCGCGGTGCCGGGACGCTGAGGAGCGGTGATTGGATGGCCTGGGGCCGCTTTGAAAACCCGCTGCCGGGCGATTGGGCCATATCCGGCAGGGCGGCGGGGGACGCGATGGCCTTCTACCGTGTTTCCCCTGTGGACGAGAACTGGTTCTCGATAAGCGTGACGCCGCCGGAGGGCAGGGATGCCCCGGTCAGATATTTGCCGGTTGACATATCGGTCACCATAGCCGACGATGGCACCCCCGTTGAGTACCAGGGCATATTGCCGACGGTGTCCGTAGCCGTCACCTCGCCAGATGGCACCGACATCGGGCGGATCGAGCTCGAGCGTGCCGGCCCAGGCTCATACGTCGGGGAGATGACGCCGGGTGGTGCCGGGCGGTACCGACTGGAACTCCGGGTGGAGGTGGACGGCGAGGATGTCCTGGACGGCGCCCGTGTGAGTGAAGACCTGGCCGTTGGTGACGCCACTGCCGAATTCCGCCAACCCCTGCCTGAGGTCGTGTTCCCATCGCCGCCGGACCGGCCTGTTGAGCCGATCGCGTTGGACTTCCGGCTGGTGGACGAGGACGGCGGGATCGTCTGCGAAGAGGGGATGTCGTTTGAGTTGGAACTGGCGCCCCTCGATGCCGAGCGGGAAATCGTCGCGGGCAGATTCCCATGCGATCCGGACGGTTGGACGCGAATGGAATGGAATCCGCCCCAGGAGTTAGGCAGGTATGAACTTTCGGTGGTCGTGGTGGATGCCGATGGCCGCAGCGTGGGCGTGCCTTATTCCGGCGAAGTGCTGGTTTCCGGCACCACGGAGATAGCCCTGACTCTCCCGTCCCGGCCTGAGCACGAACCGATTCGGGTGCCGAATCTCGATTCCATTCCCCCCTGGGCGCCGGAGCCGCTGGAGGTCGAGTTCCTTCTCGTAGACGAGGATGGGGAACCCTTTGAGATGGAAAGTTACCTGCCGGCGGAGCTTTCGCCGGAGATGGAAGGGCTTTTCGTGGCGGAGCTGGCAGACGAGAACGGCGATCCGGTCGCGGCGGAGATACCGCTCGATCCCATTCGCGGCGGATGGTGGCGGCTGTACGCCGACATCAGCACGCTTCCCGAAGGCTCGTATAGGCTGCTGGTGCGCAGGCGGGCATCCGCCGCGATCGAGGAAGAGCTTGCCGGACGTGGGGTGCTATTCCCGTCGGGCGATGTGATGTTCGAGATACCGGTCGAGCGTTACCCGAACCCGATCGTGTACGCCGAGTGGGTGGCGTTGGGCGCTTTTTGTGTCCTGTTCGTCTGGCGGGTGTGGTCGGGGATCCGCGAGCGGCGCAGGCGAAGAATGTGGCGCCTGGACGGGTGGCTGGTGATCGAGGGTGGCGGCAAACATCGCGAGTGGTACCTGGGCAATTACGATCACTACCGGGTCAGGATACCGAAGGACGAGCTACCGGTATTCGATCCGCCGCTTTCGTTCCTGGAGGTGGAACGCCGTGGTGATCGTATCTTCATCAGGCTGATGGTGGGCAGGGAGATGTATGCACTCTCACC
>JALXEW010000231.1:0-1373 GCA_027069285.1 Ardenticatenia bacterium | reverse complement strand
CGGGCGAGAGCTTTGACACCCCATCCGGCGCCCGGTATACCGTCGGGATCGAACGTCGAGTCTCCAAGTGAGGCGATCCAAGATGGCCAAGATGTATCCGGAACGGCCAATTTGCAAATTCAAAAGCTCTGCCGAGCGGATGCTCTATGATGTGCTCTCGGACGGGCTGAGCGATGATTACGAGGTACTATATGGCGTCTCATGGACGTTGCCGACCGAGGGGCGGGCGAGCGCGGATTACGAGGCCGACTTCATCGTGGCACATCCCGATCGTGGCCTGCTGGTGATCGAGGTCAAAGGTGGGGAGTTGCTTTACGAAAACGGCGTCTGGTACAGGTTAAGCGGCGAGGATAAGGAGCGCTTGCCGAAAAGCCCGGTGGATCAGGTGCGGGCTACCTCCTATAGCCTGCCGGCAAAATCGAGACCGCATCCGGCGCCCGGTAGCTCCTTTTACACCCTCTGTTAAATGTCGCCCCAAATAACTGGCAGCTGCTTCAAAGCCATCGCTAGCTCTCCAAATAACTATGCAGGTGAGTATTACATAAAAGAATAATAAAAAAACAGCTACCTTGAAAAGTACGATTTTTACGAAAGGCTTTACTCTATTCTTTTTTGCAGTTTCTATAACAGAAATTGCAGGTGTATTTTTACAGAATGACCAACTTCAACAGGTTTTTAAACCATTATTAATGCTATCTTTATTGGTGTTGTATTATTTTACCGTTGAGAAAGTTAATAAATGGTATGTTGTGGCTTTGATATTTTCTTTTTTTGGAGATGTGTTGTTATTAGATAAAAACAATATGTTTTTATTTGGGATTGCAGCTTTTCTGATAACGCAACTATTGTATATAAAAATAATAAGTATTCGGTTAAAAAAATCAGATTTAAGGCAAAAAAGTATGGCTTTTATATCTTTTGTTCTTTTTTTTGTAATGCTAATACTGTTTCTCAAAGAGCATTTAGGTTCATTTTTAGTTCCGGTGATAGTTTATGGAATTACAATTTCTTCTTTTGGAGCTTTAGCATTACTCAATTATCTCACTCGAAAATCAAAAACAGCTCTAGGGTTATTTTTAGGAGCCGTTTTATTTATTGGCTCAGATACTATGATAGCATTGTATAAATTTCATGTGCCCAAGTCATTTTATTCTGTTGCTATTATGATAACTTATATAAGCGCACAGTATTTTATTTTTAGATATATGGTTAAAGATCATGCATTTGGGTATTAGCGAAACAAGAGTCCTTCCCTTTGGGAAGGATTTAGGATGGGATTACTTAAACATATCTAACCCAGGTATATCGGGCAAACCTCCTTTAGCAGCCGCAGCCATTTCGGCTTCATTGATTTCGTTTGCTTTTTCTAAGGC
>JALXEW010000230.1:11735-13651 GCA_027069285.1 Ardenticatenia bacterium | reverse complement strand
AGCCTCGCATATCCCTCCGGCGAATCCGGGGCCAGCCTTACGGCCTCCTCGAGAGCCTTCACCGCCTCGTCCGGCTTCCCCATCGCATCCAGACTTGATCCGAGCGCCAGCCAGGCCTGAGCATTACCCTCTTGAGCCGCCACCACATCCCGCAAAGCGTCCGCAGCCTCCCGGTAGCGTCCGGCCTCTGCCGCTGCCAGCCCGAAATCCATCCGACACCGGTGATCATCAGGTGCCAGCTTCAGTGCCCTCTCGAAAGCGTCCAGCGCCGCCCCCAGATCGCCCAGCGCCCTACAGGCCCGGCCCAGCATATAAAGCAGGCCCGGATCATCGGGGCGATGTCGGCAGGCCGTCTCCAGTGCCGGGCGTGCCAGCTCGAAATGCCCGGCTCCTAACGCGATCCTGCCCAGCGTCTCGTGGAACCGTGGCGAATCACCCGTCTCGGCGGCCTTCAAAGCCGCCGAAAGCGCCTTCTCCTCCTCTCCCAGCGCCTCATGGGCCAGGGCCAGGTAGTGCCAGGCCTCCGGGCCGAAATCGTACCCACTCGCATTGCCGGAAACAGCCTGCAAGCCGTTGAGCACATCCACGGCCTCGCGATGGCGCCCCACCCGACACAAAGCCGCCCCATATCGGAACCGGAGCCGCTCGTCATCCGGCGCCGCCCTCAAAGCCTTTCCCCAAAGCCCGACCGCCGCCTCACGGTCGCCGGATTCCTCGCAAACATCCGCCAGCTCCGCCGTCAACTCGACCGGCGCCCCATCTTCTAGCGCATCCAAAGCCCTTTCCAGGAGATGGCGGGCCTCATCAAGCTTACCTGCCTCGCGCCGTGACCTTGCCAGTGCCAGCCACGGATACGGCCTGGCAGGCTCCAACTCCGTCGCCCGCGAGAAAGATTCCCCGGCCTCATCCCCCCTGCCCATCGCCGTCAGCGCCCGGCCTAAAGCCTCAAACAAAGCCCCGTTCTGCGGATGGCGTATAAGTGCCTCCCGCGCGACCCTTGCCGCCTCCTCCGGGTCCCCTCCGGATAGCACCGAAGTAACCAGAGATACCGCCGCCTCCGCACAATCCGGCATCAAAGACACCGCGCGTTCCAGATGCGACCTGGCCTCGTCGAGATCGCCCAACTCGGCCAGGGCCTGTCCCAGTGCCAGCCGCAACTCCCCGGAGTCCGGATCGAGCGCAGCTGCCTGGGCTAGCGCGGATACCGCCTTTGGCAGATTCCCCAACGCCCTATACCACTCCCCCAGGCTGACCCATACCCCTGCCGACCACGGAGTCATGCCCACCGCAGCCTCAGCCGCCGCCACTGCCCCGTCCAGGTCGCCGGCCCGTGCCAGCAGACGCCCCACCGCCAGGGCCGTCGGCCCATCGCAACCCAGGCCCAATGCCGTGTGCGCGTGAGCAATTGCCTCCGCAGCGTGTCCTGCTCCCAGATGAGCCTGTGCACGCAACAACTCCACCTGCGGATTCGGGGCCATTGGCGATAGAAGCTCAAGTGCCCTATCAAAACCCCCCCGTTCCAACTCCGCCGATGCTCCAATAAGTCGCATCTCCCCATCATCGCCCATCAAAGATGCCGCCCTATTCGCCATCTTCAGAGCCTCGTCCGGCTCCACGGGATGAGCTAGCCTGGCACCTGCGATCAGCAAACGCCCGGCCAACTCCAAAGCCTTATTCGCCGCCACCTCCAGGGCCTTGCCGGCAGTGGCCCTCTCCCCTCGCTCTCCCGCGAGCAACGCGCTTGCCGCAAAACCCGCCAACGCCCGTGCCAGCCCGACGGCATCACCCGGCCACTCCGGCTCGACCGGGGGGTCGCCGCAGGCCATAACCATATCCGGCCCTTCCAGACCAAGCCGCCTCATCGCTACCACAAGTGCCAGCCGTTCCTCCGGCCTCAGAACCTCGCGGCATAACAC
>JALXEW010000230.1:0-11725 GCA_027069285.1 Ardenticatenia bacterium | reverse complement strand
CTCCTGCCCGGTCAGATTCGCCATCACGGCGCGAGCTGCCGCCTCGGACATCCCGGCCTTTAAGAACGCCGTCACCACCTCCGGCCCCACCATCCCGGCCAGATACACCCCTGCATCCGGCTCAGAACGCAGAGCTGCCCCGTATGAGAGCAGCAGCCCCTCCCACGAGTGCGCGGCCTCATGTGCCTGTCTCAGGCCGACCGCCAGGGCCAGCGACGTGACCAGCGGCCACATCCTGGCCGTCTCCGCCACATCATGGGCCAACATCCCATCCGGGCGCCCGGCCATAGCCCACTCGACCAGCGGGTGAGAACCCTCGGTCAGCCCCTCCAACGGCGTCCCGGTTGCCGCCGAGATCGGCTTCAGACAAGCCTGTGCCAGCCTGAGTGGCCTGGGTGGTGATGGGAACGCTGCCGCCGCGACCGCATCCAGACATGCCTCATAAGCCATAGCGTCCCACAGTGCCGGGCACAACCTTGCCCGGAACGTCACCTCCCCCGCGATCTCTCCCGGCAGCGCGGAAAGCAACCTGAGAGCCAACTCACCGTAATCGGCGCGATTCCCCACCATTTACACACCCATACTTGCCAGCATAGCGAACGAGATAATGCACAAAGTTGCCCCGGTGAGGCACAAGAACGCCCCTACCCCCACCGCCGTCCTGACCAGCCGGTTAACCGCATCCACCAGCGCGGCGGATGCTTCCAGCGCGGCGGCCAGATTCACATCCAGCATCGCCTTTGGCCCCACATCTGGGGTATGCCGGGAACTCTCCATGCCCGCGCGGCGGTAGTAACGGGCCACTATCGTGAGCAACCCCGCCACTATCGCGATCAGCCCGGTCACGAAGAGCGAGCCTGACATCAGCAACTGGAGAATTTCCCTCACATCATAGTAGTAGTACATCCGCGACCTCCGGGTATCCGATCACATTGCCGGATGCCGATCCTCTCCCGGCCTGGTGATGCAAGTAACGTGCCGGGCGGCGAGCTTGCACAAGGAACCGCTTCCGAAGTAAAATCCGATCAGGATAGACGGGGCATTAGCCGCCAAAACGGCCAGTTGGGGGAGTGATGCGGTGGACGACCTGATCAAACTGCTGAAAACAGTAGAGCTATTTGAGGGGCTGAGCGACGAACAGCTCAGGCGCCTGGCAGAAATAAGCCGGGAGGAAAGGTACGAGCGGGGCGACGAGATATTCGCGCAGGGTGATGAAGGGGATAAAGTTTACATCATCCGCCGGGGGCAGGTTGAAGTCGTCATAGACCGACGTTCAGGAGCGCCCAGATCGCAAATCTACCTGGGACAGGGGCAGATATTCGGCGAGATGGCGCTGGTAGACATGGGTCCGCGCTCCGCCACAGTTCGCTGTATACGTGACGGCACAGTCCTGGACGTGATCAAACGGGGTGACTTCATCCGGCTCTGCGAGGAAGATACCGCCATCGGCTACATAGTCATGCGCAACATGGCTGCCGACCTTTCCTTCAAACTGCGCCACTACAACCTGGCGCAGTACTGAGACCGGCGGCAATGTCGCCTAGCTGTTTGCGAGGAAGATCGCCATGATTTACAAGGTGAGCTACGTGGTGATCGGGGGAGAGCACCCCGGCGCCATAATGAATCAGACCAACATGCCTCAGGTGGGGGATCACGTAGAGATCGGCAACCGTGTATTTGAGATCACAGAAGTGCATGAAGTGATGCCGCCTCGCGGGGACTTCCAATTCCTCCACGCCACCGTCAGACCCCTGCCCGACGGCGACGCCGAAGCCGGGGGAAAAACCGAAAAAGAAAAGGGGGAATAAAGGACGGCTGATACCGTTTCCTATCCGCCGATCATCTCCACCTTGAGCCATGTTCGGCCCAGCCTGAACATAGCCGTTGGAGTGACATCCACCTCCTGTGTCACCCTGGAACCGTCTTCCAGGAACGTCCCATTGCGACTGCCCAAATCCGAAAGCAGCAACCTCCCGCCTTCCAGGCGCACCAGCGCATGTCTGCGCGAGACGCGGGAATCCCCCTTTATCACCACCTCATTTTGCCGTGCGCGGCCTATAGTGGCCTGCTGACCGCCCACAGTTACCCTCTTGCCGTCCTCGACCCAGCTCATAAAATCGAATCGCAGGCCCGGTATCCCCACGCCGCCCGGACTTGGGAACAATTCGGCATCCGATTCCGTTGGCAGCGAGTCCAGGCCCGTGAGTGCGGGGCCTACCCACTCGGCCACCCGCATCATCTCGGCCTTGATCGCGCCTGGCTCCACGCCCAGGCCCCTCATCACCCTGATAGGGACGCTTCTTCCCTCGTACAAGATCGCCAGCAGCAACTCTGGCTCCCCGGGTTGCTCGGCGCCATGTCTGGCCGCGATCTCCCAGGCGATCTCCAGCACCCTTTGCAGGCGGGGAGTTGGCTCCAATGCCCCCTCCGGCTCCCCCACGCCCATCCCCACATAAGTCTGTATATCACTTCGCAGCCTGTGCGGATCGCAGCCCAGTTTCTGAAAGACCGCCGGGACTGTCCCGCCACGTCCGCGCAGCAGCGCCATAAACAGATGCTCGACGCCGATGAAATTATGGCGCAACTGCAGAGCCTCGCCCTGAGAAGCCTCGAACCACCTGCCTAACAGAGTTGCCACATCCTTATAGCCCTCTTCCTGCGGCAGGATCAGGGTGGTGGATAGAGTCGGAGTATCCTTTGGGGCCTGTCTCAGTGCCCTTTGCAGATCCTCGGCCAGCTCGCTGGCCCGCTGGTACCGATCGTCAGGCGACTTTGCCAGCGCCTTCCTGATGATCGCGTCCAGCTCAGGCCTGCCGGGCACCGGTGGTATTGGTGCCTCCACGTGCATCAGCACCGTTGCGATCGGCGTCTCGCCCTGGAACGGCACGTGCCCCGTCAGCATCTCATAGACTATCACGCCCAGCGAGTAAATATCGCTCCTGGCATCGGTGGGCAGCCCGCTGCATTGTTCCGGCGACATATAATTCGGCGTCCCTATCAACGTCCCGGCGCCGGTTATATGGGATTCATCGCCCACCAGCTTAGCCAGGCTGAAATCGGCCAGCAACACATTACCATCCGCGTCTATCAGCACATTACTGGGCTTCACATCCCTATGGATCACGCCCTGGCTATGGGCATGATCGAGAGCGCTGGCGATCTGGGAGGCATAGCGGATCACATCCTCATCCGGCAGCGGCTCGCCCTTCAACTTATCGGCCAGCGTGCCGGTATCTATATACGGCATCACCAGGTATGGCAAGCCGTTATGCTCGCCGTAGTCGTATATCGGCAGCACATGTATATGGCGGAGCCTGGCGGCGGCCCGCGCCTCGCGGTGGAACCTCTCGATAAAATCCTTACGGCGGGTATGCTCGCCATGCAGGAACTTGATCGCCACCGCCCGCTCGATAACCGGCTGATGTGCCAGGTACACCACGGCCATCGAGCCGGTGCCGATACGCCTTTGTATGATATACTGTCCCACCTTCTGGCCGATCAATTCATCCAACTACGCCCTCCCGGATGTGGAGATACGGCGGGGTTGATTGTAGCACGGCGGGGTGTCGGGTACAATGTCCTGGAACATCGCCGCATGGAGCGAAAATGTATCTCACAGACGAAGAAAAGGCCATGTTGGAAGGCGCCCAGGGGGAGGGCGTCCGCAAAGCGATGGAGATCGTGACCGCGCTCGGAACCGTATACGGCGCCGAGCGTCTGGTTCCCATAGAGCACGCGCACGTGGCCGGAGTCTCGTTCAAAAACCTGGGCGATGCCGGCCTGGAATTCCTGCGTAACTGGGCGCTACAGGGTGCCTGGGCCAGAGTCCCGGCCACACTTAACCCGGCTGGGCTTGATCTCTCCCGTTGGCGTGAACTCGGCTTCCCGGAAGAATTCGCCAAACGTCAGAGGGCCGTATCATCCGCCTTTGCCGCCCTGGGCCTGGAGCCGATTTACACCTGCACCCCCTACCATGTTGGATTTATCCCGGAAAAAGGCCAGCATATCGCCTGGAGCGAGTCATCGGCGGTTCTATATGCCAATAGCGTCCTGGGTGCCCGCACCAACCGTGAAGGTGGGCCTGGTGCGCTTGCCGCTGCCATAGTCGGACGCACCGCCGCCTATGGCCTGCACCTGGACGAGAATCGCCGTCCCACACACATCGTCGAAGTGAAATGTCGGCTTGAGACCCCAAGCGACTACGGATTACTGGGCTACCTGATCGGCACGGAGATACCCGGGGGAGTGGTATACCTGCGGGGCAAAACCCTCGGATCTGCCACCGAGACCCACCTCAAAGCCCTGGGAGCCGCGCTTGCCACCGGCAGCTCCATCTCCCTCTTCCACGTAGAAGGCGTCACGCCAGAGGCCGACGAATGCGCCCCGTCGGGAGACCTCCCGGTCATGCCCATCGAAACCCTTGACGAAGCCAGAAAAGCATTTGGAACCGAGCCTTTGGATATAGACCTGGTTTGGCTGGGCTGCCCGCACGTATCGCGCGAGGAACTGGTGCACATCGCGGGGCTTTTGGAAGGCAAAGAACTCGCCACCGCCCTCTGGATCACCACCGCCAAATCCATCCGCGACTGGGCCACCGGGCAAGGCATCCTGGAGACCATCGAAGCCAGCGGTGCCCGCGTGGTCGCCGATACCTGCGTGGTAGTCGCGCCGGTTGAGCAAATGGGAGTCAAGACCATGATGACCAACTCCCGCAAAGGCGCCTACTTTGCACCGGCGCACGCGCACCTGCAAGTCAGATACGGATCGCTTGAGCAATGCATAAAAGTCGCCGTAACCGGGCGTTGGGAGGGGGGCGATGAAACAACTTGAGGGGCGCCCCATCAAACCCGGCGTATGTGAAGGTGAGGCCCTGGTCTCGGATAAGCCCATAGGCTTCCTGGGCGGAGTCGATCCTGAAACAGGCATCGTCATCGAGCCGGGACATCCGCTGGAAGGCCACTCGGTGGCCGGGAAAATCCTCGTATTCCCGACCGGCAAAGGCAGCACCGTCGGCTCCTATACCATATATCGGCTTGCCCGTGCCGGAGTGGCCCCTGCCGGCATCATCTGTGCCGAAGGCGATCCCATTGTCGTAGTCGGCGCCATAATCTCCGAAATCCCGATGGTAGACCGGGTTGACATCAGCCGGATAAAGACCGGCGACTGGGTTCGCATCGAAGGCGACAAGATCACCATCGAGCCTGGTGAACCTGGAGGCGCCGACCCGTATACCGCAGCGTGGCTCTGGCACATCCTGACCGGCCTGGTATTAATGGCTGCCGGCGAACTGCTGTTATGGGATTTCCCGCCCGATAGAACCCCAATTGAATGGGCGTTCATAGTAATCGGATATATAGCCCTGGGCGCGGCCCTGAACGGCCTGATAATCCGCTACCGCGTGCACACCGTATATGGCCTCCTGCCTGCGGTTGGGGCATTTGGTGTCGCTGCCGGCACATTAGTCACCGGCGGCATATTTGACGATTGGCCTGGGGGATTGTTGTTCAAAGCCCTGGGCTGGTACTCCCTCGTTGGAGGGATAGGTGCCCTCACCGTCCTGTGGGCGCTGGTCGGCGGGAAGACGTCCTCCCTTGCCCCCGAACCGGCGTCCGCCATCCTGGGGCTGAGCTGGGGCATATGGGCTTACGGGAAAACATCCCTGGTCGGCGGAGCCGACCCGCCGGAAGTGTGGCAGGTTGCCCTGATCGGCGCGATCATAGTGATGATCATCGGCGGAGCGGTGTTAATTTCCCATTGGAAAGCCCTCAATCGGCTGAGGGAGAAGCACCTGGCGCCTGGCCTGCCGGAATGGACGCTGATCGCAGTCGTCCTCGCCGTTACATTTACAAGGAGCAGCATCCCGCCTTGCAAATTGCCGGGTCCGGCAGCCCTGATCGCGTTCCTGATCCTGGTGCTTTTTGCCAGGCGGGTGCCCGGCGAGAGATCACTATTGAGCTTCCTGCCGCCTGACCCGATTTCCCCCGTCCGCTACGGCCTGATAGCGGCCCTATTCCTCGCCGGAGGGGTGGGCGGACGGCTGTTGGCCGAGTTCTCCCCGCCGCTTGCCGAGGGACTGGCCCAGGTTATCGCCTCTGCACTTCTGGCGTTGGGGCTGCTTTGGCCGCTGGCAATATCGGTCATCGCGGCGGTGACCACGTTGCGGAAATAAAACAGGCGTGATTTCATAACCGGCCTTAAAAGGCCGGCATGTCACGCCGATTAGGAACGTCACCCACGGCAGGTCGTCAAGCAGGCGGGAACTTGGCCGAACTACCCTCCCATCCGACGGGGTACAGGGCTATGTCCAGCGCAGTCCACAACCGCCTGGCCTCGTAATCCCCCAGGCGCACAACCCAGGTACGTGGCCCCGCGATCCCCACGATCTCAATATCGCCGGTCCCCTCGTCCCGATTCACCTCCACCTCGGACGTGATAGTTGGATCGTTAGGCCCGCGCAGCGGAGCGGTGACGGCCATAGCCGTCACCATCGGGAACTTATCCGGGAACAGCAACTCGGTCAGGCGGAACCACAACACATGGGCGCAGTGCTTGGAAAGCACCCGCATCCATTTATTCTTTGCCTCGCCCATACCGCCGATGATGAGAGCCTCACCGCGTGGCTTTCGGGTGACGAAAGTATCGGTCGAGAGGCCGTACTCCAAAACCTCCTGTGACCCATTCATAATGCCCGACCCTCCTGATAAGACCCTACACATCAAAGACAACGGTAGCCTCATAGCCGCCGTCTGTCTGTTTGATTTCCAAATTATGGAAAGTCACCGCCTTGATATGCATCTCCGGCTCCGAAGCCGGCTTGCCGGTCACAATTGCCTCGATCTCATTCGGCTCCAGTCGGCGAATCTCGAAACCGTCAAACAACACCCCGTCCCTATCCGAAAGGTACAGCAACTCGCTCAGCCAATCAACCAGGAGAGATTCGGCGTCGAACGACCTGAGGTGGATAACATAACTTCGGGTTCCGTCCTCACCGGCCTTCGCGCCGATCAGACTCATCATGCCCCTGGCGGCGTTCACGAACAGAGATGCAAGATCGGTACCGCGCACATGGATGGCGCAATCCGCAGTATGCTCTACCTCCTCGTAATACGGCACGTTCATAACGTCCGATCTCTCCTATCTGCCCTGAACGTCAGCCACCCATCGCCGTCGATCGCCTTACCGATCACCCATCCATGCTCGCCGGACGATTCCAGGCGTTTCAACAACTCCGGCAACCCCTCCTCCGGCACCGCGATCAACAGCCCGCCGGAAGTTTCCGGGTTATAGAGCAAATCCCTCACCGGCGTAGCGATCCCATCCTCGAACTCCACCCATTGCTTATAAAATTCGTAATTATTTGCCATCCCGCCCGGAAATATCTCCTGGGCGGAATACTCCAACGCCCCTGGGAGCCACGGTAGCCCCTCCGCATGGAAGACGATGCTCACACCGCTCAACTCGGCCATCTCATGTGCATGGCCGATAAGCCCATAACCGGTCACATCCGTCATCGCGTGGGCGCCGGCCCCCAAGGCGGCTTTAGCCGCGTTGCGGTTCAACCTGGTCATACTGGCCACGGCGGCGGCCACATGTTCCGGCTCGGCCTGATTGCGCTTCAGCGCCGTGGTCACCACCCCGGTGCCCAGGGGCTTAGTCAGCACGATCACATCCCCCGGCCTGGCGCCCCTCTTAGTGATCACCCTTTGCGGGTGAACCGTTCCGATGACCGCCAGCCCGTACTTAGGTTCCCGGTCGGTCACCGTATGGCCCCCGGCGATCACACCGCCTGCCTCCTTGACCTTATCGGCGCCACCGGCCAGTATGCGGGACAATATCTCCATGTCCATCGTTTCTGGGAAAGCTGCCAGATTGATCGCCAGCAGCACATCCCCGCCCATCGCATACACATCGCTCATAGCATTGGCCGCCGCCACCGCCCCGAAGTCATACGGATCGTCGACCACGGGCGGGAAGAAATCGGTTGTGGCCACCAATGCCAGATCGTCCCGCAGGCGGTAGACCGCTGCGTCATCCGGGTCTCCCAGGCCCACCAGGAGATCGGGATATTCGTCCGGCAAGAACGTCTCGACCAGCGGGCGCACCACGTGCGCCAGGTCCGAAGGACCCAACTTAGACGCTCAACCGGCGCAACTGGCCAAAGCCGTCAGCCTGATCTCTTCTCCGGTCATACCTACTCGCCGTCGGAGTCTCCGGCTTTGCCGGGACAGTCACCCATCATTTTCCAAAGTGTAACCGACATTTAATGAGAATTCAATGAAATCAATGTTTGGAAATGTTTGCGTATGGGAAATTCCGGCTGATGAGACACATTGGCGATGGGGAGTGAGCCTGGGCAAATCGTTTGGCGGCATAAAAGTTGACTGAGTGGCACTAAAGTCTTACAATCTCCCCCTGGAAAACGGAGCGAACGGCTATGGAATACAAGGACTACTACAAAATACTCGGAGTAGACCGCAACGCGGACGAAAGGACCATCAAAAAAGCATACCGTCGGCTGGCACGCAAATACCACCCGGACGTAAACCCGGGCGATAAAGAAGCCGAGGAGAAATTCAAAGAGATCAACGAAGCCTACGAAGTCCTCAGCGACCCGGAAAAGCGTGCCAAATACGATAGACTGAGTGAGAACTACCGCCGATGGCAGCAGATGGGAGGGCAGCCCGGCGGATTCGACTGGGCGCAGTGGTTTGCCCAGGCCGGCCAGCAGCCCGGTGGCGGCGCCACCTACGTTGAATTCGGCGACCTGGATGACATGTTCGGCGCCGGTGGCGGATTTTCCGACTTCTTCCGGGCGATATTCGGCGGACTGGGCGGAATGAGAGATCGCACATACCGATCCAGGCGCCGGGCAGACCAGATACGTGGTCGGGACTACGAACAGCAGGTGGACATCACCCTGGAAGAGGCCTACCACGGCACCCAACGCATCCTGACGAAAAACGGTCGGCGCCTGACCGTCAAAATCCCCAAAGGCGCCAAAACCGGCACCCGCATCCGTCTTTCCGGCGAGGGGGAACCCGGCTACGGTGGTGGCAGGCCCGGTGACCTGTACCTGGTGATCAACGTGCAGCCGCACCCGATATTCGAGCGCCGGGGCGACGACCTTTACCGTGACCTCAAAATAGACCTCTATACCGCCGTTTTAGGCGGCGAAGTTGACGTACCCACGCTGGATGGCAAAGTGCGGTTGAAAATCCCGCCCGGCACCCAATCCGGGCGAAAATTCCGGCTGCGGGGCAAGGGTATGCCCAAGCTCAAGCAACCGGATCAGCATGGAGACCTTTACGTTCGAGTGCTTGTGCAGGTGCCTACCGATCTGACCCCGCAGGAAAGGGAGCTGTTTGAGCAGTTGGCCCGCCTGCGTGGCCGGAAATAACAATTTAGCGAGGTAGCTCCCATGAAAAATCAACTCACCATCATAAGTACCGTAGTCACAACATTGCTGGGCATATTGCTCGCATCATGTGTCGGTAACCCTTCGGCGTCGATCGTCACCGTCACACCCGGCGGCATAGTCCCCGCAGTGTACCAGACCACCCCTACCGTGGCCCCCATCCCCGAATCTGGGTTTGACGCCGAAGAGCAACTGCTCATAAGCATATACGAGCGGGTTAACCCCTCGGTTGTCAACATAGACGTGGGCATCTCCGCGCATGTCACCGGAAGTGGCTCCGGCTTCGTATGGGATACCGCCGGCCACATAGTGACCAATAACCACGTCGTCGCCGACGCCAACGAGATCGTCGTCACCTTCTACGATGGCCAGGTGGCCGATGCCGAACTCATCGGCACCGACGTATATAGCGACCTGGCCGTAGTGCGTGTGGATGTGCCGACCGATTGGCTTCACCCGGTTACCCTGGGAGATTCGGATACCCTCCGGGTTGGACAACGGGTTGTGGCCATAGGGAACCCGTTTGGACTCAACAGCTCCATGACAACCGGGATCATCAGCGCCCTGGGGCGCACGCTCCCGTCGGCCCAGATGCTGGAAAGAACCCCCGTGGGCTTCAGCAACCCCTCGATAATCCAGACCGATGCGGCCATAAACCCGGGGAACTCCGGCGGGCCGCTCTTGAACTCGCGTGGAGAGCTGATCGGAGTCAACACCGCGATACGCACCGAGACCGGCACCTTCTCCGGCATAGGCTTTGCCGTACCGGTTAACACCGTGCGGCGCGTGGTACCCCAGCTGATAGAGCGTGGATATGCCGAATACCCCTGGCTGGGCATCTCGGTTGACAGCACCTTCACCGTGGCAGAACTGGCAGAGCCTCTCAACCTGCCGGTGACGCACGGAGTCCTGATAGACGAAGTTGTGCCCGGCTCCCCGGCGGATCAAGCCGGATTGCAGGGCAGCAACTCCCAGGTCATCGTCCGTGGCAGGCGGATCAACGTTGGTGGTGACATCATCATCGCCATCAACAACACCCCTATTCGGGATATGGATGCCCTGGTAGCCTACCTGGTCTCCAACACCAGTCCAGGCGACGTAGTGATCCTGACAGTTGTCCGTGGCGAGGAGACCTTTGACATCGCCGTGACACTGGGTGTGCGTCCGCGATGAACGCCACCGTGTTCGGAGGGAGATGTGACGGAGCAGGTGGTCTTTGACGAAAACGAACCCATATACACCATAGGCATGGTCGCCAGGATGGTCTCTCTCCATCCGCAGACATTGCGTCACTACGAGGAGATCGGCCTGGTAGTCCCATACCGCTCGTCCGGGAACGTGCGTCTATACGCCCCGGTTCACATCGAGCGGATCCGTAAGATCGTGCGCCTGACCAGGGAACTGGGCGTCAACCTGGCAGCGGTCGAGATCATAATGCGCATGAGCGAGCGGATCGAAGCCCTCACCGATGAGATCGAACGTCTGCGGGCCTTACTGGGAGAGGACCATCCGTTCGACCGTTAACGGCGGTGTTGCATCCCATTTCGGCCTATGCTACAATTTGGAACAAATAGGCCGGGGTGGGGCGCCCCGGCAACATGGGGTGGTAAATCATGGATTCTATCGTGCCGCAGGTTAAACTGTTGATCTCATACGACATCAGGCCCGGTGAGCAAGACACATTCTACCAATTCGTAGTCAGCGAATTTGTGCCCACCGCCCAGGAAATGGGCCTCTACATGGTAGAAGCGTGGCACACCGCATACGGTGACTACCCGTTGCGTCTGAACGGATTCGTGGCCGAGAACCTGGAAACATTGCAGGAAGTACTGGATAGCGATACCTGGAAGGACCTGGAAGCACGTCTTCTCCAATACGTCACCGGGTACTCAAGGAAAATAGTGCGCTACCGTGAGGGCTTCCAGTTCTGAGGACAGCCTGGCGCTTTTTTGCGACTACCGTCTGCGACATGCTATGACGGGGCGGCCACGGGCCGCCCCTATCGGTAAAAACAGGGAAGGTGTTATATGGATCAAGAACCGCTCACCCAGGCCCGTGTGCTCGTAGTGGATGACGAAGAGGATATACGCTACTCCTTCACAAAATCGCTGGAGCGCGTGGGATACCAGGTGGACGCTGCCGAAAGCGGTGAGGCCGCCATCGTTATGATGGAAAAGAACCCCTACGACGTAGTGCTGACCGACATCCGTATGCCCGGTCTGAGCGGCGTCGAGCTATTGGCCAGGATCAGAGAAGAAGCGCCGGATACCGTCGTCATCTTGATCACAGGATACGCCAGCCTGGATACCG
>JALXEW010000229.1 GCA_027069285.1 Ardenticatenia bacterium | reverse complement strand
CCTGCCGTATATATTCGACCGATTTTACCGTGTTGAGCGTGACCGTAGCAGGCAGAGCGGGGGCGCCGGGTTGGGACTTGCGATCGTGAAGGCGATAGTCGAGGCACATGGTGGCCACGTCTCCGTCGCAAGTGATGGCGTGCCGGGTAACGGCGCCGAATTCTCCGTGCGGCTGCCACTCAAAGGCCGCTGAAACTGCGTTTTACAGATTGTCCAGCTTCCCTCCATAGCTTTTCCACATTCTGACCGCAGAATAGGTATAGCCCGATAAAGTGAAATATGCACTGGAGTCACACAGAGGAGGTCGGTTGATGTTCAAACGATGGGGAACGGTGCTGATCGTGGTGATGATAGTAATCGCAGCTGCGGCGCTGCTGGCATGGCGCAGCGGTGCAGTGGTGCTGGTCGGTTCACAAGGCGGGCCATCCGCTGCCTCCGGCGCGGGTATTGCCGGTTTCGAAACCGCGACCGTTGAGCGTACCACTCTGTACACCACGGTTGACGGGTCTGGCTCGATAACCGGGGAACGTACGGTAACGTTATCTTTCGGCGTCGGCGGGACGGTGGAGCACCTGTATGTTGAAGTCGGGGACAGGGTAACAGGGGAGCAGCTGCTGGCAGAGCTGGATACCACCGACCTCGAATACCGGGTGGCAGAGGCCGAACAGGCACTGCTCATAAGCCAGAGCGCCTATGACCGGCTGATCTCAGGCCCGACGGAAAACGAGATCGAAAGGGCAAGAGCGGCACTTGCCAGGGCAGAGGCGCAGCTTGCATCGGCGTTGGCCGCTCAGGAGAACGCACGCCGCCAGGTAACGGTTGCCTGTTCCGGTCTGGACGATGCGGCAGACGCATTGGAGACGGCGCAGGAGGCATACGATGACTATGTGACCACCGGATACGAGGCGGACGCCACATTCGTGCCCGATCCGGACTCGCCGGTGGCAAAGGCACTGGACAATGCCAGATCGGCATATGACGTGGCCGAATCGCAATGCGAGATAGCGCGGGCGCAGGCAGAGGATACCGGACAGGTGGACGCAGCGCGCGCGAGTGTGGACGATGCCCAGGCCGCCCTGGATGCCCTGCTGGAGGGGCCGACCGAGGATGAGATCGAACAGGCACAGGCACAGCTGGAGCAGGCCAGGATCCGACTGGACGAGGCGCGGTCGGCTTTGGACGATGCGCGATTGGTGGCGCCTTTTGACGGCATCGTGACCGATGTGCGGATCACCGAAGGACAATCCGTCGGCGCGGGGATGGCGGTCATCACCGTGGTCGATGACTCCCGGCTCCACGTTGACGTGCCGGTTGACGAGCTGGACGTGGTATCGGTCGAGACCGGTCAGCGGGCAAATGTCACACTACAGGCGGCGGATGATGTAACTGTAGAGGGCATCGTCACCAGGATCGACCCGGCAGGGAGGGATGTCCAGGGGATCGTGACGTACAATGTGCGGGTTGACGTGACGCCAACCGACGAGGTTCCGGTACTCCTGGGCATGAGCGCGGATGTTGAGATCATCGTCGCCGCCGAGGAAAACGTCCTGGTCGTGCCCACCGAGGCAGTCCAGCGGGACGACGACGGTAACGAGTTCGTGCTTGTGCGCTCCGATGACGGGAACCTGGAGCCGCTCCCCGTCACCAGCGGACAGACCACCAACGGCCTGACGGCGGTTCAAGGCGACCTGCACCCCGGCCAGGAGGCCTACATCCCACTGGATGAGACCGGGGAAGATGCCGGCGGCGGGTTGTTTGGCAACCTCTTCGGTTTCGGCAGGGGGAGGTAGCCATGTCCGAAAGGGTCGTCATCGAGGCGCAGGAGCTGAGCAAAGTCTATCACATGGGCAAGACTGAGGTACATGCGCTGCGCGGCGTCTCGATTCAGGTACGGGAGGGGGAGATGATCGCCATCATGGGGCCATCCGGCTCCGGCAAGAGCACACTCATGGCGATCCTCGGCGCCCTGGACGTGCCAACCGGTGGCAGGTACTGGCTGGAAGGCGAGGAGATCAGCCGGATGAGCGATCGGGAATTGGCGATCATCCGAAACGAGAGGATCGGCTTCGTATTCCAGCAGTTCAATCTGTTGCCCCGCAATACGATCCTGGCGAATGTGACGCTGCCGCTAATATACGGCGGTGTGGGGGCGCGCGAACGTCGGGAGCGGGCGGCGAAAATGTTGGAAATGGTCGGGCTGGGGGATCGGTTGGGCCACAAGCCCACCGAGCTTTCCGGCGGCGAGCAGCAGCGCGTTGCCATAGCCCGTGCGCTTGTCAACGAGCCGGCCATAGTGTTGGCCGACGAGCCAACCGGCAACCTGGATACCAAGACCGGGGCCGAGATCATGTCACTCTTCAAGCGGCTACATCAGGAACGGGGAATCACCCTGATCATCGTAACGCATGACCCGGAAGTGGCGGCCCAAACCGAGCGCGTCATCTATCTGCGCGACGGGCGCGTAGTCGAGCCACCAGAAGGGCTGCTGACAGGGGCAAAACCACAGGAGGTGGACGATGGGCACCCGGAAGACGATTAAACGGCGTGGGGCCGGGATAAACATCGGCCAGAACGTGTGGATAGCCCTGGACGCGATGATGGCAAACAAGTTACGCTCGGCGCTGACGATGTTGGGCGTGATCATCGGCGTTTGCGCGGTCGTGTCGTTGCTCTCGGTCGGTCGCGGTGCCGAAGCCGCGATCACCGAGCAGATAGAGGGCGTGGGAACCAACCTGATCACGATCATACCGGGCGGACAGGTCACATCGGTAACCGCCACATCCGGCCACAACCTGACCCTGGCCGATGCCGAGGCGATAGAGGCGGAAGTCCGGCATATCGTCGCCGTCGCGCCCGAATTTCGCCTGAGCGCCCAGGTGGCTTTTGAGGATAACGGGATGGATACCCTGGTCATAGGCGAGATGCCGGAGTATGCCGTCATCCGGAATCTGGAGCCGGCCATAGGTCGCTTTATAAGCCAGGATGACGTCGACGGCAGGGAGCGTGTGGCGGTGCTGGGATCGCAGGCGGCGGATGAGCTATTTGGCGGCCTGAACCCGATAGGGCGGACTATCCGCATCAACAACGTGCGATTCGAGGTGATCGGAGTGCTGGCCGAACAAGGCGCCGTCGGCATGTTCAACCCCAATACATATATATACGTGCCACTAAGTACTGCGTACCGTAAACTGGCAAGCGGACGCGGCGTCACCGGGGGGGAGTACCTGGTCTCGACAATAATGATCAGGGCGGAAACCCAGGAAGCCATAGATGACGTCATCGCCCAGGTCGAAAGCATCCTGCGCCGGCGGCACAGGCTCGATCCCGATGAGGATGACGATTTCACGGTCATCAGCCAGCAGGAGCTGCTTGGCATGGCAACCAGTATCACCAGCACTATGACGGTGTTCCTGGCGGCCATAGCCGGCGTCTCACTGCTGGTGGGCGGGATCGGGATCATGAATATCACCCTGGTCTCGGTCACCGAGCGCACTAAAGAGATCGGTATACGTAAGGCCGTCGGGGCGCAGCGATGGCATATCCTGGCCCAGTTCCTGATCGAGACGGTGGTGCTGAGCGCAACCGGCGGCCTGATCGGAATCGCACTCAGCGGCGCCATCTTAGCGGCGATCAATTCCACGGGCGCGCTGAGTGCCGATCTGTCGCCGGAGGCGATCCTGATCGGATTCGGATTTTCGGTGCTGGTAGGCGTCTTCTTCGGGCTTTACCCGGCCAACAGGGCGGCAAGTCTCCACCCGATAGAGGCGCTGCGATACGAGTGACCTGCGTGATTGGTCGAGAAGGGGATGAGAATATGAACGGGAAAAGAGTTCTGCTGACGGTGATCCTGCTTGTGACGGTACTATCATGGTCGGCGCCGGGCGTCATGGCCCAGAACGAGACGATGTTGACGGTGGCCTTCATAGGGGCTGCCGATGGGACACAGGCGCAGGCCGACCGCTTGCTATACCAGGCGGCAGTCCTGGCGGCAGAGCAGATCAACGAGCCGGAGGGTGATAACCGCTCTCGCGGCGTGGCCGGCCCCGACGGCGACCGGTACGTGTTCGAGGTAGTCTACTACGAGGCCGATGGGGATGACGATGCCCCGGATACTTTATCCGAGGCAGCCGATGACGGGGTGATCGCGGCCCTGGTCGAGCAGGTCGGATACGTGGAGACGATCCTGGATGCCGGCGACCCCCAGGTACCGCTGCTTTACGGCGCACCGGATGCACCGGCCTCGGATTCGGCATACGCCTTCCATCTTTCCGCCGACCTGGATGCATGGACACGGGCGGCGGCAGACTACCTGGCAACGGAGCGCCACCTGAGACGCATCGCAGCCGTCGCGGCGGATACGGAAACGGCTCAGGATGAGCTGAACATATTCGTCGAGGCCGTTGAAAACGCCGGGAGCGAGATCGTGGCCGAGTTGAGCCATCCGGCAGATTCGGAAGACCTTTCGGCGGATGCGGAGGAGATTCGTGACGCGGATGCGGAAGCAGTCTTCGCCTGGACTCTGGACGCCCAGGCGGTACTGCTGCTGGAAGCTCTGAGGGACGCGGGGTGGGACGGCCTGATAGTATACTCCGGTCTGGATAGGGGATTCGTGGAACGGGCAGGGCCGGAACTGGCCGATGGGATGTTCGGCCCGACGTCATGGTCAGCAGCCGCATATGACGCCTACGGACAAAGCTTTGTGGCCGAATATGAGGCAAGATGGGGCACAACCCCGCCAGATGAGGCCGCAGCCTACTACGACGCGATGTACCTGCTGGCGCAGGCAGTCGCCGGGGCCGGGGACGATCCCGACGGCATAGCCCGCGAACTCGGCAATATATCCGGCTACCGGGCAGTACAGGGCATCTACGACGCCGCCCATACCGATGATCTGCTGCTGATCCAGGTCGGCGCCGATGGAGAATTGCGCGAGGCTGCCCGCTATGAGGATGGCGCATGTGTGAACTGCCCGGATACATGGTGGCCCGATACGTCCGACGAGACGGTCGAGGGTTACGATGTGGCGGTTCTGGCGCTGATCTCCACTATGGGAGGGGCAACGGAGGCCCGTGGCCGCCACGCAGAACAAGGCGCCACATTGGCGATCGAGGAGATCAACGACGCCGGCGGGGTGATCGGGCCGGACGGGGTGCGGTATACGCTCACCCTGCAATCGCTGGACGCGGCGACGCCGGATGAGGCGGCGACCGCCATGCAAACGGCTGCGGAAATGGGTGCCAGCGTGCTCCTGGGGCCTGACTATAACGCCCACATCATGCCGAATCTGTCCCTGGCAGCCGGGCTTGGCCTGCCGGTGATGACATCGGCCACCGATCCGTGGATGCCGGTCAGGGAACCGGCGGATTTCGTCCTGCAGATGCGGCCCAATGACCGTGCCCTGGCCGAGGCCGCGACCGAGTACCTGTTGGACGTGCGCGAGTTCACCCGATTCGCAACGGTGACGGTTCGGACCGAGTACGCCTTCCGCGCGAAAGACGCAATAGAGGATGCGATCTCCGCATCGGACGGCGGGCGGGTGGTGCTCTCGCTGGAGCATGATGTTGACGGCGGTGATTTCGCCGATATGGCCCGTCAGATCTCAGATTCCGGCGCGGAGGCAGTGTTGGCCTGGACGATCCCACCCGCACTCGAAAGCCTGCTGACGGAACTCGATGCTTTGGGCTGGGATGGGGTGCTGGCATACGGCTACCTGACACCGGAGCTGGCAGGTGATCTGCAGCCCTCGCCAACTGTGGAGCTGATCGGGCCGGTAAACTGGTGGCCCGTCGCCGGCGATTGGGTCGGGCGCGACTTTGTGGATTCCTACGAGACGCGGTTTGGGGAGTCTCCATCATCGCTCGCCGCCGCGTACTACGACGCGGTTTACCTGGCTGCACACGCGATCCGGGAAGTCGGCCCGGCACCGGACGATGTACGATCCTGGCTGGTAGGGATCGAGCAAATGCACGGTGTCCAGGGGGTCTACAGGCCGGCAGAGTACGGCCAGGGTGAGATGAGCCACTCGGTTCTGATCCTCGGCCTGAGGGACGAGGGCGCGTTGGAGCTGGCCCGATATGACGGCGAGACGTGCCTGATCGGTTGCGGCCAGACTACCCCCGCCAGGCCATAGCCCGCCGAATCCGACCATACCGGAAGCTCGCAATGGGCCTCAGATAGCACTGGCCGCCCCACGAATAGGTTGGCGTTTAGGGCCGGGTACCCATCCCCGGCCCTCGCCATATCGCAACCGGGCCATCATCCTTCGGAAAAACTAAAAAAGGGCTTGACAAGGCCAAAAGCCAGTGTATCATACAAATAGACAAGTGGTATATACCGCTATAGCCCACCTGGCGAGAAGATGACACTCACACGCGACTCATCGGTGCCCTTGTACATCCAGATCAAGGAACATCTGAGGATGCAAATACAAACCGGGGTATACCCGGCAGGCACCAAAGTGCCCTCCGAAAGACAACTCGCGCGCCAATTCGGCGTCAGCCGGATGACGGCCAGGCAGGCATTGCAGGCGCTGGCGCACGAAGGCCTCATCTACTCCCAGGTGGGCAAAGGAACATACGTCAGCCTCCCGAAGATCGAGGGGCGATTGCAAGCCCTGGCCGGGTTCAGCGAGGAGATGGCCCAGAGAGGGGTACGCACATCAAGCAAAGTGCTGATCGCGGTGATCGAGCCTGCGGATGAGATAACCGCCAGCTATCTCCAGATAAACCGGGGCGATGAGGTGATCGTACTCAGCCGCGTGCGCATGGCCGACGAGGTGCCCATAGCGCTCGAAACCGCCTACCTGGCCCATAGGCTGTGCCCCGGTCTGCTGAACAGCCACGACTTCTCCCGCGAGTCGCTCTACGAGGCGCTGAGGAAGGATTACGGGCTGGTACTGGTCAGGGCCGAGCAGACTATAGAGGCCCGTATGGCCGAACCATACGAATGCGAGGCCCTGGAATTGGAAGACCCAATGCCCGTGCTGAGCATCACCAGAGTGACCTACTCCGATAAAGGACATCCCGTTGAATACGTCCGCTCGGTCTATAGGGGCGATAAGTACAGGCTGCATACGACCCTGATGCGCGATTCGGAATCGGAAACCAGGAAATGAGCGAGAATACCACACAAGGCGCCAAAACTTATATGGAAGCGGTGATGGCCATCTTAGATCGCATAGCCCAGACTCAGGGCGATGCCATCGCAAAGGCGGCAGATGCGATAACACAGGCCATCGCAAACGATGGGATGGTGTACCTTTTCGGCAGCGGACATTCCCACATGCTGGCCGAGGAGGGACATTACCGCGCCGGGGGATTGGCCCCGGTATGCCCGATGCTTTTTTCCAACCTGATGCTGCACGAAAGTGCCATACTCAGCTCCGCTATGGAGCGACTACCCGGCCTGGGCGGCAAGCTGCTGGATCGCTATGAGCCGAGACCGGGTGACGTGCTGGTAGTCTTCTCCAACAGCGGCGTCAACGCAGTCCCGGTAGAGCTGGCCAGGGACGCCAGGCAGAGGGGGCTGACGGTTATCGGCGTCGTATCGCTGGAATACTCGACCCAGGCGCCGAATCCGATCGGCGTCAAATTGCCGGAGGTGGCCGATATAGTCATAGATAACTGCGGGCCGCCGGGCGACGCACTGGTGGATATGGGCGGCGGCGTGAAGGTGGCCCCATATTCCACTGTGGCAGGCGCCTTCATCTGGAACTCCATAGTCGCCGAGGTCTCGGTGAGGCTCGCCACACAAGGACTCACCGTCCCTGCGTACCGTAGCTCCAATATGCCGGGCGCCGCCGAGCATAACGCCGATATGCTGGCCAAGTACAAGAAGCGCAACCCGCACCTATAACGGGAGAAGGTGCCGTGGCCGTGAGAAAGTATGCCATTGGGATAGATATAGGCGGCACCAAAACCGCCGGAGTGCTGATCGACCGGGACGGGAATATCCACGCAAGAGTCAAACGCCCGACCCCGGTACGAGACGGCCCCAACGCGACGATAGACCTGGTGTCAGAATGCATCCGCGAATTAGAGGCCGGATCCCCTGGCGGGGTGGCAGGCATCGGGATCGGCGTGGCAGCGATGACCGATAGCCGCCGTGGCGTCGTGATCCTGGCATCCAACCTGAAGTGGGAAAACGTCCCCCTCCGAGACGAGGTGATCAAGAGGCTGGGCGACGAGTGGGCCGAACGGGTCTGGGTGGATAAGGATACGAACGCCGCAGCCCTGGCCGAAATGTTCTACGGAGTGGCCCGTGGGGCCAGACATGTGCTGTACGTAACGATCGGCACCGGGATAGGCGGGGGCATGATCCTGGACGGACGGCTCTACCACGGCGCGACCGAGGGCGCCGGCGATATAGGCCACCTGGTGCTGGAACCGGAAGGCCCGCAATGCGGCTGCGGCAAGCGAGGATGCCTGGAAGCGTTGGCTTCTGGCCCCGCAATCCTGCGTGAGGCGCTGGCTGCACTCGATCGCGGGGAGGAAACATCGCTGCGCCAATTCGACCCTCAGGATATGACGGCGGAACACGTCGCCATGGCCGCGTTGAACGGTGATGAACTGGCACGGAAGCTCTTCACCCGCGCCGGGCAATACATAGGGGCGGCATTGGCCTACTACGCCGACATCAATAATCCGGAGATGATCGTGCTGGGCGGCGGAGTTTCCGCAGTCGGCGACCTGTTGGCAGCGCCCATCCGGGAAACCATCCGCCAAAGGGCTTTGCCGGGCAACGCAGAGGCCGCCAAAGTCGTACTCGCCGGCCTGGGCCAGGATTCCGGCGCAATTGGGGCTGCGTCCCTGGTCTGGCACAACGCAGGCAAAGGAGATTGAAGATGACTCATGTGCTCTATGCCGGTGACTCGGCCATCATGTTCCTGATGGGCCTGGAGGGGATGGAAGTATTCCCCATGGTGGATGAGATATGGGACGCGGGCGTCT
Organism: Ardenticatenia bacterium; assembly: GCA_027069285.1. Classification (GTDB taxonomy): domain Bacteria; phylum Chloroflexota; class Anaerolineae; order Aggregatilineales; family JALXEW01; genus JALXEW01. The sequence continues at coordinate 4,717 of JALXEW010000229.1, read as the reverse complement.
ACCTCAAGGGGGCGCTTGAGGATGCCGGGATCGAGGTCACCCGCATGATGTCACACATAGCCTACTCCGACTTCCCCGAAACTGCCGGGGAGATGGCCCAATACGACGCGATCATCCTCAGTGACATTGGCCACGATACCCTGATCCTCTATCCCGGCGCCCGCCGTAACCAGGTCCCCATGGGGCCGAATCGCCTTAAAGAGATCGTCAAATACGTGGAAAACGGCGGGGGATTGGCCTATCTGGGAGGCTACTTCACCTACCAGGGCCACTACGGCAAGGGCCGTTGGTACGGTACCCCTGTGGCCGAGATATTGCCCGTCGAAATCCTGCCACTCCCGGACGACCGGGTTGAGACGCCGGAAGGCGCAAAGCCCAAAGTGCTCAATCCCGACCATCCGATCATGGCCGGTCTCCCCTGGGACGATCCGCCGATCTTCCTGGGATATAACAAGACCAAACCCCGCGATGAGGCGGATTTGCTCGCCACCATCGGCGACGCAGGCGACCCGTTTATAGCCTGCTGGCAGGTGGGCAAAGGCCGCGTGTTCGCAATGACCTCGGATTGCGCCCCGCACTGGGCTGCGGGATTCGTCAAATGGCCTCATTACGGCGCGTTCTGGGCGCAGGTTATCCGCTGGCTATCTGAGCCAAAGTCGTAGCCGGATTGAGGGCGATGGCTTACCGATTCACAAGTCGCGATACCTTGAAGGAGGATTAGCAATGCGAGCTAAAGCAGGAGCGTTCACCATAGCGCTGATCATCGGGATGCTATTCATGGCCTGGGGGCCGGTATCCGCCCAGGAAGACGTGGTTGAGATCGTCTTCTGGCATATGGAGCAGCCCCCACACCGGGTGGAGCGCATCCAGCAGCTGATCGACGAATTCAACGAGGCACACCCCAATATCCACGTCTCCCAGGAGCCGCAGAACTGGGCCGAGATTTACGCAAAGGCCCCGGCGGCGGTAGCTGCAGGAAACGCGCCCGACCTGCTCTTCGCCATCCCTGACTTCACGCCCATCATCCGCCAGGTGGGTGCGGTTCAGCCGGTTGACGATTTCGTGGCCGAGATGGATGAGGCTCACGGGTTCTTCCCCTCGGCTGTAGAGCCTTATACCTATGACGGGCACGTCTGGGCGGTACCTTTGTGGAACATGGCCCACTCGCTGTGGTACCATGTGGATATGTTCGAGGAGGCCGGGATCGAGCCGCCGGAGACCTGGGATGAGTGGCTGGCAGCAGTCGAGGCCCTGACGGACGAGGAGGCCGGGGTCTACGGCATCGGGCTTCCCGCGAACCGTCACCTCTATACCGATCAGACCGTGTATGACTTCATGATCAACGCGGGCGCATTCGAACTCTATAACGAAGACGGCACCCTCCGCTTCGATAACCCCGATACGGTCGAGGCACTCGACTTCTACAGCCAGCTATACCAGTACTCGCCGCCCGATAGCCCGAACTGGACGTGGGGTGAGGCCGAGGCCTGCTTCGTCAGCCGCACCTGCGCCATGATCCTGCAATTCACCGTCATCAAGTCCTACGAGGATCAGGGCGAGGGCGATCCAGAAAACCTGGGCGTCATCCCGATCCCACACGCGGCAGATCTGGAAGAATCCGGCACAATCGCATATCCTAATGCCGTCATGCTGCTGACCGATGATCCAGATAAGCAGGAAGCCGCTTATGAATGGTTGCGCTTCCTGCTGGAGCCGGAGAACTACGGCAGGTTCCTGAACATGGAACCCGGCCTGTTCCTGCCGGTCACCGAGGACGGCAGCGAGGCCGAGAGTTACTGGAGCGACCCGCTGGTGGTTGAGTACGAGGCACAGATCAGGGTCATGCTGGAGAACTCGCAGAATGGTATGCTCTTCGGGTTCACCGGCGGCAATATCTTCCCCAGCATCGCCCAGATCTCGGCCCAGAACCTGTTGGCTCAGACCCTGCAGCGGGTGGTGATCGACGGCGAAGCACCCGCAGATGCGGTGGCCTGGGGCCAGGAACAGATGATAGAAGCCATCGAAGCCGCCGAGGAGTAGCGACACGACCTCTTGCCGGGCCGGTGGGGGCCGGCTACGCCTCCACCGGCCTCTTGATTGACGCTCCGACGGAGAGGGAACAGTATGCGCCAGACCGGAAAGGTCAAGACCATGCGGACAGGCTGGAATAGCCAGGCACTGCTTGGCTATCTGCTGGTGGCCCCACTTCTCCTATGGTTGGCAGGCACGATACTCTATCCACTTATGGCAGCCATCAACCTCAGCTTCCAGAACGTGGGTATTATAGGCACCGGGGGTCAGTACATCGGCCTGGAAAATTACTCAAAGGTTCTCGGATCGGGCAAATTCTGGGATGCTTTCAAACGCAGCCTGGTGTGGGTCATCGGCAACGGCCTGTTCCAAACCGTGGCCGCATTCGCCACCGCCCTGATCCTCAAGCAGAGGTTTTCCGGTAGGGGCATCGCCCGTGTCTGGGTGATCCTCTCGTGGATAGTGCCGACGGTGGTAGTGGTCATAATCTGGCGGTGGATGCTGGGTACCTCCGGCGGGATCGTCAACTACCTGCTGGTGGCACTGGGGATCACACCGGAGCCGGTGGCCTTCTTCGGCTCGCCGAATACCGCCATGATCTCGGTCATGCTCATCAACTCGTGGCGCTGGTTCCCACTCATGGCAGTCATACTGCTCGCCTCGATGCAAAATATACCTCAGGAGTTGTACGAGGCCGCTGCCGTCGATGGGGCCTCACCGTTCCAGCGCTTCTTGAACGTCACGTTACCCGGCCTGCAGCCGGTTTTATTCGTGATGGGCCTGGTCGGCACCCTGTGGTCGTTTAACGTCTTCGATGTGATCTGGCTGCTCACCGGAGGGGGGCCGTCGTCCGGCACGACCACTCTCCCGGTCTACATCTACGAGATGGCCTTCAAGAAGTATCGGCTCAGTCGCGCGGCGGCGGCATCGGTACTTGTGGGGCTGTTCCTGTTGTTATTCGCGGTATTGTTCATCCGCTTCATGGCCCCAAAGGGCGAGGAGGAGGGGGAATAAGTGACCGGCGTTAACTTTTACCGCGTCCGTCGGACTCTTGGGGTGTGGATTCCCGTTATCGTGCTCATGTTCGTCGTGATCGCCCCCTTCTACTGGATATTCACCGGCTCGATCAAGGCCCCGCAGGAGATAATACAGCGGGTGCCCACCCTGTTCCCGCAATCCTTCACCCTTCAGCATTACGATAAACTATTCTCGTCGTCCGACTTCCCCCAGTACCTGCTCAACAGCACCATCGTAGCGGCATTGACCATGATCGTAACCCTGCTCCTCGCCACTCCTGCGGCCTATAGCCTTTACAGGTTGCGCTTTCCGGGCAGGGATCTCATCTTCAAGGTGATCCTGGTCACATACGCATTTCCGGGTATCCTGTTGCTTATCCCGCTTTACACCATGCTGACCCATATCCACCTGGTGGATACGCTTTGGGCGCTGGTGATCATCAACGTGACATTCGCATCTCCGTTTGCGGTCTGGCTGATGGAGGCGTTCTTCAAGGCCGTGCCGCACGAACTTGAGGAAGCCGCCGCCCTTGATGGTGCCGATAGGGCCACCATACTTGCCAGGGTCATGCTCCCGCTGATCGCGCCGGGCCTGGGTAGCATCGCCATCTACGCCTTCATCACCTCGTGGACGGAGTATATGTTCGCCTCGGTCGTGATCATCAGCGACGTGAACCGAACAGTCCCGGTGGGCCTCGCGGGCATAATCGGCCAATACCAGGTGGACTGGGGATTGCTGCTGGCCGGGGCGACGATCACCACATTGCCGGTGCTCATGCTATTCGCGCTGGTGGGGCGGCACTTCGTCGAGGGCCTGACCGCAGGCGCCGTCAAATAGGATGCCTCTCAGCGGGCAAGAGTGGGCAAAAGTATGCGGAAAAGCGCATAGGACGAAAATGGCGCCAGCCAGACGAGAAGCAACGCAGGAAGCCATTGCCCCATACGCCGATCGATCGGCAGAAGCCCCACCCATCCGTCCAGGCCGGCCACGACTGCCACCCCCAACGGGATCATCGCCGGGAACAGATACCGGCCCTGGTGCTGCACAAAGGTGACGTTATATGCCAGGTAAAGCGCCACCACCAACGCGACAGAAAGCCCCATCAAGGCCACGCCCGCCAGACGGTATCTGGGCCAACCGCCGGGCCGCACCCTCCAGGCCCTGAGCAATAGCCCCAGCGCCACAAATGCCGAGAAAATCCCCAACACAGCGTATATTCGCCCCGTCATGGGAACTGCCATCCAGCCGAATTGCCCCCAGAAGCTATGGAAAGTCGTCACCGCCAGACGGTGGATCAACCCGGCGGCGCCCATATCGGCGACCCACTCGGAGGTACGCGGCTGCCCGACCACCACGGCATCGTGTGCCATCTTGCCCAGGAAATCCGGCCACCCGTATACCGATACGTCACGCGCCCACCAAACACCACCCAGGATCAGGGCAGGGATCGCAAAGCGTGCCAGAGCACTCAAAATCGCGCCGGGGCTATGGGCAGATTCCCCATCACCCTCACCCCACTTCCATCTCACCAGGATCGCCAGGGCCAGTATGACGGCAATGAAATACGCCGATGCCTTCGTGAGAAAGGCCAATCCCGCCAAAAGGCCCAGATGCTCTTCCCTCAGCCGACGCGATCCCCATCGCAGCCAGGCCACCGACGCCCATAACC
>JALXEW010000228.1 GCA_027069285.1 Ardenticatenia bacterium | reverse complement strand
GAAGTAGGCGTATCGGTCGGGGCGTGAGCGGTCTCCCATGCGACCTGTGTGGCGGTCTGAACGGCGGCTTCGGTGGCCAACATTGCCAGTTCCTGAGCCGTGGCGGTAGCGGCGGGGCCTTCCGAGATGACCAGGGCGCTATCGAATTCGCTCTGATGCCCGTGCTCATCGGTCACGATGACCGTCAGGGTATGCTCTCCAGGAGAGAAGTCCAGTGGGTCTATCTCGGCCTCAAATGGCGGCTCATCGCTGCTGAAGATCACTTCGCCGTCCACGGCGATGTCCACCGAAAAGCCGGCGGTCTGCGAGATCACGAATGGGCTGACGGTGATCGGCTCCTCAATCGGCCCCTCCGGCAGGGCCATCTGGACAATAGGCGGCACTTCGGCAACGGTAAAGGTGACCTCGGTCGTGCCGGTATCGCCGTCGGCATCGGTGACGGCCAGGCTCAAGACGTGTTCACCGGGCGTAAGGTGATAGGGGTCAAGTGTGATCTCATACGGCGGCTCGTCCGGCTCCGCAACCGGCTCCCCGTCCAGGCTGTAGACCACCGCAACCGGCTCGCCTTCAATGGTGATGAACGGGGTTATCGTAGTGGTCTGCTCTATCACCTGCTCAGCTTCCAGGGCCGGGAGACTGACCAGTGGCACAACTACCGGGGCGGTGAAGGTAAACCGGTCGCCGCCGGAAGCCTCGGCACCGGTAACCCGAATTTCCAGCTCATGCGGACGCCCATCACCGATCAGGCCGGAGCGCAATGTGACGACGAATTGGCTCCGCAGGAACTCCGAAAGGCCCGAGTATATGGCGGCCAGCTCGTCGGGGGAGGGGGATTCGTAGTATTCCCCACCGGTAAGTCCAGCCGCGCTGCTCAGATAGGTACGGTCGGTGCCATATCCAAGCCCGATGGTATAGATGGGTAATCCGGCATTTGTCGCGGCCACGAAGGCATCCTCACGCCGGGCACGGCTCAGGTTCCCATACTCGGCGCCATCGCTCAAGAGTACCACCAGCCTGCGCGGGTAGGTCGAGGTGGCGGCCAGCTGCACCGCCTGGTAGGCGCCTTCGTAAAGGGCAGTTCTGCCCCCGGCCTGCAGCCTTTCTATTGCGGTGATCACCGCGTCCTTATCGGCGGTGAACGGCATCACCACGTTCACATCGGACGCGAATGTGAGCAACGCCACCTCATCTCCGGGCGCCAGCGAGCGCACGAATAGTATGGCGGCCTCTTTAGCCTTTTCCAGTGGCTCCCCCAACATGCTCAGGCTGACATCCACTGCCAGGGTCACCGATATGCCGATATTCTCATCGGTCAGGCTTTCGACACCAAGCACGGTCATGGGCGCCCGATCCTCGAACGCCTGGATGTCCTGCGGGTCTAGCTCCGGCAGAGGTTGTCCGGTCTCGTCCAGAACGGTCAGAACAACCATGATGTCGGGGAATGCGTCCGTATTGATCGCATTGATCTGTACCGAAAGTCCTTCTCCCCCCTCCTGTGCACGTGCCGAGGTTAAAACGAGGGCAAATGCCATGATCAGTAAGAGGGCCGTCAAAAGGTTGCGCGTCCGTCGCACTATGGACCTCCTTCGAACACTTGTGGTAGTCATAGAGGCGTCCGCCGGACACCTGCGGCAGCGATCACCGGTTCTGATCCCCGGCCAGGGACGCAGGTCACCGGGGTATTTTACTATACATTTTGAAAAGCGGAAATAACCCTTGACTCGCCCCTCTTGAACGTGATACAATTACAGCAAATATTGGAATTTTCAATTTCCGGTATAACCGGATTTTGGAATAAATCCGCAGATACGCCCGATGGCCCGTAAAGGCAGGCTATCGGGACCGCCTCGTCCACAGATATACTCCGGGAGTATCACATGGCCGGTGATGAATCCGGTCGCGAGGAGGGTATTCGGCAGCTCAAAGAGCTGCTGTTGGAGATGGCCCGTCGATACCTCATCGCCCAACAGGCTTACCTCAGTCAGGACCCAAACCTCACTAAACAGGAACTGTGGGTCATCCAGATAATGGCCTGGCTCGGACTCCGCACCGTGGGGGAGATCAGCCGGGTGGGCGGTATGCCAGATAGTACCGCCAGTTGGGTGGTCAACCGCCTGGTCGAAAAAGGCTACCTTTCCAGGCGCCGCAGCGAAAGAGACCGCCGGGTGGTCGAGCTGGAGCTGACCGGCCCCAGCGCCGCACTTATGGCGGCTATGGAGGACGCCTACCAACGTATGGCAACCGCGCTATGGGACGAGATGACACCGCGCGGACGAGAGGTCACAATGGAGGTCTTGCGCCGCGTGGTGGACGCTGCGGCAGCCCAACTCCCAGAATCCGGAGCGGAAACGCACCCCAAACACTCCGGACGGCGCCACTCCGACGAAAAGTGATTCCCGAAAAAAGGCACGCCCGTGCCCAGGAGGACTGCAACAATGCTTTCGTTCGAAATGTCCGAAGAGCAGAAAATGCTCACCGAGCAGATCGCCCGCTTCGCACGCGACCGAATGCGTAAGGTCGCGCGCGACGCCGACGAGGAGGAAAAGGTCCCCGATGAGATCATCTCAACTGCGTGGGAATTCGGCCTGATCCCATCGCAAATACCCGAAAAGTACGGGGGTTTCGGCGATTCCCACTCGATACTCACGGGGGTTCTGGCCTGCGAGGAGCTGGCATGGGGCGATCTCAGCATGGCAATGTACGCCATGACCCCTGCCCTGGTCGCCATTCCGATCCTCGAGTTCGGCACCGAGGCTCAAAAGGAGAGGTACCTGCCCGTCTTCTGCGAGGAATCGTTCCCGAAGGCCACTGCCGCGCTGCTGGAACCGGTAATCCGCTTTAACCCGATGGGATTGCAGACCTCGGCCACGCTCCAGGACGGCTATTATGTGCTCAGCGGCGAGAAGGCTTACGTCCCGCTGGCGGCGGATGCCGAGCTTTTCCTGATCTACGCCAACGAGGACGGGGTTACCCAGGGATTCCTGGTCGAGGCCGGGACCGAGGGCCTGAAGATCGGCGATCGGGAAAAGTTGATGGGTATCAAGCCGTTGCCGACTTATCGGCTCACCCTCGATGAGGTAAAGGTGCCAGCCGAGAACCGCCTGGGCGGCCCGGAGGGCATCAAAATGGGCCGGTTGCTCAATTGCTCGCGCGTGGCGGTCGGGGCGATGGCGGTAGGAGTGGCCCGTGGCGCCTGGGAGTATGCACGCGATTACGCTAAAGAGCGCGTCCAGTTCGGCGAGCCGATAGCGCACCGCCAGTCGATCGCGTTCATGCTGGCCGAGATGGCAATCGACGTCGACGCCACCCGCCTCATGGTCTGGGAAGCCGCCTGGAAGCTCGACCAGGGCCAGGATGCCACTAAGGAGGCTTACCTGGCAAAGATGTACGCCGACCAGATGGCGGTGACGGTCACCGACCGGGCGGTGCAGATACTGGGCGGGTATGGCTATACACGCGATTTCCCGGTCGAGATGTGGCTGCGTAATGGTCGCGGCATCGCCACTTTCGAAGGTCTGGCAATGGTCTAGGCGGAGGCGGCAATGATCAGCTTTGAGATTCCCGAAAAGGTAATGCGGGCCTATCAGCAAACGCTGATGGTGGCCGAAAATGTGATGCGGCCAATCGCCCGCTACTACGATGAGCACGAACACGAGCGCCCCTGGGACTTCAACAATATGATGTGGGAGTTCCTGAAAGCACAGGAGCAAGCCAGATGGGCCAAACGTGAAAAGCGCGCCCAGAAGGGCGAGGAAAAGCCTGAAAGAAAAGGCCCATCCACCCGCTATCTCAACATGCTATATATGATCGAGGCGCTCAGCTGGGGCGACGCCGGGCTTTACCTGACGATCCCCACCTCCGCGCTGGGCGGCGCGGCCATCGAGGCGGTGGGCACGCCGGAGCAAAAGGAACGCTTCCTGAAACGCTTCGCCGAGGGCGAGCCGAAATGGGCCGCGATGGCGATCACCGAGCCGGGAGCAGGCTCCGATACCGCCGCGATCCAGACCACGGCCACGCTCGATCCGGAAACTAACGAGTGGGTTCTCAACGGCGAGAAAATCTTCATCACCAATGGGCTGATGGCCGGCCAGGAGTCCGATGGCTTCGTCGTCGTCTGGGCCACGGTAGATAAGTCGGCGGGCCGCGCCGGGATCAAGCCGTTCGTGGTCGAGGCCAATACGCC
>JALXEW010000227.1:4911-13809 GCA_027069285.1 Ardenticatenia bacterium | reverse complement strand
ATTTTGGGCAACCGATGAGCCACGGCTGCGTCAACATGCCCACCCCAGAAGCCCAGTGGCTTTACAACTGGGCGCCTATCGGCACGCCGGTGCACGTGCAATGGTAGGGGGTCGCAAAGGCCGTGTATGACCCTTTCCAAGACCCAGACCTCCCGAACGTGTGGCCCTGCTCGATCAGGGGCATAAACGATCTGCCGGATAGGAACAAGGAGGCCGTATACCGCACATTGCTCCCGCCCTGGATGGCGGAGCGCTTTAACGTAGACCCCCGTGACCTGACGATAAACGGTGTCAGGGCCGTTCATATCCGATGTCCCAGGGGCAGCCGCGCGGTCGAGATCGAGCTGCGTTATCCGCCCGATGCCGAAGACCCGATCGGCTACCTGCAGATGGTCGATACCTTCAACGGCCAGATACAGGTCCTCATGGTGATACTCAACGATCCGGATAGCCCCCGTTTTGACATAGACCGCGATGAAAACGGCAATCCCACCTACTTTGGCACCGTCTCGCGCAATATCCCGGCGGAGATAGCTGCCATGAAGGCCGGCCTTGCACCGGGACAGGTAAGGGCCGGGTTGCGCGGATTCCGGCATACCGTGCCGGTATTCGAGCGGTTTATCCGGCACATGCACCATGACATATTCTTCATCGAGCCGTTGGCCTATCATAACGCGATAGCGTTTGAGCGGTACGGGTTCAACTACACGCGCGGCCTCAAGACCATGCAGTGGATAGACCGGGAATTCAGGCCCGGCGGCGAGTTACATGCGAAGTTGGATGGCTCCACCCCGTTCCGACACCCGGACGCATGGAGAACCGTTCGGGGGCGATCCTGGGCCATACACGATGGGATACTGGGATACCCATTTCAGGGCTTCCAGATGTATAAACGCATCGGTAGGCACGCCGGGATCAGCACATTCCCGGATGCCGTCTGGTGAATCTCAGAGGATATTCACCACGACGGATGCTTCACGCCAAAGCCCTTCCAGATCGTAATATGAGCGCACCGCCGGCATAAATGCGTGGACGACTACGTTCCCATAGTCCAGCAGCACCCACCCATCCTGACTGGTGCCCTCAACATGCCAGGGACGCACATGTAAGCGCTCTTTAGTCTCTTTGGCGACCTCTTCCACCAGCGTGTCGAGGTGACGCTCACTGGTAACGCTGCATATCACGAAGTAATCGGCTATAGGGGTGACCTTTCGCAGGTCTAGCATGAGGATCCTCTCGCCTTTCTTATCGGCGATCAGGTCTACGATGAAGTGTGCCAGTTCCCTGGATTCCAGCTTGACCCTCCTTTCGAGCCTGTACTAGCCTATCGACCTCAGACGACGCCCGATGGCGTTCATCGCTATCTCAACTGCTTCCTGCGCAGAGCCTGCGACGTGGATCACGTTATGGGTCTGGCCATCTTTGACCAGCTCCCAGGTGCCAAGCCCGATCACCGGTATCCCACGCTTGAGCGCCAAAGCGATCTCGGAAAGCGTGCCATATTCGCCACCGACCGCGATGACTGCATCGGCGGAATTGACGATGATGGCGTTCCGAGCCTCGCCCATGCCGGTTACTATCGCCACGTCCACGTAGCGATTGGCCTCATCGGCGCTATCGCCGGGCAATACGCCGATGGTGAGTCCGCCGCCGGCCTTAGCGCCGCCACATGCCGCTTCCATTACCCCGGTACGGCCACCGGAGATCAGTACCGCACCTTGCTCGGCCAGCAGTCTCCCTATGTAAGCGGCTTGAACTTCCTCTGCAGGGGTGCACTCTGCTGCTCCTATGACCGCGATAACCGGCGCCCGCTCACACATATCTACCTCTCCAGCGGCACATAGCTCAACTGAGTGTAAATCGCGCCGTCGGGCCGCAACCTGCTGCGCATGAGGCTGATCCCGGCGACTACGAATCTCCCGATCTCCCCCAATCTCAAGTCGGCCACCGCCTGCCCGACTATCGCCGCGTCCTCTCTGGACGCACGCCGATTCACACGCCCAAGCGTCAAATGCGGTTTGAACGGGCGAGATTCGGTCGGGAAGCCCAGGGGCGCGATCTCTCGTTCCACGGCTTTTTGGAGGGTCGAGAGGGCATCCATCTCGCCGCCCATGCCGACCCATACCACACGGGGTTTCCTGGTATTTGGGAAGCAGCCGGCACCTTCCGCCGTCAGCGTGAACGGTCCGATCCCGCTCACTGCTTTGGCGATCCCGGTCTCGATGGCTGCCTTACGGTGGGAGGGGGTTTCGCCCAGGAATTTGAGGGTTAGATGTATCCCTGTGGGGCGAGTCCAGCGCACGATGCCTTGCGGAACCCGGTTCCGCAGTTGTTCCTGTACCTCTGCCAGTGCCCGGATGATCGGCTCCGGCAGCTCGATGGCGATGAATAGCCTTAGTGTGCTGCCCGTGCTCATCAACCTCGCAAGTGAATCTCCCCCGATAAGTATCAGGGATTATAGCACGGGTGGCGTTGTGGGAAAAGCGCCCCGGCAGGTGGGAATCCGGGGCGCCATCCACATCGGGTGGCCTAGCCGACCACCGCCATCTCGGCAAGGCCGTGCAACGGCAGTCCCAGTGCATCCTCGACCGCAGCCACGATCTCGCCGTTGTGGACTATCTCGGCTATGGTCACGATGTCTTCATACATAGTCCTATCGGCATCCACGAACGGCACCCTATCCCTGATAGTCCTATATGCCGCGCCGGTCCCGATCCCGACTTCGGCCTTACGCTCCCGCAACCTCAAATCCAGTGCCTGGGCGGCGGTTATCATCTCTATCGCCACGACCTGCTCGACGTTCCGCAGGATCTGTGTGGCATGTATGGCTGCGTTGGTGCACATGCTCACGTGATCTTCCTGGTTTGCGCTGGTGGGTATGGAATCGACGCTATCAGGGTGTGCCAGCGTCTTATTTTCCGAGACCAGGGCTGCGGCGGTGTATTGCAACATCATCAGGCCGCTGTTGAGGCCGCTGTTCTCGATCAGCATAGGCTCTAACCCTTCATTAAGGGTGCCATCCAGCAGCCGGAAGACCCGCCTTTCGGATATATTCCCGATCTCCGCCACGGCCATGCCAAGCAGGTCCATCGTCAGCGCCAACGGTTCCCCGTGGAAGTTGCCGCCGGAGAGCGCTTTGTTTTCCCTTTCAAGCTCGATGAAGATCAGCGGGTTATCTGTGGCTGCGTTCATCTCCCTGGTCACGACCATGCGGGCGAACGAGAGGGCATCCCTGGCCGCTCCCATGACCTGCGGGGCGCATCTGAGGGAATACGCATCCTGGACTTTGGCTTTGCTATCCACCAGGTCGCTTCCCCGGATTAAGGCTCTCACGTCCCAGGCGGCCTTTATCTGGCCATCGTGTCCCCTTGCCGCGTGAATGTGTTCGTTAAACGCATCCCCTGCCCCAAGCAAGGCTTCCAGGCTCATGGCGAGGGCTATTTCGGCGTTCTTTACCAGGTTCTCCGCGTCGTGCACGGCCAGGGATGCCATTGCCGTGGTAAAAGCTGTTCCGTTATTGAGCGCCAGGCCTTCCCTGGCGCCCGGCACTACCGGCTCCAATCCCGCCAGCTTCATCGCCTCGGCGGCGGGCAGCAGCTCCCCCTCATAAAAAGCCGCCCCCTCTCCCATCAAGGTAAGCGCGATGTGGGAGAGGGGGGCAAGATCACCGCTGGCCCCGACCGAGCCTTTGAGCGGCACATAAGGGTGCACGCCTTTGTTGAGCATCTCTAGCAGGGTCTCCGGCACTTTTGGCCTGGTGCCCGAAAATCCCTTTGCCATCGTGTTCACGCGAATCAGCATCGCCGCCCTGACCACATCGATCGGCGCCGGCTCACCGACGCCCACCGAGTGGCTGCGGATCATATTCACTGTGAGCTGCCCTGCCTGATCCGGTGAAAGCGATCTGTCACGCAGGGCGCCGAGGCCGGTATTGACCCCGTAAACCCGCATTTCTCCATCCCGGAGCACGCTTTCGACCCACTTCCTGGAATTTTCCATTCGAAGGCGGGCGTCATCTGAGAGCGAGACCGGTTTATATCCACGGGCTACATCCACCACGTCCTCAACGGTCAGAGCATCGCCTGAGATGATGACTCTGCCGTCGGAACTTGCCGGGTTATGTCTCATCGCAAATCCCCCTATTCCGACGTTCCGGCACTCGCCGGTCAGCGAGATTTCTCAAACCAGGCGAGTATGTAATCGGCCACATCAGGCCTTGAGATCGTTTCCTGGTGCTTTTCCGGCAGGTTTTTGATGGCGACCACTCCGTCGGCAAACTCATCCGGCCCCAACACGGCGACGAACGGTATGCCTTTCTTAAGCGCGTATCGGATCTGGTCGGCCAGCCTGTCGTCCTCAAAGTAAATCTCGGTGTTCAGCCCGGCATTGCGCAGCTCACCGGCCAGGCGAAGGGATTCGCCCACCAGATCGGGCGAGAATCGGGTGACGAGCACCTGGGTCACAGTCGTCCCGACCTCAGGCGGGAACATGCCCAGCTCGTCCATCACGTCGATGATGCGTTCTATGCCGATCGTGGTGCCGGTGGCCGGGTAGCTGTGATCCATGAACATGCCGACCAGTTCGTCATAGCGTCCGCCACCGGTGATGCTGCCGATCTTGGGTTCCTGCACCACCGTCTCGTAGATCGGGCCGGTGTAATATTCCAATCCACGCACCATAGACGGGGTGATCTGGTAGTATCTCTCCGGCACTCCCAAAGCGTCCAGATAGCCTATGATCTCATCCAGCTCGCCTATGCCCTTTTGGGCCTCCGGATAGTCCCGGAGCATGTCGCGTAGCCGATCGAGCACTTCTCGATTGGTGCCGCTTATGTGGATCAGCTCCAGGAGGTGGTCTGTCACGTCATCCGGGATCAATTGCCTGTTTCGCAAATCGAGCGCTTCCAGTCTGGAGAGTGTATCGGCGATCTTATCATGGGGGATGCCGAGATCGTGCATTCCGGCTTTCACGGCATTCAGGTCGGCGCGTCGGAGTGAATCCACGTAGTCGTTCAGGGTATCTCCACTGATGCCGGCGCCTCTCAGGATCGCCAAGGCATCCTCCAGGCCGGTTTTGAGCAATTCCGCTCTGACGCCTTCGGTGCCGATCTTGTCGAGTTTATCTATGGAGCGGTAGAGGCCGCCCAGTAACTCATCCGGTACTCCGGCGAAGTGGCCGATGGCGTTTATGAGCTTCCGGTCGTTGAGCTTGATCACGAATTTCTCGAATCCCAGCCGGGTGAGGATTTCGTATATCATGCAGAGTATCTCTGCATCGGCCAGCATACTGGCCGTTCCGACCACATCGGCGTCACACTGGTAAAATTCCCGGTATCGGCCTTTTTGTGGCCTTTCGGCACGCCATACCGGCGCTATCTGGTAGCGCTTGAACGGCCTGACCAGCTCGTGATGTTGTGCCACCACTCTGCACAGCGGTACCGATAGGTCGTATCTGAGGTTCAGCTTCTCTTTGCCCCCCCTGTGGCCAACGCTGTATATCAGCTTTTCCGCATCTGGGCCGTATTTCCCCATCAGCGTTTCCTCCAGCTCGACCGCAGGGGTTTGGAGTGGCTCGAAGCCGAATTTCTCGAATGTCTCGACGATGACGTTCATCACGTATTGGCGTTGTATCATTTGCCGAGGCAGGATGTCGCGCATACCGCGAGGTGTCCTCGGCCTGATCTTTGGCGACATTGACAACCTCCGTTACGTCCGGTCAGGCACGTTCATGCAAAGGGCCGTTGAATTCACGCGGGCACTCATTGTACTAAAGCCGCCGTAGTTGCGCCAAGTGCCTGTTAACGAAAAAAAAGCCCGGCGACCGGTGGCCGCCGGGCCTGGAATTCAACCGGTTAGAGGATTACTCCTCGTGGTCCGGCTGCTGCTCGACGTCGATGGTGTACCAGTCGTAGTGCACGCCGCCGAACAAGCCATCGGTCTCGAACGGGCCGGTGTACCACGGCTGGTGGGCGACGTAGGTGACGCGCAGGTAGATGGGCGCGAACGGGAACTCGCCCTCGTACCCGAAGAAGGCATCCTCGATCTGGCGATAGAGTTCGATGCGCTCCTGCGGGTCGGTGCTCTCGCGAGCCTGGACGATCAGGTCGTCGATCTCGTTGCACTCGCGCTTCTGGCGGGTTGCGACCTCGCACCACAGCACGTCGCCGACCCAGTTGTTCTCATCGGGGTAGTCAGGCCCCCAACCCAGCGTCCACATGTGCGGGCGCTCCTCGGTCGGGGTGTTGGCGCTGGTGCTCTCCAGCAACACCGCGAATTCCTGCAGCTCGATGTTGATCAGCTCCGGCGGGCAGCCCAGCACGCGCTCCCACTCGGTCTGCAGGAACTCGACCCAGGCCTGAGCGCTCGCGTAGGCGACGATGGTCACGGTCGGGAAGCCCTCGCAGTTGGGGTACCCGGCCTCGGCCAGCTGCTCCTGTGCCCACTCCGGGTCGTAGCCGACGCCAACCTCGTCGATCGGCGGGGCGCCGAAGATCCCAGGAGGAGCGAAGTGGCGCATCGGCAAGCCGCGACCCTGGTTGACCTCCTGGATGAAGGACTCGCGGTCGATGGCTGCCGAGAAGGCGCGGCGCACGTGCACGTCGTCGAATGGCGGCTTGTCATAGGCGAACGCGGTGTAGAAGACCGCCAGGTCGGAGATCTGGATCACCTCTTCCGGCCTCTCCTCCAGGAAGCTCTGCAGCTCAGGGCCGGGGATGCCGGTGGACTCTACCATGCCGTCCAGGTAGAGTGCGAAGCCGGTGCCCAGGTCTTCGACCATATCGGCGACCACGCGCTCGACGTTACCGGGGCCGAGCATATCCTCGGGGAAGTAGGGGTTGCGGATTACCACGCGGCGCACGCCACGGGTCCACTCGGCCAGCATGTAGGCGCCGTTGGTGACGATGTTGCCAGGCTCAGTCCATTCCTCGCCGTACTCCTCGATGACCTCCAGCGGAACAGCGCGCAGCGTCCACATCGGGGTCATGCTCATAAAGTAGCTGGCCGGGAACGCCAGGTGGATGATCACCGTGGTGTCATCGGGCGCCTCGACGCCGACGGTTTCCAGAACCTCAGGGGTGACCTCTTCTGGGTCCATGTTGTATACATCACCGCAGCCCTCGATCACCGGGGCGATGATGCTGGAGTAGTAGGACCCCAGGTTCGGGTCGCAGCCACGGCGGATGCCGTCAACGAAGTCCTGGGCCACCACCGGGCGGATCACTTCGGTCTCGCCGGTTTCCGGATCGTAGCGGACCCAGTTCACATCGTCGCGCAGATAGAACGTATAGGTCAGCCCGTCCTCGGAGATCTCCCACTCGGTGGCCATCTCGGCGCGGATGTTAGCGGTCTCCGGGTGGTAGTCGGTCAGGCCCAGGAACAGGTTCTCGATATAGTTGATCGAAACCACGTCCTCGGCCATCTGCGGGTCGAGGGTTGGGATCTCGGTGGTGGAGTAGGCATACAGGGTGACCGGCTCCTCGCCGCCCTGGGCCACCGCTACGCCCACATTCATGGACACCAGGACCATGCTGAGGACGATCAGCGTGCCCAATACGCCCAACCACTTAGTTGGCTTAAACATACTCTGCCCTCCGAAAGATTGTGTAGGACTAAACAAAGAGGAAAACCTTTTTGCGTTGCTGGCCTCTGGCCCCGGCCAGCGGGGGCATGGCATTTCTGGGATGGCACCACCTCCTTTCATGCCACAGCCGGGCCGCTGTCACTCCCGGCCAGGAACCAGGCAGCGCAAAGGTTAGAAGAAGACGCGGAGATACATCGTATATCACACTGAGGTACTTTGGTATCCCGCATCGCGTCCCCATTGTACCCGATTGAGCGGAAAAATCAAGTACTTTTTGGCCCTAATTCCCGCGAATCGTATCGTAAAAAAGCGGGAGTGGCTCCACCGGACTATCGCTCCACTCGATTGCACTGCCCAGGCGTTCCACTGCGGCGTTCAATCGCTCTTGGTCGTTTGCGTGTACGGTGAATAGCACCTCACCTTTATTAACACGGTCGCCGACTTTGTGATGCACGATTATGCCGACCGCGTGGTCTATCGGATCGCCCTTCTTTTCACGTCCGGCCCCAAGCATCACCGACGCGATCCCCACGTCGAGGGCGTTCACTTTAGACAGGTAGCCGTCGCGCTCTGCGGTTATATCGTGCCGGATTGAGGACTTTGGGAGCAGGCTCGGATCGTCCACCATGCTCACGTCGCCGCCCTGAGCTTTGACCAGTAGCCGGAATTTCTCAAATGCGCTGCCATCCGAGAGTTTGGTTTCCATCAGCTCACGGCGCTCGGCTTCATCGGCTCCCACTCCTGCCAGCTCCAGCATATGGCCGGCTATGGTCAGGCAATGCTCCCGCAGGTCGTCCGGCCCGCCGCCGTGCAGCGTCTCGATCGCCTCCCGCACCTCCAGTGCGTTGCCGACGGCATGGCCGAGGGGCTGATTCATATCCGAGAGAACGGCGATCATCTTGCGCCCGGCCTGCTGCCCTATTGAGACCATGAACTCTGCCAGCTCGCGGGCATCGTCAACCGTTTTCATAAAGGCGCCGCTCCCGGCCTTCACATCCAGGACTATTCCCTGGGCGCCTGCGGCCAGCTTTTTGCTCATTATGCTGCTGGCTATCAGCGGCAGGCTGCTGACCGTTGCCGTCACATCGCGCAGGGCGTATATTTTGCCATCTGCCGGGGCCAGATCGGCGGATTGGCCTGCAAGCACGATGCCATATTCGGCAAGCTGGGCTTTGAATTCCTCGACTGTGAGATCGGTTCGGTAACCGCTTATGGATTCCATTTTATCCAGTGTGCCGCCGGAAAATCCCAGGCCACGTCCACTCATCTTGCCCACTGGCACCCCACAGGCTGCCACCAGCGGCAAGACCACCAGTG
>JALXEW010000227.1:3798-4901 GCA_027069285.1 Ardenticatenia bacterium | reverse complement strand
AGTGTCACCTTATCGCCTACGCCGCCGGATGAGTGCTTATCCACCGCGAACGGCACCACGTCCGAGAGATCGAGCATATCGCCGGAATGGGCCATCGCCAGCGTCAGATCGGTGGTTTCCCGCGTGCTCATGCCGCGTATGTAGACCGCCATCAGCCAGGCGGCCATCTGGTAATCTTGCACATCCCCTGCGGTGTACCGTTCGATGATCCAGTTGATCTCTTCTGTGGTTAATTCATATCCATCGCGTTTTCTGGCGATGATGTCGGTTGTCCTCATAAGCCCATCCTCGATTCTGTGTGAAGTCGCATGGATGCCCGAAAAACATATGTGATTATAGCACGCCCCGCAGCTTAAAACTCGATCACCACCTTAGCTCTCCCGCTCACCCGCAGTGGCAAGGCCCATATGGACTCGCCGCGCCGTTGTGGTAACACCATCTGCCCCTCGGAAGTGACGCTAAACGGCGCCGATGGCAGCGAGAGCCATACCTCGCCGCTCCCGCTCCTGCCCAGCGAGATGTCGAAAGAGAGGCGGTCTCCGTCGAATTGCCAGGCGGTTATTTCGCCGCCCATTGTGAAGTGCAGCGTGGTGCCCACCGGCTGTGGCCGCTCCTCGACCGGACGGACGGCCAGTAAATGGCATCCGTGTGGCGGCAGTGGCCGCAGCCTGATCGCCGATCCGCGAGCCTGAAAACATTCCGGCTTCCAAAAGTCGAACACGTGGTATAAGGTATCAGGCTCCAGGCCCACCCTGGCGGCATCCAATCGTGGGGTGGCTACCATATCCCCCCAGTTGAACAGCGCGATGGCCTTCCAATTTCCCCCCGGGCCGGTCATATCGCATACCATTGTGGATGGCATCTCACGGCTCCAGAGATCAACTGCCCGTGCGCCCGGACTCAGCACCGGCCATGACCACGTAGCCAACCGGCGGCGCTCAGGCGAGACTTTATCCATCTCATCACCCAGTACCAGGTGGCTACCCGAAAGCGCGATCACAACCGCCAGGCTCCTCACCTCTGCCTCGCTCATCTCCATCTCGTCCCGCACGATCAGGTTATCGGCATCCAGCCACCACCATCGCCTGTGCGTCCAGAGCCGG
>JALXEW010000227.1:1322-3788 GCA_027069285.1 Ardenticatenia bacterium | reverse complement strand
ACATGGTATCGGCGCCAAAGTAGATGTGCGTCCCGAACATCTTTGGGCGCCATGTGGGTGCCACGTCGCAACCCACGCGGAATATGTCGATCAGCCCCAGCGCCGGGCCTGGCGGGCACCCGCAGCCAAGCAGCCAGACGTCATCCCCGGCGGCTTGACGTATCATCTCCAGGCCGTGGCGGAGTGCCTGTGCCCGCGTCATCGATCTATCCAGGCGCCTTCCGGATAGCGCCGCACCGTACAGGAAGTCCAACTTCAGGTATTTTATGCCCCATTTATGCACCACGGTCTCGATAACGCCACGTAACCACTCCTCGGTGGCGGGATGGGTCACATCCAGGGCGTAGAGCCATCTGGAAGGCAGTCGCCCCGCAGAGACGGGCTTGCCGCGCTCGTCCCGCAGTATCATTTCCGGGTGCCTACGCGCCAGCTCGGAACCCGGCTCTGCCACAAATGGCGCCAGCCACAACCCCGGCTTGAATCCGCGCTCCTCTGCCTTCCTGGCGAATGCTTCCACCCCGTCGGGGAATTTGTCATTGGCCTTTAGCCAATCTCCCCACGCTGCCTGGTAACCGTCGTCCAGTTGCACCATCTCCACAGGCAACGACTCCCTCAATGCGCCCAGGGTCGCCATGTTGCTCAGCAATTTCTCCTGTGTCACATTCTCGAACAGGTGATACCAGGTGCTCCATCCGGTAGGGGGCGGTGCGGCGGGCAGGCGCGGGGGGTGGTGCCTGGCCACCGCTTCGGCGAATTCGCCGAGTGGGTCCTGGTGCGGCAGTGATACGAATTGCAGGTATGCCCATTCAGATGTGAAAGTCTCACCGGGGGCCAATTCGATACCGTCGGCGCTCGTTTGTAGCTCCAGCCGGGCCGTGTGCTGGCGAATATCTGCGAATATGTGGCCGAACTGTCTCGTTTGCGTGACGAACCCGGCCACTATCGCGACGTTGCCTCTGGGGCTGACCAGCGCTGCTATCTGCTCCGACCAAAATCTGCCTGGGCCATAGGCTCGCGGGGTGGTCGGATCGTTGACTATCGGCGATGCCAGAAAGCCCAGCCTGGTTCTCACATCCCACTGAGTGGCCGAACGGAGGCCAGTGTAGCTCCAACTCTGATAGCCGTGCTTCCAAAATCGGAGCGATCCCGTATCCGACTCTAGCTTCAAGGCCCCGGTCGGGGTCATCAGGGGACTCATACGCTCCAGCCGGATCGGCTCGGTGCCGTGATTCGTCACCGAAACGCGCAGGAGCAAAAACGGTCTGTGAGGGTATACCTGCGCCGTGAGCGCCAACGAAAGCCCTGCCTGACCGGGGGGATGTTTTGCCGTCAGGCGCACGCCGTCACCATGTACGTCCCTGAATCGCATCGAGCGCATCTTGGCGACCGGCAGGTCGATGGTCGAGATGGCGCGTCCCCTCACCCCTGATCTGATGATCACAGTCCCCACGGCGCTCATGGCGGCGGAGCCAAGCATAATATCCATCCACCCTGTGGAGGGATGATAGGTGAAGGTGATCAGATCGTTGCCGATGGTCTGTTCCGACACTTCGAGAAAGCCCCGACGGCGGATGCAGTCTGACAGTAGGGATATTATACCAGACAAGACCGGGGTTAACTGGCACGCGCTCGCACAAAACCCGACCTCTATGCTATTATAAATCCCGTCCGGAGATAATGGCACATAACTAGCGTCAGCGAAGGGGGCAACGTTGGCCGAGGATAGGGATAAGGAACTGGAAGAACTTCTGCGTACCGGCATAAGGTCGGCGCGCGCGGGTAACAAGGCGGCAGCTCAGGGGATATTCCGGCAGGTGCTGAAGCAGGACCCCAATAACGAGCTGGCCTGGCTCTGGCTGGCATCGGTCGTGGATACCCGGCAAGAGCGTCGAGCCTGCCTGGAGAAGGTGCTGGAGATAAACCCGAACAACGAGAGGGCCAGGAAAGCCCTGGCCCGTATGAGCGCGAAACGCAAGCAACCGACACAGCGACCGGTTCAGCGCCCGGCTAAGGCCGCGCCGTCGCCACCTGCGAAACCGAAACGGCCTAAGCCCAAACGCAGGGAGCCGAAACCAGAAGCCAGGCCGACAGAGTTGGAACTCCCGCCGGTGGCACCATCATCTGGGTTCAGGCTGAGCAGGGCTAACCTCATGATCATAGTCGGCACGGTTGGGATCGTTGGCGTGGTGGCGCTCATAGCATACTCGCTGACTTCGGGGATGCAGGTGCCGGCGACTATGACGCCGATCCCACCGCAGGAGATGGAGACTTTGGCTGCTATAGCCCTGACCCCAACCGATACGCCGTTGCCATATACCCCGATCCCGCTTGGGGACTCGCCGCCCACACTGCCCCCATCCAGGACGCCGGTGCCGCCAACTCCGACGACTACTCCAACCATCACGCCGACCGAGGTGCCGTTGCAGGCGTACAGGTTGGCTTTCTCGTCCTTCAGGCCGGGCGAGG
>JALXEW010000227.1:0-1312 GCA_027069285.1 Ardenticatenia bacterium | reverse complement strand
GAGTTCGAGCAGATATACGACATCCGCGCCGACGGCTCCCGCGAGAGATTGGTTTCGCCGGACTTAGGCCCATCCAGCGATCCGGCGTATTCGTACGACGGCCAACTGATAGCCTACATCGGCCTGTTGACCGGTTTCCCGGAGGTATTCGTGGCCGATCACGACGGCGGCAACCCCACCCAGATCACCACTATGGAAGCCGAGCATACTGCCTCGCCCAGCTGGTCGCCGGATAATGCCAGGATAGCTTTCGCGTCGGACGCCGATGGGGATTGGGAGATATATGTGATCAACGTGGACGGCACCGGCCTGACCCAGTTGACCAATAACGAGGGTACCGACATCGACCCGGCATGGTCTCCGGACGGGCGGTATATCGCCTTTGCCTCGGATATGCGCACGCCGGGTGCAGTGCAGATATTCCTGCTCGATGTTAACAATCCGGGGGCGGAGCCGATACAGCTAACGAACTCCCAGCGTACGAGTTACGCGCCGGCGTGGTCATACGACGGTACCATGATCGCCTTCGTATCCGATAGGTCCGGCGACCCGGATATATATACCATGAGTGCCGACGGATCGGACGAGACGCTTCTTACGCTCACCGACGCGGACGCAGAGGATGCCGACCCCGCCTGGTCGCCGGATGGGCGATGGATCGCATTTAGCTCCAGGCGGGAATCCGACGAGCTACAAGTCTACCTGGTAGACCCCTTCTCGTTCACGCATGAGGTTTACAGGGTCACCCACAGCGGCGGAGATGACAGGTACCCATCGTGGTATCCCGCCTTGATAGGCAGGTGATCGGAGGGATTGGGGGTGAGTGACAACGAAGCCCGCATAAGGGAGTTGCTCGGCGAAGGCGTTGAGGCCGCCCGCGCAGGGGATCTGGAAAAGGCGCGGGAGAAATTCGAGGCTGTCATCGAGCTAGACCAATACAACGAAAAAGCATGGCTTGGCCTGGCCCGCGTGGTCGAAAGCGATGAGGAGAAGATGATATGCCTGAGCAACGTCCTGCTCATCAACCCGAAGAACGAGCGGGCCAGGCGGATGCTGGAAAAGCTGGAAAGCAAAGCCGCCACCGAAGGCAGGGTGGACTTGATACCCGGCCTGCCGATCAAGATCAGAGTCCCGGCCAGGCTGCGAGTGCCGGTCTTGATAGGGGGCGCCGCAGTGCTTTTGCTTGGATGCTCGTGCCTGGCCTTCGGGCTGGTATCCATGCTCAGGGGCGGCACGGCGCCGGAGCCGACTAATACCCCGGCGTTAGCAGTCGTGGCAACCAATACGCCTACCGATACCCCCACGCCCACTC
>JALXEW010000226.1 GCA_027069285.1 Ardenticatenia bacterium | reverse complement strand
CTGTAAGAACTGCTACGCGGAACGTATGGCCCTGCGACTCCAGGCAATGGGACACCCTAACTATGTGAACGGCTTCACCCTCACCATCCACGAGCATATGCTTACCCTGCCGTTGAAATGGAAAAAACCCCGCATGATCTTCGTCAATTCTATGAGCGACCTGTTCCATGAGGATGTGCCGGACGAGTTCATCATGCAGGTGTTCGATGTGATGCGTTCAGCCGACTGGCACGTGTTCCAGGTGCTCACCAAACGCTCGGCCAGGCTGCTTGCGCTGAGCAGTAGCCTGGAATGGCCCGATAATGTGTGGATGGGGGTGACGGTCGAGTCCGCAGACTACCTCTTCAGGGTGGACCATTTGCGAGAAACCGGCGCTAAGATCAAGTTCCTATCGCTCGAACCACTACTGGGGCCGCTGCCGGGCTTGAATCTGACCGGTATAGACTGGGTGATCGTCGGGGGAGAGTCGGGTCCGGGCGCGCGCCCTATGCTCAAGGAGTGGGTGCTGGAGGTTAAGGATAGTTGTGAAGAAGCCGGAGTACCGTTCTTCTTTAAGCAGTGGGGCGGCACCCGACGAAAGGCGGCAGGCCGCACACTGGAAGGACGTACATGGGACCAGATGCCGGATAAGAACCCGGCGCCGTCACAGGCAACGCAAAAGGCCATGCCAGAGCCGGTGGCCAGTTAAACGTCCCCTCGATCCGAACCGGGGGCGAAGCCCGACACACCTGCCCGCTCCAGCTTGCCCCTGACTTCCTCGGCCAGGCTCCGGGCGGATTCTTCCAGGACGGGGAACGCCAGCCAGCCGTTCATCACACCAAATAGTATCCCGGTCACCGTGCGGAATAGTGGCGTGCTCTCGCGCGGAGGCCAAAGTGCCCCGGTCGGCGATAGCAGCTGGCTCAGCCCGTCAATCGCTATCGGCAGGATGCCAAGCCACCCGTAAAGCCACATCGGGGCGGGACGTATCCTCCCTCGCACCGGCCTGAACAGGAGGGTGGCCAGGAATATGCCGAGGTATATCGCCACATCACGCTCGCAGAGGGCGGCCTTGTATCCCATCTCGTCATTGCCGACGAAGGCTCGCGCCGCGTTTTGCAGCGCCGGCGACCATTCATACAGGTTCTCTATATGCGCGAATGCCGGGTCACGGGCGGCGTAGACCTCAAACGGGGTGAGCGAGGTATGCGCAAGCTCGCGCGGATATGCCGGCTGGGCGCCGAACAGGAACCACGACCGGTACGCCAGTTGATGACATAGGCCGCTATAGAGGCGGTATATCGAGTAGGCCGCATCGGTCGCGCCGTAGTGCATGAGAATCGGCGCCAGGAACGCGACGCCAACGAATATGAACGATACCGCCCCGATCACGCCCAACCAGTTGCGCGCCAGTCGGTATATCAGCTTGTGGAGGAATATGGCGACGTCACGGGCAGGACCTTTTACCTTGACCGGCGGTCGTCGGTAGCTCATCCCCATCTCCTCTAAGGCAGTATTTGCAACAGGTAGTTTTCAAGTTGCTCCCTCGTCATCAGGGCAACGTGCCTGGCAACGATCACTCCATCGGAGTCGACGATGAAGGTGGTCGGGCGCGAGAACACGCCGTATAGCCTGCCAATGGCGTTGTCGGGGTCGAGCACCAGGTCAAATGTCAGGCTATGCTCTTCGGCAAACGCGGCGACCTCTTCCGCGCTTTCACGGAAGTTGACCGCCAGGACGTGGAGTTGTCCGGGATGCTCATCCACCGCCCGTTGGAAATCGGGCATCTCCTCCAGGCATGGCTCGCACCACGTGGCCCAGAAGTTGATCAGCACCGGGCGACCACGCAGGTCTTGCAATTCGATCACTTCGCCGTCGGGTGTTTGGGTGACGAAGTTAGGTGCCAAAAGGCCAACATCCGCCCCAACGCCGATCCCGCCCGGATCGGATGTTTCCACAGGGCCGATCTCAATCGAGGTAGCCTCGGTCGCCGTGCCCCCTCCGCCCAGGTCAAGCCCGGAGATCGCCTGCAGTTGCCCGGTGAAAACCAGAATCCCTATGACGATCAGGAACAGGCCGCTGACTATTTCGATCAGGCGCATTTGCCGTTGGATTTTGCGTACGATCACCTGGGTGCGCTCCAGCGCTGCCGCCATGATCAGGAACGGGAGTCCCAGGCCCAGCGAGTAGGCCACCAGTAAGGCGCCTGCCTGCCACAACGAGGCACTTCCACTGGCGGCCATCGCCACCACTGCGCCGTATATCGGCCCAACGCACGGTGACCACCCGGCGGAGAAGATCACCCCCATAAGGGCCGAGCCGAGGTACCCCAATTTATGGCCTCCGCTCCCCATTTGACGGCGAGTATCCGCATAGAGGGCGTTTTGCAATCCGGTGAGCCATTTGCGCAGAGTGTTGCCGGGGCTGCCGAGTTTATCCCAGGGCACTTTATTCAGAATCCATGCCAATGCCTGTCCCAGCAAGCCCATGACGTGCAAGCCGAATATTATGATGACCACGCCGCCGACCCACGCTATCCACTGTTGCAGGTCGGCGATCGCACCCCTCAGGGCAATCGAGCCGGCAGATACTATCAGCCCGAAGGTGACGAATACGAATGTGAACCCCAGGACGAAGAATATGCCATGCAATAAGGTACCAAATCTACCACGGTCGCCACCGCTACCCGCGCCTGCCACCATGCGGCCACCCAGGTAGCCTATGTAGGCCGGGACGAGCGGCAAGACGCAGGGGGATATGAATGAAGCCAGTCCCGCTCCGAACGAGAGCCACACCGTTACGTCACTGCCCACCTTGCCATTCCTCCTTTGACGAGTTGATGCAAAAGCGTACCGCAAGCGCCTTGTGGACGCAAGCCGGCATATATGAAGGTGTGCCAGGGGATGATCGGTTGTGTTCCCCCTAACCCACCACAACCCATCCCCTCGCAGGCCGCTGCATGTCCGATACTATCGGTACCGGCGGTTGAAGATGGGGCGATTTGGTGTTATAAACAACCCCGCTGTAGCTAAGGGGCGATCATCACCACAAGGCACATGTGCTGCCATCGCGGTCGGCACGTGGTGCCTTTTGTAATAGGTGACGGGAAGGAGCGCTTTATGATAGAAGTGCAGGACCTGACCAAGTACTATGGGAACTTCGCGGCACTGAAGGGCATATCGTTCACTGTGGAAAAGGGAGAGGTGGTGGGATTCCTGGGTCCCAATGGCGCCGGGAAAACCACTACCATGCGCATCCTCACGGCTTATATGCCTCCCTCAGCCGGCAAGGTCACGGTTGCCGGGTACGATGTGGTTGACGGCTCGATGGAAGTCCGCCGGGTGATAGGATATATGCCGGAGACGGTGCCCCTATACCCGGATATGTCGGTCTTCGGGTATCTGGATTTTGTGGCCGAGTTGCGAGGGGTGCCGGACCGGTGGGATAGGATCGAGGACGTGCTGGATCGGGTCGGGATGCTAGAGCGAGCCGATAGCCTGATCCGCAACCTGTCCAAAGGTATGCGGCAGCGCGTCGGCCTGGCCCAGGCGATAATCCACGACCCGGAGGTGCTGATCCTGGACGAGCCGACTATCGGCCTCGACCCGCGCCAGGTTCTGGAAGTCCGCCAGCTGGTGCGCGAACTGGGCCGGGATCACACTATCATCTTCAGCACCCATATCCTTTCGGAGGCCGAACAGGTCTGCGACCGGGTACTGATCATCGACCACGGCCAGATCGTGGCCGAGGGCACTCCGCAAAACTTGCGAGATCGGCTCCAGAAAGGCGGTCGGCTGTTCGTCCGCGTGGGCCGCGCAGATGGTGATGTGGAAGCCCTGCTGCGCAAGGTGCCCACGGTGCGTGAGGTGACCAGTGCCGAGACCGGTTTCATAATCTCGGCAGACGATAATGTGGGGGTTCGCCCGGCCATCGCCCGCGCGGTGGTAGAGGCCGGATGGGACCTTTTGGAGTTACGTCCGCTGGCGATGACTCTGGAGGACATCTTCCTGGAGTTGACCGCTTCCGACGAGGATACCGCCGAACCGGAGCCGGAGGAGGAGTAGACGATGACCGATGAGACCCTTGTCTCCGAGAAGACGGAAGAAGTGACGGAGGCCCCGCCCAGGCAGGGACGTCCTAACGGCCTATGGGCCATATTCAAGAAGGAGCTGGGCCACTATTTCACCTCGCCCATCGCCTACTTCGTCGCCTTTGCGACTTTGCTATTGACCGGCCTGATCTTCTCCAACGATCTGCGTTCCAGGGTGCTCTACCAGGCGCCGCCAGATGGCACGGTGGTGTTGCAAACCCTGGTGTTCCTCATGATCTTCCTGGCGCCGCTCTTGACCATGCGGCTGCTGGCCGAGGAAACCCGTGAGGGTACGTTGGAGTTGTTGCTGACCATGCCGGTCAGGGACGGCGATATAGTGCTTGGGAAATTCCTGGGCGCTTGGGCCTATTTCACCATAATCATGGTGGTTATGCTGGTGTATCCGTTCATCCTGGCCTCGGTATCATCCCCAGACCAGGGTGTGATCATAACGGCCTATATCGGCGCGTGGCTCTTCAGCGGGGCGGCGCTGGCGATCGGGCTGCTGTTCTCGGCGGTGACCGAGAATCAAATCGTGGCCGGATTCCTGGGGGTGGCCGCGATGGTGGTGCTATGGCTGGCCGAGATCCTGGCGCCGATGGCGCCCCCTGAGCTGAGGCCCTTCCTGCGCGAGATCAGCATCGAAGGGCACTTTTCCAGTTCGTTCGCACGCGGGGTGATCGATCTGACCGATGTGGCATACTACGTGTTTATGATGGCCGGGGCGCTGTTTATCACCACCCGCATAGTGGAAAGCAGGAGGTGGCGCTGATGGGCAAGTCAATGGGTTCCGAAGGAGGGTTTCTCGGTTCTGTGGACTGGCGTTCGGTCGGGCGGACCGGGGCGGCGGTCGGGTTGGCCTTGCTATTCGTCGCCTTCGTATCTATGGCCGTTCAGGCCGATGCGCCGGTGATCATCGTTTCCCTGGTCTTGGGCGTGATCGGGATAGCGTTATGGCCGATGCTGGCCCTTTCGGACTTTACCGAGTGGATGCAGGGCCGTCAGGCCAGGTACGGGGGCAATACCGCCCTGGTGACCGTGGCGTTCATCGGCATCCTGGTGGTCGGCTATGTGCTGATAGACCGGGCGTCGCTCACCTGGGACCTGACCGCTACCGGCAAGTACACCCTCAGCGATGAGTCCCGCGAGGTGATCGAAAACGTCGTGGTCGACGGCGGGAATCCCATCCACATCGTCGGCTTCTACTCCAGCCAACGCTACCGCCAGCGGGAGAATGTGGAGTTGCTGCTCAAACGCTACGAGGAGGCGGGCCAGGGGCTGATCACATATGAGTTCATCGACCCAGATGAGGAGCCGACCGTGGCAAACCTCTACGGGATGGAATACGATGGGATGGTATACGTCCAGCGCAGGGACGCAGACCCGGAAGATGCGATCCCGGTCCGAAATCCGGATGAGCAGGGGATAACCAGCGCCATCCTCCAGGTGACCATCCCCGAAACTTTCATGGTCTACTTCGTCACCAATCACGGCGAGGCCAGGTACGAGCAAACCGGCAACGACGGCATGTCCTGGATGAGCGATCTGCTCGGCTCGATGGGCGTCCAGTTCGAGGAGTTGAACCTGCTGGCAGCGCCGGAGGTGCCGGAAGATGCATCGATGTTGGTGATCGCAGGGCCACGCCTGCCTTTCACCCCCGAAGAGGTGGCCAAACTGGAGGCCTATCTGGACAACGGCGGGCGCTTGCTGATCATGACGCCCGATCCGTGGATAAATGAGGATGATGACCCGTTCGCGCCGGATAGCCCCCTGGAGGAGATGTTGGAGGAACGGTTCGGCGTCCGGGTGCGCCGCGACCTGATCATAGACGGCAAGTCCAACGCCGGCGACCCGTCATGGCCGGTGCCGGTC
This sequence comes from Ardenticatenia bacterium, assembly GCA_027069285.1. Taxonomy (GTDB): domain Bacteria; phylum Chloroflexota; class Anaerolineae; order Aggregatilineales; family JALXEW01; genus JALXEW01. Next base: position 7,950 of record JALXEW010000226.1, on the reverse strand, counting down.
AGGTCATCCAGCACCCACGGGGTGACCCGCCAGCTCATGGGTGCGCCTGTGGTCTTCTTCTTCAGCCGCTCCATCGAGCGTATGGACGATGCGCCGGCAGGGCCGGTGCGTCTTGGGTTGCTCTTCACCAGCCCCGATGCCTGGGGCGAGACCGATCTGGAGGCGTTGCTCAGCGGCGAGTATCAGTATGATGAGCGCCATGACGCCAGGGAGGATAACGGCCTCCAGATGGCGATGGCCATCGAGGATAGCACGGTCGGCGAGCGGGCGGCGCGAATCGTCCTGGTGGGCGACGCGGACTTCGCCACTAACGAGCACTACGATGTGGTGCCGGGCAACTGGCGGTTTATTCTCGGCGCCTTCGACTGGCTAACCGAGTTCGTCGAAAGCGTCACGTTGCCGCCCACGTTCGACGAAAGCGAACAGCCTATCTTCGCAACCTCGCAGCAGCAAAATATCATCCAGTGGGTGACTATGATCATCATCCCGTTCTCCACACTGGCAATCGGCGCCGTGGTGTGGTGGAACAGGCGACGACGGTGAGGGAACTATGATAGGCAAACGCGATACTCTGATCCTGGTCGGTGTATTTGTGGTGCTTTTGATCGGGCTTTTGCTCAGCAACGTCCTTTCCGGCACCGAGGAGGCCACGCCTACGCCGCGTAATACGGTACCGGTGGACGTCGAGGAAGCCGAGGATGTCTCCGCCATCCGCGTGGAACGCGCCGAGGATGGGTACGTCACGTGGATAGCGCGTAATGACGACGGCGAGTGGGAGATCGTTTCCACCGTGTTCTATCGCGACCTGCCGGTGGATCAGGATGCGGCGGATAGGGCCGCCGAGGCACTGGCGACGCTGGAGTATACCCGCGACTTCGCCGTCGAGGACGCCGATATGGCCGGATTCGGGCTGGAGGGCGAGCCGGAAGGTTACTCGATCCGCATAGAGACGGCTTCGGGCGACGAGGTGAACCTGTTGATCGGGGCGGAAAACCCCAGCGGAACCGGGTACTACGTCATGATCGAGGGCGGTGACCGGGTGTACCTGGTGAGGAGGTCGGATGTGGACGCGATCACCAGGCTGGTGGCGAATCCGCCTTATGAGGAGCCAACCCCCACCCCGATGCCGACCGATACTCCGGTCGCCACGCCAACCGATACTCCGGAGCCGACCGAGGAGGCCGAGGCAACGGTAGAAGAGGCCGAGGCCACCGAGGAAACCCCTGAAGAGGAGGCGACTCCGGAGGAGGAAACGCCAGAGGCCGAATCGGAGGAGTAGCCCCCGACAGGCCCAGGCCACGATATGTTCAGGGGCGGCCCATAGGCCGCCCCTTATGCTTTCCCGCCGGGTCCGAGATGCCCTTAGCGGCGCCCGAAGTTCGATGGCCGGATGGTATTGCGGCCCCAGAATTCCATGACGACTTGAGCCAGCTCGTTATCCACATTCTCGTGGTTATCGGGGTCTGGGCCGTGGAGGAAGTCGAAGGCATCGTTATCCTGCATGGGTTCCCATGCCGGGGCGAATTCCCAAAAGGCGTAGTTGATCCCCATTTCCTCGAAAAGCTCCATTTCGTCACGCATGAAGTCCGGGGCGTTCGGCGCCCATCTGACCACTCCGAACTCGTTGACGGCAATCGGCACCCCGTGTAAAGCGGTGAAATTCCGCGCGATGGAGAGGAATCCGTCCAACCACTGCCTGTCAAATACTTCCGGCTCCCCATCCCAGTCCAGATCGAGCGTGCCGGGATATGTGACGTCATCGCCCGGCATCTGGTGTGTATACCTTATCGGCTCGTATTGGTGGAAGGTATAGACCACACGAGGGTCGTCCACTACCCGCATGTACGGCAGCCACTCCAGACCACTGTAACCCATGCCCCCTACCAGGATCGGGGTCTCCGGGTCAACTTCACGGATCGCTTCGATTATACGCGGGTAAAGCTGGTTCCAGTCGTAAAGCGTGCCGCCGTATAGCGAGTAGAATTGGTCTTGATCCCATATATCTACCATCACTTCGTTGGAGTTAGGCTCCACCATCAGGTCGTAGCCGACCACGATCGGGTTGTCGCGATAGTACTCCGCCGTGTAGCGCCACATCTCAACCCAGGCATCCTGGGCCGCCGGGTTTTCCCAGACGGTATCGTTGTACATGGATGCGTCGAACCAGTCGCCGTCATCGCCGAAGTAGAATGTGAATTCGCTGCGGCCCGGCCCTGTCCTGAAGCTGATCACGGCGAACATATCGGCTTCGGCGATCATCTCCAGCAGGTGATCCAGGTTGTCACGAACGCTCTCATCGAGCGTGAAAGGCGGTTCCTCGGTAAAGAGGCCCGGATGCGAGATGTTGACGTAATTCGCGCCCAGCCCGGCCATCCTCATAAGGTCATCTTGCGTGAAGGGTGGCCCTATCGGCCCAGGGCCGAGCACCCCGTAGTCTATATCCGGATAGACTCTGCGCTGCCAGATGTTGGCGCCGCGCAGGTGGGTGCCGCCGACCCATAGCGCGAATTCGTCGGACATCTCGCCGTAAGTCATTCCCCCGACAGTTCACCTCCGAACAGCCGTATGTCGTCGATCCAGATGGTGCCTGCCTGAGGGGTCTCCCAGTCTCCCAGGTCGAAGCCGATCCCGACCACCCGCTCCAGGTCCAGCTCGTCCGAGCCGGCATCACCCATCCACTCCGCTTTTTCGAAGTCGTCCCAGTATAGCACCACCTGCTCCCACGAGTCCCCAGGCGATAGCAGATGGTTCTCGAAGATCGTCACGTTCCTGAATCCAGGGCCGGCATCCGGATCGCTCATCACCACGCCAACCGTCATAAGCAGGCCCTCCCGATCGGAACGCCAGAAGAAGCTCAGCCCATCGGCCTCGCCCCAATCCTGCATGGGGCCAAAATCAACGCCGCACCCGGCATATGCCTCCACCGGCAGGTTGAAGCTCAGCTGGAGCGCCCGCGCACCGGAATATCCAGGCCCACCCACACTGCATGAGAAGGCATCAGGCGAGGCCTCGTTGTATGACCACCATGAGTCGGCAAACTCCTCTTCGCTCAGGGTTTCAAAGTCCTCGATCAGGGCACCGGGTTCAGCCGCCACGGCTTCTCCTTCACCTTCTTCCCAGGCGCCCTCTTCCTCACCCGTCTCTTCTCCGACGGTGGCCGGTTGCGGGGCCACCATCGGCTCACCGAGTGTGTAACTGCGGACGGCGTTATCCACGAACGCCACGAAGAGTGGCCCGATGGTTTGATTCGCCAACTCGTTTGGATGGCTGTCCCACTCGTCACTGCGGTACTCGGCCCGCAGGTAGCCTGACTCATCCGCCAGCAGGTTGAAGAAGTCAAAGACGAAGATGTTCGGATGCCCCGCCAGATACTCTTCCGAGGTCAGGTACTCGGCCCACCGTCGCGCACGGGCCGCGTTTTCAGGCGTGGTGGAGTTGGGGACAAGCGGCGGGGGGGTGAATGGGATGAAGATGTGATCCGGGTACATGTCCATCACGTCCCGCATCGCCAGGAAGTACGAGCGGTATTCCTCAAGCATTTCCTCGCTCTGGATGTCGGATGATGGGAAGCAGCTCTTGAAGATGATGACGTCGAATTGAAGCATGTGGCTAAAGGTGTTGGTCGGCGGATCGGTGAACGGCTGCATGAATATGTCGTACCAGCCATCCGGGTCGGTGTTATCGCCCGGAACGTCCCAATTGATGCCGGTGTAGTTCCCATCGGCGTCCCTAAGCCCCTCGTCGTTATATCCGTGATCCCAGAACTCGTACCCCAGGGCGGTGAACAACTCCCGCACACCCCCATCACGGATCAGGCCTTCGCCGGTGGAATGATGCATGAAGATTATGCGCACCGGCCCACCTTGTGCGGAGACTCCGGACGGGAGAAACCCGACCACAAGAACCGCCGCTATCAGGATCGGCACTAAACGTCGCATGGCATTATGCCACATCTCACACCTCCGATAATACTTGACCAAAAGCGATGGTTCCCAAAAAGCATCGTACCGGAACCGCATCGCAAACAGTTATCGGCCATTATATGCCTTATACGCGCCGCCGGAAATCCCCCAATAGTACGGCGGGTCTCCGACGCTTCTCCCCCTGGTATTGACGCATCTATGGGTTATAATCTGACGGAATATCTGAATCGATGACGTGAAGGAGGATGGATTATGAGCCAGGCGGCTCTGCAAACTATTCTGGATTCGCTTGGCGGCTCGGTCACGGTGACCGACGGGAAAGTCCAGGTGACGGACGAGGTAAAGTTGCGCAATAGGCCAATTGATCTGCTGGCAAATACCGCCGTTTTCGGCACCGAGGCCGAGAAACCGTTGGCCCGATGGCTGATCTGGGAGATCGCGCGAACGCTAGGGATATATCCCTCAACCATCCACGATTTCTACATGGCACGTGGCCGGGATGAGACCCCGCAGGATTTCACCGTGCCGGCGATGAACCTCCGCACGCTGACGTATGATATGGCCCGCGCGGTGTTCCGCGCTGCCGTCTCACGCGACGTCGGCGCGATGATATTCGAGATCGCCCGCTCGGAGATCGGTTATACCGATCAACGCCCATCGGAATATACATCCGGCGTGCTGGCCGCAGCCATCAAAGAGGGATTTCGTGGCCCGGTCTTCATCCAGGGCGACCACTTCCAGGTGAGCGCCAAGCGCTACGCCAAAGACTCCGAGGCCGAACTCCAGGCCATCCGGGACCTGATCGATGAGGCCATCGCGGCGGGGTTCTTCAATATCGACGTCGATACGTCCACGCTGGTTGACCTTTCAAAGGGGACTCTGGACGAGCAACAGGCGCTTAACTATACGATCAGCGCCGAGATGACCGCTTATATCCGCCGGAGCCAGCCTGACGGGATCGAGATCTCGGTCGGCGGGGAGATCGGCGAGGTGGGTAAGGCTAATAGTACCGAGCCGGAGTTGCGAGCTTATATGGATGGTTACAAACGGGTGCTGGCCGAAAAGGGCGATAACCTGACCGGGTTGAGCAAGATCAGCGTGCAAACCGGCACCAGCCACGGCGGAGTCGTGCTGCCGGATGGCTCAATTGCGATGGTGAAGGTGGATTTCGATACGCTCAGGCGACTCTCGGTGGTGGCACGCGAGTACGGGATGGCAGGCGCGGTTCAGCACGGCGCCAGTACCCTCCCGCCGGAGGCATTCCACAAGTTCGCCGAATCCACGGCGTGCGAGGTACACCTGGCAACCGGGTTCCAGAATATCCTCTTCGATCATGAGCACTTCCCAACCGATCTGCGCGATGAGATGTACGCCTATCTTGACGAGCACTTCGCCGCCAATCGCAAGCCGGATCAAACCGATCAGCAGTTCTACTACAAGGAACGCAAGCGGGCACTTGGGCCGTTCAAACACGAGCTGTGGGGCCTGCCGGAATCGTTGCGGGGCGAGTTCCGCGCGGCATGGGAGGATAGGTTCGGCTTCCTGTTCGAGGAACTTAATGTGGTCAACACCCGCGAGATGGTGCAAAAGCATGTGAAGGTGGTCGAGATGCCGAAGAAGCCGGAGGATTTCGGCGCCACCGCCGATGAGGAAGACGTCAGCGATCTGGCAGACTGATGGGCGTAAAGGATCAAGGATTGGAATCGGCTGCGGGGCGCTATCTGATGGTGCCCCGCACGCTCTGCTTTGTGCTCAACGGCGATGATGTGCTCCTGATGCGCCGGGCCGCCCATAAAAAGGTCATGCCCGGGTTCTATAACGGCGTTGGCGGCCACGTGGAGCCGGGCGAGGATATATTGGCATCGATGAGACGCGAGGTGCGCGAGGAAACCGGCCTGGATATTCACTCGCCCAGGCTCCGCGCGATCGTGCACATAGACGGGGGAAACCCGAAACTCGGCATCGTCATGTTCGTCTTCACCGCCGAGTCAAAGTCCCGTCGGGTGCGCGATTCGGAGGAGGGGACTCTGGAATGGGTGCCGCGCGCCCGCGTGACCGAGGTGAAGCTGGCAGAGGATTTATTCACGTTGCTGCCCGCAGTGCTGGGCATGGCACCGGACGATCCGCCGCTCTTCGCGCTTTATACGTATGACGAGCGTGACCGGTTACACATATCAATACACATCTCAGAAGATATTTCCTAATAGTCACGGAAAGCTCGCGCTGCTGCCTCGGCCTCGCTGGTTCCTATTTTCAATAACGCTTCATAGGCAGCGTCCCTTACATTCTTATTCGGATCTCTCCATTTTCTACTTAGACTTCTTACTGCTCTTCGAGATCTTAGTTTACCAAGTGCTCGTGCGGCTTCCTCCCTGACAATATCGCTATCATCATTATCTAACAGACTCAGCAATCTAAACTCCGCTTTAGTGTATCCATCGGTAGAGGCATCTGGACGTATCATACCAATTGACTTGGCCGCTTCAGCTCGTACCACCTCAGCTTTATCGCGCAGAGCGTCCGCTAAATGAGGCACCACTGATAGGCTGCCGCACTCACCTAGCACTCTGGCCGCCGCGCGTCTGACACGCTTGCTCCGTTTATCTTGTAATGCATCAACTATGACATGTTCCACTTTATCGCCAAAATCCTCATCTTTCGAGGTACATAATAACTTCCCCAGGAGAACAGTGGCTCTTTCTCTGGTATGAGCCTTAGCGCCATATAAAGCTGCTTTCAGGGTTTTGAACACTGCATCCAAGCATTCAAGCTCAATGAGTTCATCGGTTTCCAGCTCTTCCGCCAACCTCATGGCCGCATATTGCCTTGCTTCGTGCAAATGATGAGGCTTTACAAGTATATCCTTCAACAATTCGTCCATACCGGCTCCCTCCATCCTGCTTAATGATTCAATTACCCATTTCTTATCATCTTCGCTCGGCTCCCTTACCTTACTAAGGTGTCGGATTATCTCTTCAACCAGTGGGTGTCGCTTCAGTAAAACAAATCTTATCTCTTTTTCTTCCTTAACCCACTTTATCAGTTTATCCCACGGCTTTTTTTCCGCTGTGAAATCAAAGTATTGCAAGCGCTCCAGGGCCGGGTGCAGGTCAGTCTTTTCAATTATAACTGGCGCTACCGGCACTCCGGCTCCCAGCGCGAAAGCCCACTCATAATTGACATACTCGGAGCCTCGAGCGTTAGGACTCATAATGACCAGCAGCGCGTGGGCCTTCAATATGGCATTATCCAATTCCTCTCTCCATAGCTTGCCAGGCTCTATCTTCTCAGGCGCCAACCAGCCATCAAACCCATTTTCATCGAGTTTATCAAGTAACTTCTTAAAAAACTCGGCTTTTTCGTTTATCCCTTCTCTTTCCTCGCTATCCTTGCTTGGATCATAATCCTTGTTGCTATAGGAGATAAATACCAATGGCTTCACCATGAATGATCCTCCAAAACATACAAGCGAGCTCCATGAGATTATAGCAAGATGCGACGTAATCAACAAGAACATTATAAGGTGTCATATCTAAGCATTTGAAACTCATGAACGATGACCTCATAGAAATATATTATTCACTATATAACTTAACGCAGCCAGCTTACTAGTGACTACAGGAGGTAAGAAATACTGGGGTTTGCCAAAGCAGAACCTGTGCCTCAAGGGGATATATTCAGAATAGTACAAGCCGGGTGCCCCGGCACTCGCGAATGGGCACCCGGCAGGTCGGGCCGGCTATTCCACCAGGTCGGTGTACTCGATGCGCTGCTGGGCGTAGGCCGGCCTGGCGGAGTAGCCACCGTTGGGCCTGCCGTAGCTCCGGCGGTACCCGGTCTGGGAGTATCCGCCCGGCCTGTACCCGCCGTTCCCATTGCCGCGTACCGTCCTGGTCACGCTCGCACGGCTACCGACGTTCCCGCCAGCAGACGCCCCAACCGGCCTGTAGCCCCTCACTGCGGGCTGTGGCGGCACGTACTCATCATCCTCATCTCTGCTGCCTGCCGCTGCCAATGCCGCCTTCTC
>JALXEW010000225.1 GCA_027069285.1 Ardenticatenia bacterium | reverse complement strand
GCGCTATGTCACGGTTGCGGCACCTGCGTGGCCGCCTGCCCAAGCCAGGTGATCACCGGCGCCCACTTCACCTACGAGCAGGTCATGGCCGAAATTGACGGCCTGCTCTGGGACGTTCGGGAAGAACTAGAGGTCCGGGCATAGCACAGGAGGGTAATGATGAGTGAAAACGGAAAATTCCAACCCGTGATCGTCGGGTTCCTGTGCAACTGGTGCTCCTATCGCGCGGCAGACCTGGCCGGCATCTCCCGCCTGGGCTACCCGGCATCCCTGCGCGATATACGCATCATGTGCAGCGGTCGCCTGGACCCGGCATTCGTACTGCACGCGCTCCAGAGCGGGGCGGATGGCGTCCTGATCATGGGCTGCCATCCGGGCGAGTGCCACTATCACGAGGGCAACTATAAAGCACTCCGCCGTGTCCGACTGCTAAAGCGCGTGCTGCGCCAGATGGGCCTGGAAGACGACCGGGTTCAGCTGCATTGGGCGTCCGCAGCAGAAGGTGCGCTCTTTGCCGAAACCGTCCAGAAGATGGCAGACCGGCTTAAAGAACTTGGCCCATTGCACTGGCCCGATAACATCAAAGACATGGAAGATAGAATAGCCCACGCCAAAGAGCTCGCCGAGCGAGAGGAGGCCGAGTGATGAGCGATAAACCCAAACTGGCACTTTACTGGGCGGCCTCATGTGGCGGTTGCGAGATCTCGGTCCTGGCCATTCACGAGAAAATCCTGGACGTGGCCGAGGCGTTCGACATCGTGTTCTGGCCGTGCGCCATGGACTTCAAATACGAAGACGTGCGCAAAATGGCCGATGGCGAGATCACCGTTTGCCTCTTCAACGGCGCCATCCGCAACGACGAAAACGCCGAAATGGCCCATCTCCTCCGCCGCAAATCCCAGGTGATGGTGGCCTACGGCTCCTGCTCCCACGAGGGGTGCATTCCCGGACTGGCCAACTTCACCACGCGCGAGGAGATGTTAAAGTGGATATACCACGAGGCGCCCAGCAACGATAACCCCAATGGCACCGAGCCACAGCTGAAAACCGAGACGCCCGCCGGCGAACTGGAACTGCCTGAATTCTGGAATACTGTCAAAACCCTGGATCAGGTCGTGGAAGTGGACTACTACATCCCAGGATGCCCACCGGAAGCCCAATGGACACTCGCGGCAGTCCAGGCGATCGTCGAAAACAAACTCCCCCCGCGCGGATCGGTCATCGGCAACAACACCACAGTCTGCGACGAATGCCCGCGCAAACGGAGCGAGAAGAAGATCACCCGCTTCTATCGCCCATACGAGATCGAGCCAGACCCCGAAATCTGCCTGCTCGACCAGGGACTCTTCTGCGCCGGGATCGCCACCCGGAGCGGATGTGGCGCACTATGTCCGCAGGCGAACATGGGTTGCCGTGGCTGCTACGGCCCCAACGAGGGCGTCAAAGATGCCGGCGCCCGCCTGATCGGCGCCATCGGCTCGGTCCTGGACGCTATGACCGAGGAAGAGGCGGACGCCATCCTGGATACACTTCCCGACCCGGCGGGCTACTTCTACAGATTCAGCCTGCCCCACTCATTCCTGCATCGCACCAACCTGAAGCGGGAAGGCTGAGGAGGAGACGGCCATGCAGAAGATCACAATTGACCCCATAACCCGCCTTGAGGGGCACGGCAAGATAACGATCTTCCTGGATGACGAAGGGAACGTAGCCGATTGCTTCTTCCAGGTGCCGGAATTGCGAGGATTCGAAGTATTCAGCATCGGGCGGCCTGCCGAGGAAATGCCGCGCATCACCAACCGCATCTGCGGCGTCTGCCCGGAGGCGCACCACATGGCATCTGCCAAAGCACTCGACGACCTCTTCCACGTGGAACCGCCACCGGCAGCCAAAAAACTGCGCGAGCTTTTCTACATGGCGTTCTACGTCACCGATCACACCACCCACTTCTACGCCCTGGGCGGCCCGGACTTCATCGTCGGCCCCGACGCCCCACCTGCCGAGCGTAACATATTGGGCGTCGTGGCAAAAGTCGGGCTGGAATTCGGCTCCGAAGTGATCGACTGCCGCAAGCGCAACCACGAAGTCATCAAAATGATCGGCGGGCGCGTCATCCACCCGGTTTGCGCCCTGCCGGGCGGCATGAGCAAGCGCATCACCGAGGAAGAACGCCAGGAGATCATCAAGATCGCACAGAAAAACGTCGAATTCGGCCTCAAATCGCTCGAAGCCTTTGACCAGATCGTGCTGAAGAACTCCGACTACGTGGAAATGATCACCGGCGACGCCTACACCCTCCGGCTCCACTACATGGGCCTGGTCGACGAGAACAACCACGTCAACTTCTACGATGGCAAAGTCCGGGTGGTCGACCCCAACGGCAAAGAATTCTGCAAATACGGACCCCACGAGTACACCGAACACGTCGCCGAGCACGTCGAACCCTGGTCATACCTGAAGTTCCCCTACCTCAAGAAGAAAGGGTGGAAGGGCTTCGTCGACGGCGAGGATAGCGGCATCTACTGCGCGACCCCGCTTTCACGCCTGAATGCCGCCGACGGTATGGCAACTCCAAAGGCCCAGGAAGCCTACGAGAAATTCTACGAAACCCTGGGCGGCAAGCCGGTGCATCACACCCTGGCCTGCCACTGGGCACGCCTGATCGAATTACTCTACGCAGCCGAACGGATGCTGGAACTGGCCCAAGACCCGGAAGTGGCAAGCCCGGACATCCGCAACATCCCCACCGAAACGCCAACCGAAGGCATCGGCATCGTCGAAGCGCCACGTGGCACCCTGACCCACCACTACATCACCGACGAAAACGGCATCCTCACCCGCGTGAACCTGATCGTCGGAACCACCAACAACAACGCACCCATCGCCATGACGATCAAAAAAGCAGCCCAATCGCTGATCAAAAAAGGCACCGTCATCACCAACGGACTGCTCAACCGCATCGAAATGGCCTTCCGCTCGTATGACCCATGCCTATCGTGCGCCACACACTCACTACCTGGCCGGATGCCACTTGAAGTCTCCATCTACGACTCCAAAGGCAACCTGGTCGAGCGCCTGAGCCAGTACGTGGACTGACGGAGCCTGTGTGGGAAACGTGAGAGAGGATCGGGGCCGCCTTCTTGTGGGCGGCCCCTTTTGTGGTACGCTCAGGCGGGCGGGTGTTACCATCGACGCACGGGGAATGACCATGAAAACACTCGTGATCGGACTGGGCAACCCAATACTGACCGACGACGGCGTGGGAGTACACATAGCGCGCCGGGTATCGGCCCTGCTCGATCCCGACTCCGGCGTAGACGTGATCGAAGCATCGGTCGGCGGGCTGCAGCTCATGGAAGCCATGATCGGCTACGAGCGCGTCGTCATAATAGATGCCATTATGACGCCCGGCGGCATCCCCGGCGCGGTCTACGAGCTGGGCCTGGACCGGCTGCCGGGTACCCTCAACACATCCTCGGCCCACGATACCAACCTCCCGACCGCGCTCGCAGTGGGCAGGCGGCTTGGGGCACCCTTGCCAGCCGATGAGAACGTACATATAATAGCCGTAGAGGCGGTGGACGTGCTGACATTCGGCGAGAATTGCACTCCGCCGGTTGCCGCCGCCATACCAAAAGCTACCAAGCTGGCACTTTCCTGGCTCTCATCGCATTCTCCCGTTGGCCTGCCTTAAACTTCGCATCCGGTCGGCAGCCGGTTACGCCTCCTGAGCGCCTTACCCGATTCATATTGAAGGAGAGCTTGCGATGATTTCGCCAGAGCTATTGCGCCGTTACCCATTCTTCGGAGGCCTTAGCGATACCGAGCTGAAAAGCCTGGCAATGATCTCCGAAGAGGCCGAATTCGCCAAAGACGAATTCCTGATCCGCGAGGGAGAGGACGCCGATACCCTCTACCTGATCCTCGAAGGCGATGTCTGCGTCATGGTCCGAACCGACGGTGAGGATGAGCTGAGCAAAGTCACACCGATCACCGCCGGGCAAATAGTCGGATGGTCGGCAGTGGTGCCGCCGTATAAATACACCGCCTACGTCCGCGCGAATTCCGACGTCAAAGCCGTCGCCATAGACGGCCCCGGAATGCGGGCGATGTTCGAAATGGATCACGACTTCGGCTACCTGATGCTATCCAAGATCGTCGAGATCATCAGATCGCGCCTATCCGACACCCGTATCCAACTTGCCAGCATCGAGCCGGAGGAATAACTCCCCGACTTCCGAAGACCACGTAAAAACCGGGGCGGCCACCGATGGCCGCCCCGAAATACATCCCGGCGGATAACGTTCACGCCCGATCGGGATCGCGCCCCAACCTGCGCCTCCCAACCAGCGCCCAAACCCGTCCCCGTCCGGGCGCAAAGAGAAACGCCAGCACGAAAATACCGGTCGCCACCAGCACAATAGCCGCCCCGGATGCCACCGCAACGTAGTAAGATAGATATAGCCCCACCGCGCTGGAGAAAGCCCCGATCACCGCAGCCAACATCATCATATGGTGCAACCGCCTGACGAAGAGATACGCCGTCGCCGCCGGAGTTACCAACATCGCCACCATCAGCGCCACACCCACCGTCTGCAACGACGCCACAATCGTGATCGCGATCAGCACCAAAAGCAGCAACCTCAGCGCATCCACCGGCAGCCTGAGCGAATGCGCCAGGGCCGGATCGAACGAGACCACCAGCAACTCCTTATAAAGCAGCACCACCGCGATCACGACCAGTCCGCCGAACGCGACCATCAGCCTCAGATCATCATCGCCCACCCCCAGCACATTACCGAAGAGGATATGCATCAGATCGGCACTATAACTCCGAACGGTCGAAATTATCGCGATCCCCAGCGCGAACGTCCCGGCGAACACCACCCCGATAGCAGTATCCTCTTTAATGTGATCACCGCGCGTCAGCCACCCGATCCCAAGCGCAGTTGCCACCCCGGCGGCCAGGCCACCCCAAAATAACGGCCCATCCGGCCCGCCCACCAGATATGCAGCCGCCACGCCGGGCAGGATACTATGCGCCAGGGCATCGCCGAAAAACGCCATCCCGCGCACCACCACAAAAGACCCCACAACCGCGCTCACCACCCCCACCAGCACCGACGCCGCCAGGCCGCGCAGTATGAACGAATAGCGCAAAGGCTCAACCAGCAACTCGATCACATCGCCCGCGCTCATTTCGCACCTCCGATCTCGCCCGCGCAACAGGCATCATCGCTCAACATCAAAACCTGCCTGTCCTCATGCCACAAAGTCACCCTCCCGCCGAACGTCTCTGCCAGCACATCCGGCGTGAAAACCTCCTCCGGCGGCCCATAAGCTATCACCTGCCCGTTGAGAATGAGCAACCGGTCAAACTCGGTGGCCGCCATCCCCAGATTATGCGTCGCCAGCAGAACCGTCACCCCGTCTTGCCGCAGCTGCTCCAGCACGTCCATGATCTCCTGCTCTGCCGCCGCATCCACCCCGCTGAAAGGCTCATCCAGCAACAAAATATCCACATCCTGGGCCAGGGCGCGTGCGATAAACACCCGCCGCTTCTGCCCGCCGCTGAGCTGTCCTATCTGCCTGTCCTTGAAATCCAACATCCCAACGCGGGCCAATATCTCGTCAACCTCGTCCCAATGGCGCCTGCCGGGCCATCGGAGCCATCCAAGCTGCCGCAACTTCCCCATCATCACCACATCCCGCACCGTCACCGGGAAGCGCCAGTCTATCTCCTCGTACTGCGGCACATATCCGACCATCGTATGGCTGGTGCGGCAATCCTCGCCGTGGATCGAAATGTGGCCGGTGTGGTGCGGGATCAGGCCGACAATAGCCTTAAACAACGTGCTCTTCCCCGCGCCATTCGGCCCCAAGACCGCCACCCGCTCCCCGCAGCCCACCTCGAACGACACATTCCTGACCGCGTTACGCGCGCCCTCATAACCTGCCGACAAACCCTCCACAACGAGGGCCGTACATTCCCGGCCTCCGGCCAACCCCGATTCACTGCCCATATATACCTCCGAGCGCCACCCTGACTCCATCCCGGTACATCATCGTCCTCGCCGGCGGGGTGACTACCCCATCACGGTCGTCCCCACCTGCTCAGGCCCTCGACTATAGTCTCCGTGTTATAGCGCATCATATCGATATATGTCGGCGCCGGCCCATCCGGCTCGCTCAGCGACCCGGAGTACAGGCGGTACACCTCGGCACCCGTCTCCGCCGCGACCGCATCTGCCAGATTCGTGCTGATGATCGTCTCGGCGAAGACCGCCGGAATCCCCAACTCCCGGACGGTATCGATCAGCGCGGCCAACTCCGCCGCCGACGGTTCCGATAACTCATCCCCGCCTGGGATCACAACCCCGGCGACCGAGAAGCCATAAGCATGTGCCAGATAACCGTAGGCCATATGATTGGTCACCAGCAATCGGTTCTCCGGCGGGATTATCTCGACCTCGGCCCGTATCCACGAATCCAACTCCTCCAGCTCGGCCACATAACTTTCCGCATTAGCCTCATAAACCCCCGCCCTATCCGGCTCCAGCCTCGAAAGGGCCTCGGCCATCTCCAGCGCCCAGAACGCCACATTACGCGGGTCCATCCAGACGTGCGGATCGCATCCGGTGCCGGATTCGGCCAGAGCGTCGCAATCCACCTCCTGCAGCCGTCCCAGGATCAGGGGGTCTTCATCCGGGTCATAGCCATCCGGCCAGGAGACCTCAGGGCACGGCGGGAGCGATTCGGCATCGGCCACCCTGGGCACCTCCGCCGGGACGCCCCCCATGCCCATAGTCGCGGCCTCCATAATGCCGAACGGCAGAATCGGCACACACCTCGAAGCCACCACGATCGGCGCATCCGTCCCGGCATCGGCCACCATATCATAGAGATACCGGTCGAACTCCATGCCGACCGTGAAGATCACATCCGCATCCGCCACCGCCGCAATATCCCGCGCAGTTAACTCAAAAGCGTGCGGATTCGCCCCCACCGGCAACAGAGCGTGCACATTGCCGGCCTCGCCGGCGACATTCGCGGCCACATCCGCCAGGATATTCGAAGTAGTCACAATATCGAGCGAATCCTCATCAGCCTGGGCCGTCGCATAGATCGGCCCGGACGCCGAAATCGCCACGGCGATCATCATCAGCCACAAGCCACCCCTGAACATCCTCAACCTCCTGTGACCGGCATATCATCTGGTGCAGACGTTACGACTCGAATTTTGCCCGGCATTCCGGGCATATCCCCGCTATCTCCAACCGGTGCCCGGTGATCCTGTAGCCGGTGCGCTCGGCCAGATCATCCAGGAACCCATCCAGCGTGCAGCCGGTTACCTCTATGATCCGGCGACAGCGTGAGCACACCAGATGGTGCACATGGCCGGGCGATGCCAGAGCATAACCATGTCGCTCGGCATCCAGGTGCACGATATGTAACTGGCCCAGTGCCAGCAGCATCTCGACCGTGCGGTACACGGTCACCAGGCCCAACTCGGCGCAATATCGGCGCCCCTCGGCGTGTATATCGGCCACCGTCATCGGCTTGACCGCCGTTGCCAGGGCACGGATCACCGCCTGGCGTGGCTTGGTCAGGCGGTACCCGTGGGCCTTTAGCGAGTCCAGCAAGCTTTCCTCTCGATCATCCATGAGTGCCCTACCCGGTTGGGTTAGTGAAAAAATTTTTCAGTTAGATTATAGCGTGGGATCGCCTGCCCGTCAACCGGAACCCACAGGTGGCCGTTCGGCCCGGGGCGGACTCGCCGGAAATCCCGATCCCCGGCCATCCTGGAAAGCTCACAGGTCTCGGCCAAACGGGCGATGAATTTGGGGCAAAGCTATATCTTCCGCTGCGAAATGATCAAATCCGCCGTGGCCGGATTAGTTGCCAGGGGAACGTTATGCACATTACAAATGCGCAGCAGCGTCTGAATATCCGGGTCATGGGGATGCTTTCCCAGGGGGTCTACAAAGAAAATGACCGCGAACACACGTCCTTCGGCCACCATAGCCGCGATCTGGGCATCGCCTCCCTGCGGACCCGAAAGCACACGTTCGACCTCAAGTCCGGCCTTCTCGTGCAGCAACTTCCCGGTCGTTCCGGTCGCCACCAGGTGAAACTTACTCAATCGATCTTTATTATCTATCGCGAATGCGACCATATCCGCCTTCTTCCCATCGTGTGCGATCAGGGCCAGGGTTTGGCTGCCCACCTTCTCACCTCCGGCTGAACGTCTCATCTCGAAAACTCCTCGTCCGGTGGCCAGGTACCATGCTCCAGCAGATACTCGTTGATCTCAATAGCTTCCTTGTAGTAATCCTCCAATTGCGCCATGATCACCGACCACGGCCTCCCCTCGGCGAATCTCCGTGCCCCTTCCGCCAGCCTCCTGCGCAGCTCCGGATCGTCCCGGAGGAGGGCCACCGCCCGTGTGAAATCCTCTTCATTCCTCGGCTCGCAAAGTATACCGGTTTCCCCCTCGATGACCATATCCGTCACCCCGCCTGCCGCTGCCGCCACCACCGGCAACCCCGAAGCCAGTGCTTCCAGCACCACCTGCCCGAAAGTCTCATTCGTGCCCGGAAAAGCGAAAATATCCGCCGACGCATAAGCCCTTGCCAGGTCCTCGCCGATCAGATACCCCGTGAACACCGTATCGGTATCGGAATAAAGCTCCTCGATCTCCCTACGCAAGGCCCCATCGCCTACAATGGTTAACGCGACCCCCGGCAACTTCGCCACCCCGTGCAGGCATTCCAAATGCTTCTCATGTGCCAGCCGTCCCACATAAAGACAGAGCAGCCTATCCGGATCACGTCCGGCCAGCAGCCGCTTGCGCCATTCCTCACTGCGCTTGGCCGGGTTGAACATATCACAATCGGCCCCGCGCCCCCAAAGCCGCAGCCTGGGGAACCCCCATTCGTGCAGCTGGCGCAGCGTAGCGGTTGAAGGCGCCAGGGTCAGATGCGAATTGACATGGATCAGCCGCAAAAGCTCCCTTAGCGGCCATTCCATAAAATCCATCCCATACTGTGAGGCATATCCCGGCAGATCGGTCTGATAATTCGCCACCACCGGTATCCTCATAGTTCGTCCGGCCAGCATCCCGGCGATACTGACACTGATCGGGCTGAAGAGATGGATCAGATCCGGCTTAAAATCCCGCACAATACTCATCACCATAGGGCTTGGCGTCGCCACCCGCGATTCCGGATAAACCGGCACCCCGAATGACGGCACCCTGATCACCTGGGATGGCCCGACAAATGGCGGGGCATTATCCGGCGCGAACACGATCACATCCCTGCCGGTTTCCTGCAGATGCTGCAAAACGAACAACGCCGTCTTGGAAACCCCGTCCAACTTGGGCAAAAATGCCTCGGCGAAAAGAGCCACCCTCCGAATCGGGGCCAACTGCTCCGGCTTCAGCGAGGCACTGGCCCTGGCTATCGGATTGCCGAAAGGCGTATGTGGTACAAACGGCCTGCTGGAAAACAACACATCATCGTTCACAGTCACACCCTGCGTCCTCACACCGTTGCTAGGCCCATCTGATTTCACAAACAGTAACACCCTCAACTCGACCTGGTTGCCGCCTTCGTGAGCGTCACAGGGCGCGTGGTCACGCCCATTCGCATTTTGGGGCTTTGGTACTGTTGCGCCGTGGCCGGCCATATGATACCCTGGAAGGACAGGGTGAGACCATCCGGCCAGATGGGGATGCGGACATGATCTTGCGTTCGGTTGTCAGGTGCCCGGAATGCGGCTTCGAGTCGGAAGAGACAATGCCGACCGATGCCTGCGTTCATCTCTACGAATGCCCGTCCTGCGGGGCCATCATAAAGCCAAAGCCGGGTGATTGCTGCATATTTTGCTCCTATGGCTCTGTCAAGTGCCCTGCCCGTCAATCCTCCGAAGAATCCGGCTTGATGTGGCTGTAAACCCCGCGATTTTTGGGGTTTAAGTGGGGCGGGAGTGGCAATTATGTGGTATAATGGGTAATTGGATGCGGCCTGGCCGCCATCTCCTGAGGCCGGAGTGAGGTTCCGATTGCCGTTCATTAGAGGGGGGAATGATATGTCTGCATCCGCCACCCAGGATAGTACCATGCTCAGGCGGCGACGTGATCATAAAGTCATCCCGGTACTTAAGTCACACGCACCTGTATGGCTCCAGAGCGAGACATTTGACGTCGGCGAAAACATAGTGATGTTCAGCGTCGTATTCCGGGACCCATCCAAAGGTTGGGTGAGGCGCCGATACCAATACGACGCCACCACCGACGTACTCTACTTCATGGGGGAAGTCAGCCTGAGCGACTCCGAAGCAATGATCATCCAGCACCAGGCGCAGCCCTACATCAATTGACCCTCACCAAAGTGCCGGATACCCCATAACGTTCGGAGTAGCTGACAAAAAGCCCACTTTATGGGTGGGCTTAATTTGCTTGGAACCCTACCTGCGCGGCGGGAACACCTTCCTGGGGCGCCATACCCCCGATTCTGGGTCTGCCTCCAGGATGGCCACCAAATGCCCCTCCTCGTCGTGGGCACGCACCCTCTCGGACGGGAACTCCCGTGCCTTGATCGCCTGACCATGTGCCACGCGGCCCACATCATCAGGCCCCAGAGTGACCTTTGGCATAAAAGCCAACGCCCTGCCCGGCGAGATCAGGAGATCGGGCCAGCTACCGTCCCGCATCGCCGCCTCGAACTCCGCCCACCGGATCGCATCATCCAGTCGGAAGTCCCCGCTGGCCGTCCTCACCAGGCCGGCCAGATGTGCCCCGCATCCCAACGCCCTGCCCAGATCGTGTGCCAGGCTGCGGATATACGTGCCGGGTGAGCATTCCACATCCAGGATCACAAAGGGCGGCTCCCAACCGACCAGCTCCAGCGAATAGATCGTCACCGGGCGCGGCTCGAGTTTCACCTCCTGCCCGGCGCGTGCCAGCCTGTAAAGCGGCTTACCCCCGCGCTTGAGCGCCGAATACATCGGCGGCACCTGCTCGATCTCGCCCCGGAATGCCTCCATCGCCTGCTCCACATCGGCACGCCCTACGTGCTCAAAAGGCCTTTCGGCGGTGATACGGCCCTCGGCATCATAAGTATCCGTCTCGACCCCCAGGCGCACCCTGGCGAGATAACGCTTGGCCGAGCCGGCAAGATACTCAAGCAACCTGGTTGCCGGCCCCAGGCCCAGCACCAGCACCCCTGACGCCATCGGGTCGAGCGTACCTGCGTGGCCCACGCGCCGCACCCCCGTTCCCCGGCGCACCCATGCCACCACATCGTGTGATGTAGGCCCCGGCGGCTTATTCAAGTTGATAAA
This sequence comes from Ardenticatenia bacterium, assembly GCA_027069285.1. Classification (GTDB taxonomy): domain Bacteria; phylum Chloroflexota; class Anaerolineae; order Aggregatilineales; family JALXEW01; genus JALXEW01. The sequence goes on along the minus strand of JALXEW010000225.1, from coordinate 2,574 downwards.
ACCCATCACATGAGCGGGTATAGATTCGGTGCCTGTCATTAATCGGAGCCTTTTGTCCAACTACACTTGCCTTAGCAGCCTGGCCCAGGCCTTCCTATGTGTAATGCTGGCGTTGCCTCTGTCCAGCTCCCTTCCTATCTTATCCAGGAACTCTATGCGACCGCTTTCACCGAGTAAAATCAATATGCCGGAGGCGAAGTCGAAAAAGTCGGCTATATATATGTTATGCCCACTTACGAACTCAGCCTCAACATATCTGGCTATCTTTCGCTCATCTGCGGGCGGCTTGCCTGTCCCTGCGATGAACAGGATCTCGGATATATGATTTGCCCGTGCCCGATCCATCTTGGCTTCTATTTCTTTGAGCACCTCTGCCCATCTTCGATTAAGGTAGTCCTCACACCTGGATATGAATTCCGAAGACATCGAGGGCACACCTTATCGCTAGTAATTAGTCCACAAAACCTCTACCCTCTCCGTCTTGACCGAATGCGTCTTCTTTGGCGGGGCCTCGTGCACCTTCCACCCCTTGTATAACTCGTCCATCAGCTCACAGTGATAGCCGGATATGGCCACTTTACCTTCCACGCTGTTGAGCACTTGAGCGAGTCTCACGTGGTCTTCATCCGTCATCTCGTACCTATATGCGTTACTATCTCCCCTGGCCTCATGGGGGTATGGTGGGTCGCAGTAAAATAACGTTTCCGGGCTATCATAACGCTTTATGACATTGATAGCATCATCGTGTTCAATTTGAACGCGCAAGAGCCGCATGGCTATCTCCGGCAGAGCTTCTACAGCTCCCAGCCACCTTGATACGGCACCGGCCATACCCGCCCGACTGGTGAGGCGGCAGTGGGCCCATCTGCCGTTGCTTGCGGTTTGCGCCAGGCCTGTTCTCACTTGCCTGGCCCTCACGTAAAAGCGCCTAGCTCTCTCCAGGTCCGGAAGATCTTCAGTCGGCTCTGATATTGCCCTTTCGAACTCCTCGCGAGAGAATGGCGTCAAGGCGATTGCTTCGATCAAAGCTTCCTTCTGCTCGCGCAGCACCCGGAAGAAATTTACAACTTCGCCGTCTATATCGTTGTAAGTTTCCACCGGTGATGGTTCTCTATTCAGCAGGACGGCTGCCGATCCCCCGAACGGCTCACAATAATGAGTGGACTGTGGCAGCAGCGGCAATAGCCAATCAAGGTGACTGTATTTCCCCCCGTACCAGCCAAATGCGATAAGCCTGCGCCTGCCCATCGGGACACATCCTCCAACGAAACCTTTGGAACAAATGTACCATACCAGGCACCTTGAGTGCCACAAAGCAGTTCAAGACCGTGGCTGCTTTTTCAAGGCTTGGTTGGAGTATCCAGCGGTGGCCTGCGGGTGTGCCAATCGGTTGCCTGCTCATAAGCGTAGGCCACGTGCAGAACCTTCTCCTCGCCCAGCGCCGGCCCCATCACCTGTAGCCCTATCGGCATCCCCTCGGAGTCGAACCCGCAGGGCAGCGATATACCGCATATCCCCGCCAGATTCGCCGAAAGCGTGAAAACATCCGAAAGATACATCTGCAGCGGGTCTTCCACCTTCTCGCCTATGCGGAATGCCGTCGTCGGACTGGTGGGGCACACGATCACATCCACATCCTCAAACGCCGTATCATAATCGCGCTTGATCAGAGTCCGCACCTTCTGGGCCTTCAGATAGTACGCATCGTAGTACCCTGCCGAAAGCGCATAAGTCCCCAACATGATGCGCCGCTTCACCTCCGGGCCGAACCCATTGCCGCGTGTCGCCTTATACGTGGCCCACAGCCCCTCCTGCTTATCCCGGTAGCCGTACCGAACCCCGTCATAGCGGGCCAGGTTAGCGCTGGCCTCAGCCGGCGCGATCAGATAGTAGACCGGTAGCGCGTACTCGGTATGTGGCAGGCTGATCTCCACCACCTCGGCGCCCAGCCCGCCCATCGCATCTATTGCCTCCCTGACCGCCTCCTCGACCTCCGGCTGTATCCCTTTGACGAAGAACTCCCTCGGCACGCCGACCCTGACACCTTGCAGATCGGGCTTCAGAGCCTTAGCATAATCCGGCACCGGCGCGTCCAGCGAGGTCGAGTCCATCGGATCGTGGCCGGCGATGGCCGTGAGCAATATCGCGCAATCCTCCACCGTGCGCCCGAACGCCCCCACCTGATCCAGCGACGAAGCGAATGCTACCAGGCCGTACCGCGAGACCCGCCCGTAAGTTGGCTTGATACCCACCACGCCGCAGAGTGCCGCAGGTTGGCGCACACTACCACCGGTATCGGTACCCAGCGCCCCTATTGCCATGCCGGCGGCCACAGCTGCCGCACTTCCCCCGCTCGACCCGCCCGGAACCCGCTCGAAATCCCACGGGTTATGCGTCACAAAATAGGCCGAATTCTCGGTGGAAGACCCCATTGCGAACTCGTCGGTGTTGGTCTTGCCGAGCATCACCGCCCCGGCATCCAACAACTTCCGCACCGAAGTAGCGGTATACGGCGGGATGAAACCTTCCAGGATGCGGGAGCCGCACGTGGTTTGCACCCCCTCCGTGACCAGC
>JALXEW010000224.1 GCA_027069285.1 Ardenticatenia bacterium | reverse complement strand
CCGGATGCCACGGCGCAGACTATGGGAGCATCTGCCGGGGTGCGGCCCACCTGATGGTAGGCGTACTTGCCTTTCGCATCCACGTTTGGCAGCACAAGTGTGGTGATCAACCGTGGCGCATTCGGCGCTGCGTCCTCGCGGGCGAGCACGTCGTTCAGGGGCACGGCATCCGATCCGCCGTTGAAGATCACCGCCGCGTCCATCGCGAGTAACACGGTCAGCAGCGGGGAGAACCATTCCCCGAAGACCACGGTTGAGCCTACGGTGAGCTTGGTGCGCATATTCCAGGGGGCTTCCCGTTTGGCTCCCTGTGCCAGGATGCCGCCGCCGATCTCTCCCAGCTCATCCACCAGCCGCTGAAGCGTGACCGTTGAGCCGAGGTGGATGGCATTTCCCTTGCGCTCGATCTTATCCAGGCCCAGCGCCTCCAGATCCACCACTGCCTCGACTTTAGATGCCAGCGGACTCGCGATCAGGGCAGCACTGCTATAAAGCGGAACGGTGAAGATGCCGGGCCGCGCCAGGAGTGATAGGGCGTCCTTCACGGTTGTTGGCTTATGGTATTCTCGTGTGTTTAACAGCATAGGGCCACCTCATTCCATTGGGTACACTTTCCAGCCGGCTACCTCTTCCTCGTCCATCTGCTCTATGATTTCCGGCGGTACCTCGACCAGCGTACAGGTGGCCGTGGCCGCCACCGAGCCATCTGCGAGCTTCAACTCGCCGGATGCGTGCGCCACACGGCCTCGATCCTTCGTGAGCCTGGCCGTGACGGTGATTTGCTCGCCGATTGGGACGGGTTTGACGTACTTTATCTCTATCTTGCCTGTGAACATAAAGCGATTTGGGTCCTCGACCATAGCCGCTCGTCCCATCGTTTCGTCCAGGATCGTGGCGATGATGCCGCCGTGAAGTATACCCGGATAGCCGACGAAGTGCTCAGGAGGGGTATATGTGGCGCGAACCTCTCCGTTTTCTGTGTTGAAGAAGCGGATATGGAGACCTGCGGGGTTTTCGACCCCACAGACGAAACAATGCCTGGCGCTTGGCTGGAGATTATCGGTCATGGCGTCGGTCACCTTGCGTCTGCGATCTCTGCCGGGAGATGGGCCAGCTCGATGATCGGCCCATCGCAAAAGAGCACTGCCCGCTCGATGGCATTGCGCAATTCCCTGATATTGCCGGGCCAATCGTATGCCATCAGCGCCTCCAGTGCCGTGGGACTCACATCCTCGATTATCTTGCCCATCTCCCTGCTGAATCGGTTAATGAACTGCGCTACGAAGAGCGGGATGTCCTCGCGGCGCTCGCGCAACGGCGGCACGTGCAAGGATACAACTGCCAGACGGAAGTACAGGTCCTGGCGGAAGCTTCCCTCGGATACCAGCTTCCGTATGTCCTGATTGGTGGCCGCGATCACCCGCACATCCACTTTTATGTCCTTGACGCCGCCCACACGCCTGAATGTGCGTGATTCCAGGAAGCGGAGCAATTTGGCCTGTACATCCGCCCTCATCGAAGTAACCTCGTCCAGGAAGAGTGTACCCCCATCTGCCACTTCTGCCAGTCCCTTCTTCAGCCGGTCGGCGCCGGTGAAGGCACCCTTTTCGTGCCCGAATATCTCACTTTCCAGCAGATCGCCTAAGGTGGCGCAGTTGATCGGCACGAACGGCCCATCGGCCCGGTGGCTGATGTTGTGGATGAGGCGGGCCAGCACATCCTTGCCGGTGCCGTTTTCGCCGGTGATGAGCACTCCGGCATTGGTTGGCGCCACCCGTTCCGCGTCCGCCGTCAGCTTCCGCATGGTGGGTGACTTGCCCACTATCCACTCGTCCATGCTACGGCGGACCTCTTTGCGGAGCCTTGCCAGTTCCCGGCGGGTTGCCAATGCCTGTCCCGCCTTCTCGATCTGTAGTAATAAGGCCTCATTCTCGAACGGCTTGGTGATGAAATCCCATGCCCCCATCTTCATCGCCGCCACGGCGCTTTCCACCTCTCCGTAACTGGTGATCACGATCACTTGGGGGGCGTCCTCATGCTTCTGTAGCTCTCCGAGCAGAGTCAACCCATTCCCATCGGGGAATGCCTTATCCAGAAGTACCACATCCACCTCCTGGCGTTCCAGGACATGGCGGGTTTCCTCGAGCGTGGTGCTTTTGAGCACCTCATATCCCGCTGAGCTGAGGACGTCGCAAAGCACCTCATTCAATGGCAGATCGTCATCGGCTACCAGTACCGTCATCGTCATCGGCCACCTCCGGGTCACGTGCAGGAGTCCCTGCTGCCGGCAGCGTGATGGTGAAAATAGTCCCGGCTTCCTGCCAGCTATCCACTTTGATGTCGCCGCCGTGGTCGCGTATTATGCGTCTGGCTATGTTCAGGCCCAGGCCGGTGCCGGTGCGCTTGGTGGTGAAGAACGGCTTGAATAGATTGGCCTTCACCTCGTCGGACATACCCGGCCCGCTATCGGCCACCTGTATTTCCACGGCGGGGCCGTCGTAGCTATTGCCCCCTGGCCTGGCCTTTGAGATTTTCACGGCCAGGACTTTTGTGGCCTGGCCCTCCATCGCCTGGATGGCGTTCGCGATCAGATTGTTCATAACTTGCTCGAATTGTCCCGCGTCAACCAGAACCGGCGGGAGCTTCTCGTCATCGGGCCATTGGATTTCAACCCCGGAGCGGTCTAAGCGTGGCTTCCAACGCTCTATTATAGAGCGCACCAGGGCCACAATATCGGTCGGGCGCTTCTCCGGGCGGTTCTCGCGGACGCGGTGCAATATCTTGTCCACCAGCTCTCGCAGCCTTCGGGCGCCGCCCAGGGCGAGTCTGATCCTGTGGCGGGTTTCCTCATTGGTATCGGCAGCGCTGGCGTCGAGGAGCTGCAAAATCGAGTAGACGGTCGTTAGGGGAGTGCGTATCTCATGGGCGAGCACGGCGATCATCTGGCCCAGCAGCGCCAGATTATCCAATTGTTGCCGTTCCGCCTCGAATTCCAACACCCGGCGCCTGTCCTCGAATCCGAGCACCACCCCGGACGCCGGGCGACCGTCCCCAACCGGCACCACCACCAGCCAGACCGGCAACTTTTCCCCATCGCGGCGGATCAACCTCGTCTCCTGGGCCTGGCTGGTGGTTCCATTCGCATGTACGTACCTGACCACCTCTGCCAGGCTGCCGGGCAACTCCAGTGCGTCCTCGATCCGACGGCCCAGTAGCGTGCTTACGGGGTATCCCAGCATATCCCCGGCTGTCCTGTTGACCATCACCACGTTCAGGTGCTCATCGGTCACGACCAGGCCGCACGTGGCTCCCGTCAGCACCGCCTCTATCATGGCCTTTACCCGGTGCAACCGGGCCGAAAGTTCCTCGATGGCCGCCGTCGACCGCATGTGCCTGAGCATGGAGTCTACATGCAGCGCCGTTACATGGAGGTAGGCCTCATCGTAATCGAACGCATCGCGCGATGTATAACCCACGACGATCAGGCCATTGCCGCCTTCCACCGGGTATTCGGCCAGTCGTCCCATCCCAAGTCCGGCTGCCATCTCAGTCAGGATGTTATCCGGCGGATGGCCCACAGACCATAACCTCGGCACATCCGGCATCACATACTCGCCATCCTGTAGCGTCACCGGGAACCTGGGATCCGGTCGGCAGGCCCCCATGCGCCTCATGGCGTTGCCGTGGCGCCGGAAAAGCAACGCAGTCTGCGCCCCGGTCGCGCGTGCGAGCATCCCCATCACTATGTCCCAATCGACGTTCGGCGGCGGATCGGCTCCGAGGCGCGCCAGTTGCAAGGCCGCCTCGATACGGCGGCGCCTTTCCTCCTCGAAACTCTCATGCTCCAGGCGCGGGTAGGCGTCCCGCAGGGCCATCACCTTAGTCCTGTGATCTACCGCCATCACCGTCACATCCACCGGCCTTCCCGTCCCATTACGCATCAGCAACGTTACTCCGTTTGCGGTACGTGCTCCGGTCTCCGGGTATGCGGATGCCAGGGCGCGGGTTAAGGTGGACATAGCCCTGTTGGGGAACAGGGCGGGGAAAACAGGCATGGATGCCACAAGCGAAAGCTAAACAAGGAGGTTCGACTACATGCCGCTCAGAGTGAACAACAATATCGCCGCCATCGATGCCAGGCGGCACCTGAACGCCAACAACAGGATGCTCAGCAAGGAGCTGGAACGCCTGTCGTCGGGTTTGCGGGTCAATCGCGCGGCGGACGATGCCGCAGGCTTGTCCGTGCGCGAAGGCATGCGGGGAGAGATCGCCGGGCTGAAGA
>JALXEW010000223.1 GCA_027069285.1 Ardenticatenia bacterium | reverse complement strand
GCCATATACGGCCCCAAAAAGGGCGAAAAACCTATACCTGTGGGGGGTACCCCCGACTCGATGGCGAAGGACTCGAAAAGGCCCGTACCCCCCCGACTCGTTCGCCATTTTGACGCCGGGCGCCCGATCAAGGGCATCCTCCGTTTTTTTCTCGTCACCAGTTGTGTCCCCCAGTTGCCAGGGCGGTTGCCACCGGCATATCCTGATATTATAATCTCACCGATTGTAAACTGAACGCAATGGGGACGCAAAGCGGACTTCGTCAAGACCTCGACCGGGTTCAGGCCGGATGGCGCCACGATGGGAGACGTCGCACCGATCCGCCGGACGGTCGGCCCGGAGATGGGAGTCAAGGCGGCGGGCGGCATCCGCACATATGAGGATGCGCTCGCCATGATCGAGGCAGGCGCAACCCGCATCGGCACCGGTGCAGGGGTGAAAATGCTCGGCGGCGCCAAATGAGATTCTGGTTGGCCATCGGGGCCGGGGGAACCATGTGATGCCGTCGCCTGGAGACCTGTTGGATTTCATACTCGAGTCGCTGCTCCAGGAGATCGTCATAGTCATTGCGGGCGTGCTCGTCGCCCAGACGATCTCCAGATGGTGGGAGCTACGCCGATACGGTGGATGGCGCGTGGAGATATGGAAGGACGGGAAAAAAGTCCTGGAAAAGCCCATCTCGCCCGGCAAGATGAAGATGATCCTGGACGTGCCGGAGGACATGGGCGTATTCCTTAAAGGCCTGATAAGCCCGTTCGGATGGCTCAACTGCGACCTGATGGGGGAAGGGCCGGAGCTGGGACTGCTCAGGATCGGCCATCGGGAGCGCCTGATAATGATCGACATGGATAAGAACCCGCCGCCGAAATCGGCAAAAGCGTCTGCGGAATACAGGGATTTGGAAGAGTGCCTGAAGCGGTGCTTATCCGGTTACGAGCCGCAGAAGCCGGCATCCTGAACGGTCAGACCGGTCGCGCAGTCCACGGGCTGTGGTTCGAGTACCTGCCGCCGGAAGATGCCGACCGCATCCATGCGACGACGCCCGCGCCGTTCTCCATCTCCCCCATGATGGGGCTTCCGCGTCCAGAACGGGGCCGGACACGGGTTGAGCGCGGGCAGTTGGCGTGGTTCCGGGTGACATGGCTTGACGATGCGCATCCCGAAGCACTGGAAGGCTGGCTCGGCGCATTGCCCCCGCTTGTGGAACTGGCAGCCGTCAGATGGGAGGTCCTGGCGTGGCTGCAGGCCGGTATGCATCCCTGGGCCGGGTCGAAAACCTACGCGCAGCTGGCCCATGTCGGCGTCCCATCCCGCATATCCGTGGAATTCATCACCCCGGTGAGCTTCAACAGTGGCTCCACACCGGACGGGCACCCGATATATCTCCCGTTCCCGCTGCCGGATAGCCTGGTCAGATCGTGGCTGCGGAGGTGGAACGCATTCGCCCCGGAGGCCCTGCGCATCCGCGACGACCTGCCGGAGATGGCGCGGCAGACGGTTGGTGTGGCGGCATTCGAGTTAAAGACCGTGCCGATGCGTTACGGTATACGGCGTCTGCACATAGGGTGTGTCGGCACCTACACCCTGAACCTGAGCCGATGCCCTCGCGACCTCAGAGCGCAACTCTGGGCGTTGGCGCGTTACGCCTTCTACTGTGGCAGCGGTGCCAAAACCACCCAGGGCATGGGGATGACCATCCCCATTCGGGCGGACCATGGGGAGAAAACGTAGGAGAACATCCCTGCTTAAAAAAGCGGTATCTATATCCAACCTCCGTACGGCCTGGAAGGCGGTGGCCGAGAATCGGGGCATGGCCGGGGTTGACGGGGTATCGATTCGACGTTGGCGGCGCAACGCCGAGGAACGTCTCCACAACCTGGCACAGCAGGTTCTATCCGGCAATTACAAGCCGGCCAAGCTGCGTCGGCGCCTCATCCCCAAAAAGAAGCGCGGTGAATGGCGGGTATTGCGCATACCAACGGTGACCGATCGAGTACTACAACGAGCGGTTCTTCAGGTGCTGTATCCGATCTTTGAACCCCGATTCATGGATTGCAGCTTTGGCTACCGACCGGGACGTGGATTGAGAGATGCCGTCCAACGCATACTGCTGCTGAGAGCCAATGGCTATGAACATATTCTGGATGCCGATATTGACGATTTCTTCAACCAGGTGGACCACGAGCTACTGATAAGCTTCCTGCATGATGATTTACCGGATCGGTCTCTGATGAATCTGATAAGAAGTTGGCTGAAGGTGGCCAGAGTCTCTCCGGAAGAGGCACGTGGTATCCCCATGGGATCACCTCTTTCCCCACTACTGGCCAATGTCTTCCTGCACAGGTTGGACATCAGGGTAATAGATTTCGGTTATCTTATGGTCAGATATGCCGACGACTTCCTGGTTTTCGCCGAATCGCGACCCAAGATCGAACAGGCTTACAATGACGTGGAAAGGGTATTGGACGAACTGAGCCTCAGATACGAACCGGACAAAACGAGATTAACCACGTTTGAGGACGGGGTGGTCTTCGTAGGGGTGTGGTTCGACGAGAACGATTACGGATATGTGTGGCGGGATAAGAGAATCCAGGTGCGCGGCGATGAGGTTGATTGGCTATTCGGCCAATATGGCCCTGATTATGATGGATAAGAAGTGACAACTCTTTACGTAATAGAACCCGGGGCGAGGGTAGAGAAGGAATATCACCGCCTGGCGGTGGTAAAGGACGACGAGATACTCATGCGAGTCCCCCTGAATTGGGTGACCCAGGTCGTCCTGGTGGGGCGCAGCGGGGTGACTACATCCGCCATGCACGCCTTGCTACGCCGTGGTATCTCCCTGCTGATGGTCACGCGCACCGGCAGGTTATTAGGGCGTCTGGTGCCGCCAGTCTCGGCGAACCTGAAACTGCGCCAGGCCCAATATCACCGCAACGATGATGATGAATTCGTCCTGGGATGGGCCAGGAATATTGTGGCCGGCAAAATCCGCAATCAGAGAGTCCTGGCCCGACGCCTGGTGCGACATCGTGGATGGCACGAGGAAATCGAGACCCTCGACCTGCTGGGAGACGCGATAAAGCGGGCTTCCAACGCCGAATCACCGGATACGCTCCTGGGAATAGAGGGTCTGGCAGCCAGGCTATACTTCGGAATCTACAGACGAGCATTACCACCGGAATGGGAGTTCGATAAACGCACCCGGCGCCCACCGAAGGACCCGGTCAATGCCCTGCTGAGCCTGGGTTACACATTCCTGGGGTATGCCATGATGACCGCACTCGAAGTCGTGGGGCTGGACCCCTATCTCGGCTTCTTCCACGCGGAAAAGCACGGGCGTCCTGCCCTGGCCCTGGACCTGATCGAGGAGTTCCGATCACCGATAGTCGACTCCATGGTATTGGATACCTTATCACACCGTGTCCTACGCCCACATCATTTCGTCCGGGGCAATGACGGGTGGGTGTTGACCCCCGGCGGCCTGCGTGTTTTTCTCAGTCGCTTTACGCAAAAACTGGAATCTAAAATCAGGATACGGGAGCTAGGTCGTTCCATCTCGTACCGCAAGCTCCTGGAGGTACAGGCACGCAAGGCGGCTCACCGGATCCTGGGAGAGAGCGATGGGTACAAGCCGTTTCGTGCGCGTTGATCATTCGGAGTGGCGCCATGGGGGACAAAAAGTTTCTTCTGGTGGTATACGACATCACCAACGATCGAAGACGAACCAGGGTACACAACGCTTTGCTGGACTTTGGGACCCCGGTGCAATACAGCGTTTTCGAGTGCTGGGTCGACGAGCAGGAGGAAATGCGCCTGAAACGCATTGTGCGCAGGCTGACAAAGCCCAGAGCAGACAGCGTGCGGTACTACCGGCTGTGTGCCTCATGTGTGGCGAATATAGAGGTGCTGGGACCACCGGATGTGACCGGGGAACCACCTCCGGCTCTGGTAGTCGGCTGAAATGGCGACGGAGACCGGGGGGTACAGGCCTTTTCGAGTCCTTCGCCATCGAGTCGGGGGTACCCCCCACAGGTATAGGTTTTTCGCCCTTTTTGGGGCCGTATATGGCGCATTTTCGGCCAAAATGGCGACGGAGTCGGGGGTTTTGGGGGGATTCGAGTCCTTCGCCATTTTCGGGGAAACGGCATGGGTGGGGGGTGATGGACTTGACACCGGCATGGGTATGGGGTATGATACTTAGTGATGGGGCCACAAAGGTATTGATACCCCCAGGGGTAGCTGTGGAAATCGAGAATCCCGCTCCGACGGGATTGAAACGAAAGATTCTTC
>JALXEW010000222.1 GCA_027069285.1 Ardenticatenia bacterium | reverse complement strand
CGCCGGGGCCGTGGTGGCCGCGCTGCTATGGGCGGTGGCCATGACCGGGCCGGATGGGCTGCTCTGGGTGCGATTCCCGGATGTTGGGGATGGCAATGCCGTGCTGATCCAGACTCCCGGCGGGGCGCATGTGCTGATAGATGGCGGTCGCTATCCCACGCGCACCCTGACGGCGCTGGGTGGCGCCATCCCGTTCTGGAATCGGCGGGTTGACCTGGTACTTGTGACCGGTCCGGGGGATGATCGGGTGTTGGCGCTGCCGGATGTGCTTGCCGGGTATGAGGTACAACTTGTCGGCACATCCGGTGTGCGCTCCGAAAGCCCGTCGTGGGCGGCCTTCGAGGATGCCGTTGCCCGTGAAGGGGCCGGGCAGGTGACGTTGCTGGCCGGGGACGAGATACGATTCGACGATGGGGTTACGATCACGGTGATCCATCCCCAGGAGCTGCCCGGTGAGGATTCTAAGCCGGCGGACTATGCATTGGCGCTGCGGCTGAGCTATGGGGATGCCTCATTCCTGCTGCTGCCGGATTGGAGCCGCGATGCAGTGGATGAGGTGCTACGTGCCGGGTGGTACATATCCGGCACCGTGATGCAGGTGGCCGGATACGGCAGGGCATCGGCCAATCCGCCGGAGCTCCTGGCCGCAGTATCGCCACAGGTGGCAGTGCTGAACGTGGGGGCCGGGAATCGGGCCGGGCTGCCGGACGAGGGGGTTTTGGACGCGCTAAGCGGGGTGGAGCTTTTCCGCACCGATCGGCATGGGACGTTGGCGCTTGCTACCGATGGCGCCACCTTATGGGTCTACACCGAGAGGTAGTTTGAGGGGCCGACCGTGAAGTCGGCCCCTCAGCATGGCACAGAGGTGAATGATCCGGTTCGCGCTCTACTGCGCGGCCTCCGGCATCACCACAGGCATCTCGGCCTCAACCCAGGCGCGGAAGCCACCGGCCAGGTTTTGGACGTTCTCGTAGCCCAGGATGCGTAGCACCAGGGCCGCGATGTTGCCGCGATGGCCACTGCCACAGTAGATCACGATAGGGGCTTCAAAGTCCTCAGGCAGCTGATCGAGGTTATCGACCAGCTCGCGCAGCGGGATGTTGAGTGCGCCTTCGATCAAGCCGTTCTCGGCCAGTTCCTCAGGCTGACGCACGTCCAGCAGGAAGGGTGGCTCCTCGATAAGCAGGTCCATCAGTCCCTGCGGGCGGATGGCTCCCCAGCCTTCCGGGATGCTCTGGAGTGCCTGGTCAACAGCGGTGACCAGAACCGGCATAATTTCGGCGGGGCCTATGGCTTCCGGCTCCGGCATCGGCTCGGTGGAGACGGGTAGGCCTTCTTCATTCCAGGCCCGCATACCGCCTGCCAGGCTCTTCACATCGGTATAACCGAGTACCTGCAATGCGGTCATGGCGTAGGCGGAGCGGAAGCCGGTGCCGCAATAAACTACGATGGGGGTATCCAGGTCGGCGGGCAGCAGATCGAGGTGCTGGGCCAGTTCGCGCAGCGGGATGTTGATCGCGCCCTCAATGTAGCCGTTTTCCTCGATCTCCTCAGGTTGGCGCACGTCCAGCAGGAAGGGCGGCTCTTCGATAAGCAAGTCCATCAGCCCTTGGGGACGGATGACGCCCCAACCTTCGGGGATATTGGCGAGCATATCGGCAACCTGGGCCTCAATGTCGCCGCCCTCTTGACCCTTGAGCACCTCTACGGGGCGAGCTGGAGCCGCCAGGGCCGGTAGCACCGACCCAACCGCAAGGCTCAGGGCCATGAGCACTGCCAGCGATGCAAAGAACTTCTTAAGCATGGTAAGTTACCTCCTCGGAAGCTTATTCTATGCTGATGAGCGTCGTTGTTTGACGCTTTCGGTTAATGGGGCGCCTTTTAAGGCGCCCCCGGTACGGTCAATCTTCGGAGCCTTCTGCTGCTCCTTCGGCCTCGCCTGCCTCTGCCGGTTCCTCGGCCTGGCGGTATTCTTCCGGCAAGAGGTCGAGCGAGGGGATTTCCTCGACGATCACGTCGGCGTTTGCCTCACGTTCTTCCGGCGCCACGACGTCCTCTGTCAGGAATATGTCCTCGTTACCGTGGCAGCTATCGCAACTTTCGGCCTGTGGGGCCACGCGCTGGATGTTGTGGGGTGTGGCGTAATGCCACGTCTCAAGCGCGGAGTAGTAGGGCAGGGTGTCCAGGCCGTAGAAGGCGAAGCTATCCGGCGCTATCGGCACGTGGCGCACCGTGACGTAGGCGTATGGCCTTTCGGGCGAACGCCTGGGGTTCCTGCCTATCCTGAAGTCCATGAAGTGGTCGTCAACCGAGAAGTACGGGCGCCCGTCGTCGGTTTCGTACACGTGACATCCGACGCAGTTGGTGTAGGCCACCGAGTGGCATACCTGGCAGGACATATCCCCCCAGTGCTGATCGTGCATCTCGATGCCGACGCCCACGCCATCCTCCTCGTGACAGCTCTCGCAGGATGGCGTCTGTTCGCCGTCGTAGCGATGTGCGACGCCGTCGGGTGTGAAGTGCATCTCGTCGCCGGTATGGCAACTGCTGCATCCCATGCGGTTACGGTAGTGCACGTCGCTGGGGTAGCCCTCATTGCGTCCGCTGTACTCGTTCTGGATGCGGGAGCCGTGACAGCCTGTGCATGTGTAGCGCATTGGCGGGGTGCGGACGAACATATGGCCTTCCAGGAAGCCGCCGTCGTTAGTTTCCGGCCTGCTGACGTGGCATTGCCCGCAGGTGGTATGGCAGCTTTCGCACTGCATTTCCTCTATGTGTTCGATCAGTTCGGCGTTTTCCTGGCCTGCGCGGGCGTAGAGGTCGGTATCGTAACCGGCCAGGTTATAGTGAAGGGTATCGTGCTGATATGGGCCGATGTTGGGGTGGCATGTCTCGCAGTTATCGTCGGACGGGTCGCGCACCATGCCCTCATGGGCTGTTTCCATATCCGGCGAGTTGGTTCCGCCGTGGCAGTTGATGCACCCGACATGGCCATGGACGGTATCCAGGAAACTTTCCGGGTCTTCCATGTAGACCCGTTCCCAGGCCTCCAACGGAGGCGTTTCCCCGCCTCAACCAGGCCCCGATGAGAGATTTTCCTCTTCCTCTTCGACCGCCAGCTCCTGAAGCCGTTCGGCGTCGGAGTGGCAGGCGATGCAGTTTTCATCCTCATCAGCCGGAGACTGAGCGTCCGGCATGAGGCCGACGATTGGCGAGGATTGCGATGATGGGGCGTCGGCGACCGGGATGGAGAGGGAGTGTGGTGGAGGTGATTCCGCCTCCCAAGCACCGGCTATTTGGGCACCGCCCAGAAGTAGAACCAGCGCCCCTGCAAGCAGCGCCAGCTTCCCACCGAATCGGTTAACGGTCATAGTGCCTCCCAGGGGCTTGCTCCAGGATTTGTGAACACATTCACATGAAAGTATACTAGATTTCGCTTATACTAGACAAGGGATTCTATATGTTTGATTTATATAAACTGCTTATCAGCTGCAATTATAAAATCGAATAGCTATAGGCCTATAAGCCCTTGTTTTGGTGATAAAGGATTGTTACATTTGTAACGAAGGCGTCGGGGAGAGTGAGGGAAACGCTGTGTTGGAACTTTACGAGTTGAGAGTGTTCCTCGCTGCTGCCGAGACCGAGAACTTCTCGGAAGCAGGACGACGATTGCAACTTTCTCAACCTGCGGTCAGTATGCAAATCCAGTCGCTGGAAAGACGACTGGGTATGGAGCTTTTCCACCGTAATGGGCGGCGGATAGCTCTATCCGAAGCAGGCGAGGCATTGGTACCACTGGCACGCGATCTGCTCAATATGGCCATCAGGATAGAAGAGGCCATAGCGTCGCTGCAAGGCAAAGTTGTGGGCCACTTGCGGATAGCTTGCACTACCACCCCCGGTAGATACATCCTGCCACGCTTGATAGCCAGATTCCGGGAACGGTACCCGGATGTGCAGGTCACCTGTCACGTGGTCACCCGCCCGATCGGATTGCAAATGCTCCGAGAGGCCACGGTACACGCGACGATCACCAGTCAGCGGATGCAGTGCAAGGATGTGGAATTTCGCCACTTCTTCAGCGATGATGTGCTCCTGATCATCCCCCCCGACCATCCCTGGGCGTCCAGGGAATACATAGAGCCTGAGGAATTGCTGGGTCAGAATTTCATACTCCGCGAACCCGGGTCCGGCACCCGCCAGGTGGTGGAGGCCGGGCTGGTGGAGGTGGGCATCAGCATAGACCAGCTTCGAACCGTTATGACACTGGGAAGCTCCGAATCGATCCGTATGGCGGTGGGGGAGGGAATGGGCGCCGCGTTCGTATCCGCGCTGGCGGCCAGGGAGTGCATCAACGCCGGGCGTATCGCCACCGTCAAGGTAAGAGGCCTGGAGCTTAAACAGGAGATATTCATAGGGCGAAATGTCGGTCGTGCGGCCCCTGCCGTGCTGACCGCGTTTTGGGATTTCGTCTTTGCCCCCGAAAACCATTCCCTTTTGCGCGTGACCGATGCCGAAAGGGAAAGGGCCGTATAGGGGTAAACGTCAAAACTCTCACGGAGGCTCCCGCATGAACCAACGTGCACCGAGACCGATTTACATGGTGTCTGCCCTTATCCTGATGGCCGTTGCATTGGGGCTTGCGCTTGCCCCTGCGTGGCAGACTCCGATTGCAATGGCCCAGGAGGGCGGAGCCGATGAGGAAACTCCCGCACCGACTCCCACTCCGGTCGGCTGCGGCGAGTGCCATATAGATATTCAGGAGGAGTGGGAAAGCAGCGCTCACGCGCGCGCGTTCACCGACTCGGAATTCCAGCACCGCCTCCAGGATATGACCGATCCTGCCGGCTGCTACCCGTGCCACACCACCGGCTACCAACCGGCTACCGGTGAGTACCTGGCCGAGAACGTCACCTGCGAGGCGTGCCACGGGGTTACCCCCGCAGACCATCCCCCGGCGCCGGTCGAGGTGGATGATAGCTCCGAGCTCTGCGGTGAATGCCATGAGGTCACCTATCGCGAGTGGGCAGATAGCGCCCACGCTGCCGAAGGAGTCCAGTGCGTCAGTTGCCATACCTCGCATGGCCGCTCGCTCCGGTTCACGAACTCGCAGGAAACCTGCCTGAGCTGCCATGAGGAGCGTATGAACGACTACGCCCACATGTCCCACATAAACGCTAACCTGGCGTGCGTGGACTGCCATATCTATAAAGACCCGGATGCGCCGATCCCGGTCACCGGGCTGGCGGCCACAAGCCACGAATTCAGGGTGCCCACCAGGGGATGTCTGCGCTGCCATGAGCTGATGGAGCTTGAGGGCATGGAGGGCACCATCGAGCCGCCGACCCCAACCGGGGATGAGGCCGAACTCCGCATCGCCGAGCTGGAGGCCCAACTCGCTGCCCTGGAGGGGAGCCAGGAGGCGTCCTCATTGCAGATGGTGCAGGGTGGTGTGATCGGCCTGGTTGTTGGGTTAGTGGCTTCGTGGCTGCTGTTCCGCGCCGGTGGAAGACGGGGTAAAGGTGACAGGAAATCCAAGGGTAAATAGCGGGGTGATGACATGACTACACACACCGAATCCGGGCAAGCTACGGGGATGACCCGCCGGGACGTCCTGGGCATCATGGGGCTGACCGGCCTGGTCGGCGCGATCGCGGCCATCTTCGGGCGGATCCCGTTCCTGCGCAGCCTGATCCCGGCCCCACGCCCCGCGACCAGAAGCGAAACCGAACGCGGCGAACATCATTGGGGCATGGTCATAGACCTGAGCAGGTGCATCGGCTGTGAATATTGCGTCTACGCCTGCCAGGCGGTCAACGACGTTCCCGACGATATGCGTTGGAATGTGCACGTGATAGACCGTACCGCTGCCGGCGATATTTTCCACCTTACGCGCAATTGTATGCACTGCCAGGAGGCACCTTGTGTGATGGTATGTCCGGTCGGCGCCACGTATGTGCGTGAGGACGGCATCGTCGTGATGGACTATGATGTCTGCATCGGGTGCCGATATTGCCAGGCTGCCTGCCCTTATGACGCCAGGCACTTCAACTGGAAAGCTCGCGATGATGTCAACCCGTACGAGCCGACCTGGGGCGTGGCCGAGATCGAGCGCAGGCCGCGAGGGGTGATGGAAAAGTGTACCTTCTGCGTGCACCGTATTGATGCCGGACTGGAGCGTGGCATGATCCCCGGCGTGCATCGCGAGGCAACACCGGCGTGCGTCAATATCTGCCCGGTGGAGGCACGCTTCTTTGGCGATCTCAACGATCCGGAAAGCACGGTCTCGCAGATCCTCGCCTCCAGACCTACGATAAGGTTGCGCGAGGAGCTGGGAACCGAGCCGAGCGTGTACTATATCCCGCCGGACGGTGAGGAGAGGCTTGATCCATGAAGCGCATCGTTAACTTCATCAAAGAGGCGCCGTTGTTTTCGGCGTGGATAGGGTTCCTGCTGATCCCGATGGCCTTCGGCCTTTATGCAGGGGTACAGGTCTTGATGAAAGGCCTTGTGCTGACCGACTTGAGCGACCGGGTGCCCTGGGGGCTTTGGATAACGGTTGACCTCTCGTCCATCGCATCGGGTGGCGGCGCTTTCATACTCTCGGCGTTTGTCTACCTGCTGGGCCTGAAGCGCTACAGGCCGATAGCGCGGGCTGCCGTCTTGGTCGGCTTCCTGGGGTATACCTCGGCCATGCTGGCCCTGCTGATGGACATCGGGCGCCCGGATAGATTCTGGCATCCGGTCGTGTTCTGGAATGTGCACTCGCTGCTCTGGGAGATCACCTGGTGCGTGCTGCTATACGCCTCGGTGCTGACCCTGGAGATGTTGCCCACAGTGCTGGATGCGCCGTTCCTGGCCCGTCACAAGTGGCTGGTGAAGCTGGGACACACGCTCCACAAATTCGCCCCGGTGTTGGCGGTGTTTGGCCTGGGCCTCTCGCTCTTGCACCAGTCATCGCTGGGCGCGACTTATGGCGTGCTGGTCGGCAGGCCGATATGGTTCAAGCCAACCATGTCGGTCCTGTTCATACTTTCGGCTGCGGCTGGGGGACTGGCGCTGACTATGACGGTCACGATAATCGTCGGGCGCCTGGCCGGTAAGCACATGGTGCCACCCAAACTGATCCGCGAGTTGGCGCAGGTGGCCGGGTTCGCGATGCTGGCGTACCTGTACCTGAAGATATGGGACTGGGCCTCGATCGCCTACTACGGCCATAATCTGCCGGCGGATCGCGTCGAGGCGTTCTCACTCCTCAGCTCCAGCACCCCGTATGACGTGACCTTCTGGTGGGGCGAGGTGTTACTCTGCGGCCTGATACCGGCGATCATCTTCCTATGGCCGGCGCTCCGCCGTGACGAGGGGATGCTGATAGTGGGCGGCATCCTTGCCGTGGCCGGCTTGGTGATCATGCGCTGGAATGTGACCCTTTCCGGCGCTGTCATTCCGATGGATTGGTCGCCTGGCGTGGCGGATATATTCCCGGTTGCCACTTATAACCCCACCGCGATAGAGTGGATGGTGACCGGCGGGATAGTCGCCTACTGGCTGATGGCCTTTAGCCTGGCGGTCAAGTTCCTGCCGATCTACCCGGAGGCAGCAGAGCGCGAGGTGGCCGAGGAAAAAGTTGCCGCAACCGCCGCTCAGAAGGTGGCCTAGCGGCCAATATCGGAGACACCGCCGGCATATTCTAAGGCGATTGTCGGAAATCACTGGGGCGCCCGAGTCGGCGCCCCTTTTCTTTGTAGTTAGTGCCTCCCATTTGCAACCAACCCCTGCTCCCCGGCGTATACGGAAGTGAAAAAAGCAGCTTCTATGGTGAGGAGTTGAGAAATGACGGACGAGACGATTCGTCAAGAAGATGGGGCGCAGGAAAATGGGGCCAACGTGCAAGTGCGTGTGGTGCTGCCGGGCGATGAGGATACCGTCCGGGGGGGTGAGCGCGGGCACACACGCAACACATCCGGTTCCCACGGCCCCGCCACTCAGGAGGAACGGCTTTGGGCATCCCTTGCGCACGCCAGCACGATCCTCACCCTGATCGTCGGGATGCTGACCGGCAACCTGTCCGGATTGGTACTGGTATTCGTCCCGCTGGCGATCTACTTCGCCTATCGCGAGCGTTCCCCGTTCGTGACTTTTCATGCCTTACAGGCGTTCGCGTTACAGGTGCTGGCGACGGTCGGGTGGTTACTGTTGCTGGTAGGCGGAGGGGTGGCCCTGGTCATCGGGTGGGTTGTTTCCGCGTTGCTGGTGCTCGTGCTGGTTGGATTGTTGCTGCTGCCGGTTATGTTGGTGGTGACGTTGGCGTTCGCGCTGTTAATGGTGGTGGTGCCGATTGCGTTAGGACTGCTGGCATTGGTCGCCGCCATCGAGGTTTACTCAGGCGAGGACTACCGCTACCCGTATTTGGGTGAGTGGCTGAACGAGCAGCTTTCCGATGGGGTCCTGGGCATACTGTGAGGGCGGCACAGGCCGCGTATATATTGTGGCCGGGCGCCGGTTGCGTCCGGCCTTTAGTTTTCACTGCCTGTCGAGTTCGTCCAGCATCGCCCTGGCGAATCGGGCTGCCCTTTCCAGCGATTCCGGCTCGATATTGGAGAAGTTATCGGCGTACTGGTGCCAGTTGACCAGCCAGCCGTCGTCGCCCGCACCGGCTATAAGCACTGCCTTGAAGCCCCGGTGCACAAGCGGCGATACCTCCTCGACGATTGAGGGCATATCGTGCGGGCGGATGGCCAGTTCCGGGTGCTTCCTGGCGGCTTTTTCGGCCAGTGCCAGTGCTTCTGGATGTGGGTAGTAGGCTGCGAGTGGAGTCAGCCCGTGCCTGGTCACGTACACGATGTCCCCCGCCCCCACCATCTCCAGGTCTATGAACGTCGCGTCGCGCAGCCGTTCGCCGTACCTATCCAGCATCACCTGCACGCCGATACAGCCGACCTCCTCGGCTCCCGTAAAGGCCAGCCAGACCTCGGTATGCTTCAACGGCCTTTGTTGCAGATCGGCCCCCAGGCCCAGGAGCACTGCTGCTGCGGATGCGTTATCGTTGGCGCCGTCTATAAAGCCCTCGCGCTCATCGTCCACCAGCATCCCGATGGCTCCCAGCACCCCGACGGTCGAGAGTATCCTCAGTGTGTGCATCCAGCGTCTTGGCAGCAGCGCCGTTGATAGTTGCAGGGCGGAGTTGAGCATCAGCAGCCCCAGGTTAGCCCCAAGTAGTGTCGAAAGGGAGTGTTTACGTTGTGGGGACTGGGAGTGTCTGCACTTATGCGTATCCAGATGGCCCAACAGCACGGCCAGCCTCTCCAGCCTGCCGGACGGCATGATGCGGGCTATGATATTCGCGTCCGGCCCGGTTGGCGCCCAGGACGAGAGCGGATGGCGTAATAGCCTGAGTGCCCGCCAGCCGGCATAAGCTCCGGCTGCCGCGAGCGCCCCTCCCATTAGATCGCCAACAGGCCCCAGGATGCCCAGGAGGTTGCTCAGCGCCACCGTCCCGACCGGGCCGGCAAGCGAGTAGAAGACCGAGTTATAGGCCCGGAACGGTTGTTCTTCGATCTCGGTGATGCCCAGACCGCGCAATGCGCCGCGCACATAAGTCCGTGCCCTTTCGACGGCTTGACTGCCGGCAGGCCTCGGCCCGATCTCATCGGCCAACGCCCGGACGTGTTCGGTCAGCACTTTCCCGCTCAGTGGATCGGACATATCGCTCTCTGCCTTTTTGGTGCGTTACGACCCGGTGGATGGTGCCCAGAGCGGCCATAAGTGTACTGCCGCCCCGATCAGTGCCATGATCGCGGAGACGGCGATCAAAGCCGGGACCTGTGCGAATATCCCGGTGAGAGCCGCCGCCAGGATGAAATATGCGTGGAACGCCAGCGGTACCGCCGCCACGACAGGATCGACCGCCCTTCGGCTCAACCTGGGCTTTTGGGCCAGCGTTATCGCCAGCCCGATCAACATCAGCGCGATAGGCGCCGCCGTTTCCAATCCTATTTCCACCAGCTGGTACATGTATAGCGCGTCCAGGGCCATCAGGATCAGCACCGAGCCGAACATTGCCAGGGGCGGGTAGAGCCACTCGATGATCTTTCGACCGCGCCATGCCCTCATCGTCCTCAGCAAGAGCGAGAACGATGATACCACTATGAACCAGCCCCAAAAGTTCCCCCACGGGACGCCAAACCAGGCTTTGGGCCAATTATCCTGGAGCGATACTATGTGCCAGTTCCAGAACCCCAGCCGGATGGCGATGGCGTCCATTGCCAGGTCTATGTTAAGTGCCAGCAATGCGTCGACCAGCGGCCTTGCCACATCCGGCATCTCGATGCGCTCGGAAAACTCCATGCTGCTATAGATGATCACGGCCCAGCCCAGGCCGACCGCGAGCGGCGCATCCCCTATCATGATCAGGAACCTGCCGTAGTGATAGCCGTTGAGCTGTGCCATAGTGGCCAGCTCCAGTATCACGCCGTAGACGCCACCGGTGAGGAACTCGACTACCCTATGTAGGCCCTGTTTTTGGGCACGCCATAAGCACGCGGCGGTCAGGGCATAGACGACCAGCTCGAACAATATGAACGGGGTTTCGACCATCTGTCTTCTCCGTCCTTAATCGGCGAAAGTCCGGTGCCACATCTCGAAGATCATCAGTGCCCACAATCTCCGCCCGTGGTCGAACTGTCCGTTTCTGTGCTCGGCCAGTAGCCTCGCGATCGCCTCCGGGCGGAAGTAGCCACGCCGGGCCAACCCGTCGTCCAGCAGTAGCTCGCGGGCGGTTTCGTATAGTGGCCCGCGTAGCCAGGTGCTGACCGGTATCTCGAATCCGCGTTTGGGTAACCTGAGTATACTTGGCGGCAACATGTCGGCAAATGCCTTGCGCAGTATGTACTTACGGCTCATCATCCTCACCTTGTGGCGGTCGGGCAACCTGGCGACGAATTCCACCAGCCTGTGATCCAGAAACGGACTGCGCAACTCCAACGAATGCGCCATACTCATCCGATCGGCCTTCACCAGGCCGTCGTCTCATCTCGTAGCTCCACGTAGTTGTATATCTCGCCGTTGAATACGATCCAGATGGAACCGTCCTCGTTGGATATGGGCTGCTTGCCGGTTGTGAGGTCTATAATGCTCAGGCGCCGCATACCCAGTCCCAGGCGCCCGTTCACATAGTAGCCCTCGTCATCCGGGCCGCGATGCCGGATCGCGTCGCACATGGCCTGTAATGTCGCGCGGTCTACCGGCTCATCCTTGTTGAGCAGCCCGCATATCCCGCACATGGGTCACTCCGGTGGCTTACGGCCTTTAACCTCGAAGTTGGATGTGGAGCGAAAGCGCCCTGTGGCCGAGTCGGTCAGCTCATACGATAGCCCACGTTTTTCAAACCAACCAAACACTTCCTCATACGTGTGGAACGTGCGATGCGGTACCCCGAACCAATCGTTTACCAGCTCCGGGATGCTGCTGCCGCGCGTCTCGATGGGTTTCCCGCGTATGGCATCCACGGCTTTGACCAGCGCGGTGCCCATTCCCCTGATCGCGGCTCTGACGAACGGGGGACTATTGCGGTAGAAGACCCGCGAGAAATTCCAGAATCCCGATAGCCACGTCTTGAGGTAGACCGCTATCACTATTACCCCGCCTGGTGCCAGGTGATCCACCAGCCGGTAGAATGCCCTCTCGGCGTCCGGTGTGTGGTGCAACACGCCCCATGAGTAGATGATGTCGAACTGCTCGCCCAGGTCGAGCTGTGTCAGGTCCGCCTGGATGAAGCGGATGTCCACGCCCATTTCCTTTGCGCGCCTCCGCCCGTTTTCTATGCACCCTGGGCTGATGTCCACGGCGGTGACCTGGGCGCCCATCTTGGCGAATGCGATGCTCACCATCCCGCTACCGCTGCCTGCGTCCAGCACTCGTTTCCCTTCCACCCCCTCTGGGAACAGCCTCTCCAGGTGTGGGAAGACTTTTTGCAAATCCAGCGGGTATTCCGCCCAGTGTTCGCCGTAGAATTCCTTCACGTGTTCAACAGATGACATTGGTCACCTCCGCTTCCTGGCCGTGAGCACAAATGGGGTATATAGCGCCAGTGCCTTGCTGATGGCTGCCGCGATGCGCGAGAGGCCCGGTTTCTTGATCAGCCGTACCACCTTACCCAGGTTGTCCATCCCGCGCTGCTATGCCGGTAGTCGAGTGGGATTTGCCTTTGCATCCCCGGCAGCCCACTTTTCCCACCACATCTGGAACACGAGTAGCGTCCAGAGGTACTTGCGGGCGTCCATTTTATGGGCCTGGTGCAGCTCCCACAGCCTGCGCACTTCATCCGGCTCGAAAAAGCCCCCCGCACTCAGGCGTTCGGGCGATAGTAGCTCGTCGGCCCATTTGCGGAGGTCGGTGGCCAGCCAGCGGGCAACCGGCATGTTGAAGCCCTTCTTGCCGCGTGCTAGGATGTTATCCGGCAATATGCCCTCGGATGCCCGACGTAGCAGGTATTTAGTCGTCAGGCCGTGTAGTTTCATATCGTGTGGCAGCCGCTCGGCAAAACTCAACACCCGCTCGTTCAGGAACGGCACCCTCACCTCCAGCGAATGCGCCATACTGGCCCGGTCTACCTTTGGCAGGATGTCGCCTTCCATGTACATTTTGAAGTCCAGGTAGAGCACCTTGTTGGGCCATTCGCGTGCCTTGCAGGCGGCCAGATGCTCCCGCACCACCGCGTATGTTTGCTCGGCAGTGCGTCGGAATTCGGGCTTCAGCAGGCGTTGCTTTTGCTCCGGCGTGAAGGAGCCTAGCCACTGATGGTGGCGCACTTCTATCGGTAACCCGCGTCCGCTTACGAACCGCTTGAGTTTGAAATCGAAGCTGATGTTATCAAAGGAGACCGGCAACCGCTTCACGATCGGCCTGATCACGCCGGAATGTAGGAAGCTCGGCACGAGGGCCTGGTAGTAATGCATCAGGCGGTGTGCCTGAAGGGTGCTATAGCCGGCGAAGACCTCATCCCCGCCGTCACCGCCGAGTGCCACCTTGACGTGCTGTCGGACGAATTGCGCCAGGAGTGTCGTTGGCACTATGGAAGAATCCGCCAACGGCTCGTCAAGCCATTCGACGATCTTCGAGATCATGTCCTGCACCATCTGAGGCGTCAGGACGGCCTCGTGGTGCTCGGTGCCCAGGTGGTTGGCCACCTGGCGGGCGTAGTGGCGCTCGTCGAACGATGGATCGTCAAAAGCCACCGAGAAGCTGTGTACCGCTCCCCCGGCGACTTCGACCATCGCCGCCGCAACCGTGCTGCTATCGATCCCGCCGCTGAGCAGCACCCCCACCGGCACATCGGAGATCATCTCGGCGCGTATCACTTCTCGCCATAGCCCGTTGAACTCCGAGAGCCACTCGGATTCCGGCTTGCGGGTGCCGTTCTCCCCGCGCTCCAGGCTCCAATCCCAATACCTGGAGGCTTTTGCCTCGCCGGCGTGCCATACCAACATGTGCCCCGGTGGGAGTTTGCGGATGTCGGCGAAGATGCTCATGGGCGATGGGACGTGCTCGAAAGTCAGGTAGGCATCGAGTGCCGCCGGATCGATCCGGCGGGAGACGGACGGGTGTTCAAGGATGGCTTTGATCTCGCTGCCGAATATCAGGCCGTCGCGCGTGATCGCGTAATAAAGTGGCTTTATCCCTGCGCGGTCGCGGGCGAGTAGCAGCCTCTGTGCTTTGGAGTCCCACAGGGCGAAGGCGAACATCCCGTTTAGCTTTTGGATGCAGTCCGGCCCCGATTCCTCGTAGAGGTGCACGATGGTCTCGGTATCGCTCTTAGTTCGGAATGTGTGGCCTTTTGCGATGAGATAGTCGCGCAGTTCCGGGTAATTGTATATTTCCCCGTTGAAGACGATCCAGATGGAGCTATTCTCGTTGGATATGGGTTTCCTGCCGGTTTCGAGGTCGATGATGCTCAGGCGTCTCATTGCCAGCCCGACGCCGCCGTCTGTGTAGAATCCGTCATCGTCGGGGCCTCGATGGCGGATCGTGGCGTTCATTTTCTCCAGAAGCGC
>JALXEW010000221.1 GCA_027069285.1 Ardenticatenia bacterium | reverse complement strand
CGAGGGGCCCATCGCCTATATGCGCGCGGTGCTGATCCTCGGCCTCGGCTTTTCCCTCGCCGCCGGGCTGCTGCTGCGCCATCTGGGCCGGATGCTCGTTTCCGCGGCCTTCGGCGATCTGCTGGCGCTGCTTCTGGCCGGCGTGCTGGTGGAGCGCTGGAATACCCTGCAGGGCATGGAATATCCGCTTCACCTGACGATCATCGCCGCCACCCTCATCATGGCCCTGCGCACCCTGCATAGGCCGGCGGGCGGTGCGCTCCTGCTGCTCGGCCTGCTGCTCACGCTCAACTTCTGGACGCGGCTGGATTCGGTGATCTTCTCGATCGGCATCTGGGCGGCCGTGCTCTGGCGGATAACCAGAGGCACGGCGCCCCGGGCGGCGCTGCGGCGGATCGCGCTGCTCACCCTGCCCCCGGCCCTGGGCGCCATCGGCTATGTGCTGCTGAGCTGGCACTGGGGCGGCAGCTGGCTGCCCGTCTCGGGAGCGGCCAAGGCCCATTACGCCAGCCGCTTCTTCGGCGATACACCCCTGGCCGAAAGGCTGACGGTGATGAGCCGCATGTGGCTCAAGATCAACCTGCAGGCCTTCCTGGCCCTGGTGCCGGAAAGCGAGCGCCCCTCGGCCGCTGCCTCCATCTTCCGCGCCATCCAGGACGTGGGCTGCTGGTGGCCGTAGGGCCGTCCGCGAAAGGAGACACGAATGCACGAATCACGAATTGCGCAGTACGCAACACGCAATACGCATAACCCCTTCATCCCCTACCTCAACCGCTACACCACCGCTTCTCCCGACCACGAGGCGGCCTTTGACGAGTTCATCACCCAGGCCCCGCCGCCGTCGGGGGAGCCGCTGCGGCTGGAGACGCGCACCGAATCCTTCCTGCGCGCGCTCTTCCGCCACGAGCAGCCGCCCTCGGTCATCCTCACCGGCAACGCCGGCGACGGCAAAACCTACCTCTGCCGCCGCATCGTCGAGGTCTTCACCGGCCAGCCCGTGGCCGACTGGGCCGACCGTTTGGACTGGCCCATCGAGCGGGACGGGTTCACACTGCGGGTAGTCAAGGACTTGTCGGAGGTGGACGAAGAGCGGGCGGCCAATTTGCTGTATGAGTTAGCGCTGGACCAGTTGGAGGAGCACCCCCGCTTTGTCTTCCTCATCGCCGCCAACGAGGGCCGCCTGCGAGCGGTGCTGCAACGCGAGCGGTTGGATGAACTCTACCAGGAAGTGGATCGCCAGTTGCGGGACGAACCCGACCTGGCCAACGACCGCTTGATTGTGCTCAACTTGAACCACGCCACTACGTCTGTCTACGTACCCCAGGCGCTTGCCTGGCTGACCGACCCCGTTCACTGGGAAGCGTGCACGGCCTGCCCGGCCTTCGATGCCTGTCCCATCCGCTGGAATGCCGAAAAACTGCGCCAGGCGCACGTCGCCGGGCGGATAAAACGGCTCTACCAGATTCTGGAGCATCTGAAGCTGCACGTCACCATCCGCGATATGCTCATCCACCTGGCTTATACGCTCACCGGCGGGCTGGACTGCGAGAAGGTGCAGGAGCACAGCCGCCGTTTGGGATGGGAAGCCTACCAGCACGTTTATTACGAGAACGTCTGGGGGCAGACCGCGGACGAGACTTTTCAGCGCAAGGCGGTGGTCATTCGCCATTTGCAAAGGTTGAATGTTGGCCGGTCATCCATCTTTGAGATAGATGATTTCATCATCAATGGCAATCCAGACGACGCTCAAACCCAGGCCGAACATCAGCGTCTCTTCGCCCCGGCACTGGATTTGGGTGGTCAGCGCTTTGCCCAGGAACGGATGGCCTATTTGCGCGGTGGTAGCGCCTCGCCTAAGAAGGATGAGGAACATCCCCTGATGGACTGGCTGCCCCACTGCCGACGCAAACTCTTTTTCGAGTGGCGTAATGTTGAAAAAGCCGACCGCCTGGTGCCCTTCCTCTTCCTGCCCGATTACTTTCGCCTGGTGCAGGGCGACCACGCGCTGCTCGATCGCTACCGCCGCGACCTCATCCTGGGCCTCAACCGGGCCTTCTCCGATCTCTACCTGACCGACGACGACTACCTCTACATCACTTCCCAGTACGCCCACGCCGTGGAGCAACCCGTACCGCTGGTGCGCGTGCGCATCCCCGCCGATGGGGTCACCCTTCGACCCTATGCCCATTCAGCCGAAGCCTTTGACTGCGAAATGACGACCTTGCAGTTGGAATTTGCTCCCCATCCCCCCGTATCCCCCGAACGGGTGCACTGGACGGTGTACCTGCTGCACTTCGAGTACCTGATGCGTCGGGCACGGGGCAGCACTCCCAACATCCTGGCCGAGGAATGCGAACTGGCCATCCGCCAGCTCAAGGATGACCTTTTGGCCCGTTTTGCCGTCGAAGAGGAAAAAGGCCGGCTCGACTTTTTCGCCGCCGACCGCAATCGCTACACCTTCCGCACCCTGTGGGTGGACGAGGAAGGGCACATTCGAGTGTGAGGCAGGGTTCTATGGAGCGTTATGGACACATAGACCGGGACGGGTATCCGCTGGCTGCCTGGATTTGGG
Source organism: Ardenticatenia bacterium (assembly GCA_027069285.1). Classification (GTDB taxonomy): domain Bacteria; phylum Chloroflexota; class Anaerolineae; order Aggregatilineales; family JALXEW01; genus JALXEW01. The sequence continues at coordinate 11,512 of JALXEW010000221.1, read as the reverse complement.
GCCATCGCCTACGCATTGGCCAGCATTGGATGGAATACCTGTTGGAGTTTCTCAACGTCCTGGCCGGCTTCGACTATGAGCTAGGCCAGGGGATAGAGGGCGCGGCAAAACAGGCGTACACCCGCTTCACCCGCCTGGGTCTGCGCCGCTTTGTCTTTTACGATGAGCGGGAAAAGACTCGCCATCCCTATGACGAAGCCGCTCGTGAGCAACTGCTGGCCGCCCTCAAACAGCAGATAGACACTCACGACGGGGACGCTCAATCCGGCCTGGAACTGGCCCGTTCCCTGCTGCGGTCTTTCTCCGCCATCGAGGAACAGCGCTCCTGGTTTGCCAAATCCCTCTTTCCGGCGCACCATAACTTTCTTTTCTGGGAAGCCTTGCGCAAAGGGGCGACCAAGTACAAGGGACGCCGCGTACCCACCGAGACATCGCCTGCAATACTGGACGCCGAGATCGCCTTTGACGCCCGTAACTTTTTCGCTCGCGGCGGCGAACTCTATTACCTGATGCTTTCGGCAGGCACCGAAAACCACCCAAACCGCCGTCAACGCATCGCCAAACGATTGTGGTCGCTGCTGAACGAACATAACCAGGCCCTGGGATTGCTGGCCCAGATCATCGACCAGGCCTGGAAGACGGAGTCTGTCTCCGACAACGGACACGATAAAACCGGTCGCCTGGGCTGGATTCCCGACCCGGATTGTCCGTTCTACGCGCTCATCGCCGAAGATGTGGACGCCTTTTTGCAGGCCGACCTTGATCCCCTGGAAACGCTGGACCTGCTGGCCCACCTGATGGGCTTCCATCTAACTCTTTACATTTACCATCGTGCCCACCCAGATGCCACATCAACGCGCCACGCGGATGGTTCCTGCCGGGATGCCTGTCGTTTGGCCTTGCTGATCGACGCGATGGAGGGGGCCGATGGTGGCGTCATCCGTCACGTCTCTGCCGCCCTGTTCAGCGAACAGGAGGCACGCATTGTACAGAAAGGCCGCGACTACGTGCGTCAGCAGGTGGAGGCCTGGGCTGCCGGAGTTGCCGATGGCGACCTTGCCAGACACCTGGACTCGGAAGCACAAGTCACCTTTCACCTGAGTGGTCTAAGCAAGCGGGTACGCAACGAATTCGAACATCGAGCCAACCGCCTGGTAGAACGGATTTCTTCCGACGCCCTGGACCGAAAAGGGTTTATCGCTGAATACACGGAGGCCCTGACCGACCTGCTGCTGCGAGACTTCCGCAAGAATTTCCTGGGCGTGCACCGCAAACTGTCCAAGTCGGTGGGCTTCGTTGCCCCACGCAAAGGGACGAGTGCCCGTTTTGTCCTGGGCGACAACCTGCTCAAGGCGCTGACCCTGGCAAACGTTCCACCCGACTCTGGGATGATCTACGATGAGTTCCTGGCCCGTCTGTACGAGCGGTACGGCCTGGTTGTTGGACCGGTCGAGGCGCGACAGGCGGGTTTGCTGGAACGCCAGCGCATCAACGTGGAATACTACGACCGCAACCACCTGGCTCTGCTGGAAAAGATGAGGCACGCCGGCCTGGCAGTGGAGTATTCAGACGCCACGGCAGTGGTGAGAGGTAAGGCTCAATGACAAATAAAGTGATTTCTACTGCCCTCCACACCTTCCTCGCCGACCAACTTCACGGCGGCGAAGCCCGGCGCTTCTTCCGTCTGGACGGCTTTGATGAAGCAGTCTACAGTGGCCTGCTGGAACGTCTCCACGCCGAAGGCGACACCCTCGCCGGCCACCCCCTCTGGGTGCGCACCACCGCCCCCATCCCCGGCTACGAGGCCTACGCCCTCGAGGCGGGCAAATCGGCCACCTGGTATCGCAACCACGTCCCGCCCGGCCACGCCCTGCTGCTCATCTTCAACCGGCGCACCTCCGACGTCCAGAGCCTGAAGGACATCTACCCCGTCACCGAGAGCCTGCTCGCCACGGAAGGCCTCAACCATCTCATCCAGGCCGCCTTTACTGACTACCAACCCTCCGCTGACCAAATTCAGGTGCTCACCAACTTTCTGGCCCGCCTGCGCCGTCATCTGTTTCATCTTCAACTGCGCGACCTGGTGGCCTTCCTCTCTGCGCTCGACACGCATCTGTACAACAACCCCGGCGCGACGATAGAAACAGCCATTGCCGAGTCGCTCCCCCACCTGGGCCTATTCCGCTGTCGCGAACTGGCCGACCACCTCAACACCCCCAAAGGCGACCGCCTGCTGAAAGACGTGTACCGCGCCGCCCGCTTGGGTCTGGAACTTTTGGATGACAACCAGCGCAACCAGTACGAGCGCCGTCTGGACGAGGCTGAATTCGATGACGACAGCCCATACGGTGGCCTTTCTTCCGAGGAAAAACGCGGCCTGTTGAAGCGCTTCCTCAACGAGGTGCTCACCGACCGGGATGACCTGCTGCGCGTCCTGCAGATAGACTGGCGGGAGGTATCGCCCGTCCTGCACAAGAGACACCGCAAGACCGCCGCAGAAAAGATGCAGCAACTGGGCACAGCTTTGCGAGAGGCTCTGGTAGAACAGCGTCTGGAGACGGGCGACCTGCCGGAGACCGTCCAGTACACCCTGCAAAACCTGGCCGAAGGCCAACAGCCAGAGGACGATGGGCTAGAAGTATTGCTGACAGATTACGGGGACGCCCTGCCGAAAAAACTGCGCAACCAACTGCGCCGTCTGCGGGGCGTCAAACGCCGCCAGACCACCGACTTTATCGCCGGCCTCACCAGCCTGGCCGTGGAACTCTTGCTTCCGCTACAGGAGAGACTTGCCGGTGCATCGCTGCACGTCCAGTTTGACGACCGCGCTCTGAAACGTATCACAGCCAAAGAGGCCGAGGCATTGCTGGCCTTTCGCACCCTCTACGGCGGTATTGAAGGGCGAATGCCCCATGTGCAGTGGAAACTGGACGCGCTCTGGGAACTGGCTCAGCAGCACGCCGACCTGGTTGATCAGGCTGATGAAGAGGAAGGCGAGCGGGAACAAAAAGTCAAGGTGGACCTGCCCTTCCGGGTGACAGTTGTCGGCACTGATGGCGAGGGTGAAGTCGAACTCGACCGGGCGGAACTGACCTGGCAGTACCGCTCCGAAGGGCCGGGCGGGGCGACATTCGCCCACCTGCGCGCCGAGGCCGACCGGCTGCTGGCCGCGCAGGACACAGGCGGCCCGCTCTTTGCCTCCACCGCCCCCCGGCTATCTATCCCCATCTACAACACCTGCCCCCATGCCGACGAAATTGGCGACCTGGACCTCAGCCGCCCTGTTGCCAGCCTGGGGGCCTGGTACCGCGAGTTCACCGACTTGGGGGAAGCCATGCGCGAGGTCCTTAAACAGCGTGCACGCCCTGAAGCCCGCACGGCCCTGGAAAACGCCGTCGCCGCGCTGGAGGAGGCCTGGGCCGGTTTTGTGAGCGATGCAGTCAGGCACGGCATCCTGTCCACCGCCCTGGACGGTTTCCTCACCGCCTATGATGAGCTGCTGCAAACCGCCATCGCCAATCTCCAGCAGGGGCAGGAGGTGTTGCACGGCTACCGATTGCTCACGCAGGCCTGGATGGTCGGGCTGGAAACGTTCGACGAGTGGGCAGTGATGCCGGCCCTGCACCCCATCAAACTCTACTGGCAGCGAGCGCGGGTGCGCGCCTTTGATGAACTCATCGCCCGTTTGCTGGACGCTGACCATCCGGCTTCCGTTGTGGACGAGCGCCGCTTCCGGCAGGAACTGGAGGTCACCTACGGCTCGGCGGGCTACCCGGCGGTGCTGGCCTTGCCCGGTCGGGATCGCCGTCCGGCGTATTTCCTGCCCGTCCACGAGATGGGCGGCTACGAATTGTTCCGCCGGGCCGAGCAGGCGACAGTCGCCTTTGGCCTGGACCCGACGCTGGTTTCCGAGGCCGAGGGGGAAGAGGCCGCCAAAATCGCGGCCCGCGAACTGGCCCGCGTGGTGCAGGACTATGTGGAAACCTATCCCTTTGTCCGTGATGGGTTGGATGTGTATTTGCTCCAGTGCCGCAACGGCGCCTTGCCCGGCTTGCTGGTGGAGCAACTGGCCCAACTGGCCCGCCGCCGGTGTTGGGACCTGCACCTATACCTCATCATCCACAGCACCGACCGGGGCGCGCCGCTGTACCGCCGGGTGGTCGAATGGCTGAACGCTCACGAAGAGTTCATCGAACGCCCTACCAATGCCTACTTCCCGCTGGTCAGCCTGCGCGTGCTGGAATGCAGTTACGAGGAACTATTCAACAAACTGGGCGACACCGACCTGGTCATTTTGCCCGATGTGCTGGCCGAGCAGGGACAGACCATCGAGGCCGAGATAAAACCAGATGCTGCTGCTTACCATACCGTCGACCTTCCCCGCTACCGCGCCCAACAGACGCCTTTCGAGCGCGGCGAGATCAGCCGCACCACCGAATTGACACCCCCGCCTCAACCGGCCCTGTTCCACCACTTCTACCTGGCACAATGGGCCGCCAAGGAGCGAAAGGCCGCTTCGCCGGAAGCGCAGGCCGTTTTCCGGCAACGAGTTTCCCTCCAGCCCTGGGAACGGGAACTAGCCGAACTGCACCGTCGCTTCAACTGGGTGGCCTGTTACGACACCATTGTGGACCGCTTTCTGCTGGAGGACACCTTCACCGAGACCGTGCAGGTCATCCGCTACTCGCTGGGCTTGGGTATCAAGCGTCGGCACAACCTGACGGTTTCATCGTCCCGGCGGGTGCAGGACATAGTGGAAAGTCGTCTCAGCGTCAACCTGGAAACTCTGCTTCCAGGGACGCCAGATGAATTTCGCCGCCAGGTTGCGCAACAGCTGGTCGAAGAGGCCAAGCAGGTCTCCGGCGACATCGTGCTCCGGGCTGCCGGACCGGGGGCGTTCCTCAACGAACTGATTGGCATGGTCGTCGCCAAATACCAGACCCAGCGTCGCTACCTGGAACAGCACCCCGGCGCACTGACCGCCTGGATTTACCTGGATGACTTCGCCCACTGGTTCAACGGCAGAGTGCCCGACTTGCTTTTCGTCGCCATCCCGCCAGAGGCTAACGGTGAATTGCCTTTGCATATCGAAGTCATCGAGACCAAATGCGTTGGTGAAGCCAACTTTAAGACTGAAGCCGACGACGCCCAACGACAGGTCGCACAAGGAGTCAACAGGCTGGCTCCAGCCTGGACGCCGGGTGCGGCGCATCTGGATGCACCGTTCTGGTACGACCAACTATATCGGGCCGTGGTCGGTAACCTGGCCGTGGAGCAGAGCCAGATGCACCTGTGGGAGGCCTTTCGCCGTCGCCTGCCGAGGGGCGATTTTACCCTGGAGATGAGCGGTCACGCCTGGGTCTTCTGCTACGATGGCTCAGCAGGCATTCCGAGAAAGATGGAAGAGCGAGAAGCGGACATCGTCGCCCCGGATGCTCCGACTGTTCCTCATCTGCTGCATTACGCGGGGCGAGCCGGCCTGCGTGATCACCTGCAGTCGTTGGTGAACGAGTGGAAGCTGGAAACGCCGGAGGAAACCTGGTCGCCGGCCTACGATGAGGCAGTCACTCCGCCTGCCGTGGAGACGCCACCAGAAGTAATCCGCACCGAACCACCCCCAACCGCTCCATTTATTGAACCGGAACCGAAAGCAGAAACAGAACCCGCACCCATCGAAAATGACGAATTGACCAAATGGGTGCAGGAAAAGGCAAAGCAACTGGCCCGCGTCCTGCGGGACTACGGCCTGCGCGTCTATCCCATCGAGCCGGACAAAGCGGACATCGGCCCCAGCGTGGTGCGCTTCAAGGTACGCCTGCGCCCTGGAGAGAAACTGAACCGCCTGCAAAATATTGCTGCCGACCTGCAGCGGGAGTTGGCCCTGACCGCCGTTCCACTGGTGGATAATGTGTTGGGCACACCCTTCGTGGGGATTGATCTGCCACGACCGGAACCGCAAATTATCTCTATTACCGAGGCGCTGAACGAGTTGCCCTCCGGCGATGTTGGGCATTTACCCTTCCTGGTGGGCAAAACGCCGTCGGGAGAGACGGTCACGGCAGAGCTGAGCACCTTGCCGCACTTGCTGGTCGCAGGAAGCACCGGCTCAGGAAAAACCATATTCCTGTACAGCCTCATTGTCGCTTTGCTCCACCAATTCGGCCCTGAAGAGCTCTCGCTTCTTTTGGTAGACCCCAAACAAACCGATTTCGTCTACTTCGAGGGCCTGCCCCATTTGTTAGGCGGGCAGGTGGTCATCGAAGCAGAAGAGGCCATTGCCTGCCTGGAGCAACTGACCACCGAAACGTTGGATGCGCGCACCCGTCAACTGCTCCAGGCTCGCCGCCGCGACATCCTGGACTACAATGCCCACCACCCCAACGCACCGATGCGGCCCATCGTCGTGGTCATTGATGAGTACGCCGACCTGGTGCAGGTATTAGACCGCAGGGGACGGCAAGAGTTCGAGCGGCAACTGGTGCGACTGGCTCAACGAGCGCGAAATGTAGGTATCCATCTAGTCATCGCCACGCAACGCCCCAGCGCTGACATCGTTACACCCACCCTGAAAATCAATCTGCCGGCCCGCATCGCCTTCCGCCTGCCCTCCCATCACGATTCAATGACCATTCTTGATCAAGCAGGTGCCGAGAATTTGTTAGGAAAGGGAGACATGCTCTATCTGACGCAGGGCAGCAAGGCAAAACGCTTGCAAGGGTTCTACGTAAGCCCTGAATCTCTAAACCAACTCATCGGGAGCCTTATAAAAAATCACTGAACAATCTACCTCGGCCAGTGCGTCGTGCATGTTACCATATATGATGAATACCTATTTGGAACCCCACGCAAATGAGCGTGTCTCTGGCACTCCGGCAAGTCCTCTTTACGACGAGGCAGGGTCTGCACTTTCGCGCCGCCTCGTCCAGGGGGATGAGGTGGGGAGGGAGAGGGTTTTTTGTGGTGACCATAGCATTAATAACAAAACACACCCGGGAACCGTGCGCGGGTGTGTTCATGCGACAGGGATGGCCCCTGTCATCTCAGGTAGCGGGGGCAGGATTCGAACCTGCGACCTCCGGGTTATGAGCCCGACGAGCTGCCACTGCTCTACCCCGCATCGTCGGGGCTATATTTACCACAAAATCCCGAATCTTGCAAATTTCTGCCCTCGCCGGTCATGCGCACGTAGTTAAGCAGCCCACCGGCAAGCAATATCTCGGCCTGGCGCGGCGTCAGCTCGCAGGTGACCTTCAGCGTGCGGCCCTGGCTCAGGTCGCGTATCTCCAGCGGGCGGCCCTCGGAGATGCGTTCCCTCAACCCCGGAATCTCCCACTCATCACCCTGCCTTATCGTATCCAGCAGGGCCGGATCGGCCAGCACCAACGGGAGGATGCCGAAGTTGATCAGATTCTCACGGTGTATGCGGGCGTACGAAAGCGCCACAACCGCACGCACGCCCAAAACCATCGGCCCCTGGACGGCATGTTCGCGCGATGAACCCTGGCCATAATTGTGGCCGCCCACTATAAACCCGCCGCCCCACGAGCGCGCTCTGGCCGGGAATTCGGGATCAAGGCGGGTGAAGACCAGATCGCCAAGCGCTTCGACGTTTGCACACGCCGCCAAAGTCTCCGGCCTGGCGGGCATGATATGATCCGTGGTGATCTCATCGCCCAACACGATCAAAACCCTACCGCGCAAAGTATCCGGCGGGGGTTCGACCTCAGGCACCGGCTTATGGTGCGGCCCGTAGACTATCTCCGCCTTCCCAAAGGCATCCGGTGGCACCACCGGGGAACGGTATCGGTAGGCGGATGGGGATTCGATGGGGGGCGGCTCCCCCAACTCGCGCGGATCGGCGATATGGCCGGCGAGCGCAGAGGCCGCCGCGACCGCCGGGCTGCAAAGGTAAACCTTATCCCCGATCGTGCCGGAGCGATTCGGGAAATTGCGGTTATAAGTACGCAGACTGACCCCATTCCCGGACGATGGCCGCATGATCATGCCAATACATGGGCCGCAGCAAGGCTCCAATATCCTGGCGCCGGCCTCGATCAGAGCTGCCAGGTCGCCAGATTCGACCAGCGCACGGTAGACCTGGGCAGTTCCGGGCGTGATCGCCAAAGTGACGCCATCCGGCACCTTCCTGCCCCTGAGCACACGTGCCACCAGTGCGATGTCCTCGTACGTGCCGTTGGTACAACTGCCCACCAACACCTGCTCCACCAGGATGCCGCTCACATCCCGCACCGGCCTGACGTTCCCAGGACTCGACGGCAATGCGATCAAAGGCTCGATCTGTTCCAGGTCCAACTCCACAACATCGTCGTACTCCGCGTCCGGATCGGCTGCCAATGGGCGGAAGTCACCCACTCGGCCCTGGGCGGCCAGGTAACGGCGCACCTGCCGGTCGGCGGGGAATATGGAAGCGGTCAGCTCAAGCTCCGCCCCCATCGAGGTGATCGTCACCCGTTCCGGCACGCTCAGGCTTTCGACGCCGGAGCCGAAGTACTCCACGATCTTCCCAACCCCCCATCGCACCCCGAACCGGCGCAACAGCTCCAGGATCACGTCTTTGGCACCCACCCAGGGACGCAATCTCCCCCTCAGCTCGACCCCTATGACCCTGGGCATGTGCATGTAGAAGCGTCCGGTCGCCATAGTGACGGCCAGCTCCAATCCGCCCACACCGATCCCAAGCGATCCCACGGCCCCGGCGGTCGGAGTATGGCTATCGGCGCCGATCAGGACGGCGCCCGGCTTTGCAAAACGCTCCACGAAGATCAGATGGGATATTCCACTGCCGGGCGGGGCATAGTAAAGCCCGTAATGGGCGGCAAACGTGCGCAGGTAACGGTGGTCCGCAGCGTTTTCCGGGCTGAGTTGCAACGTGCTATGGTCAACCAATGAGACCGCCACCAGGCCTTCTGCCAGCTCACGCCCAAGCGCCTCGAATTGTTGGTATGCCGTCAGGCCGGTGGCGTCCTCGGTGAGAGTTTGATCCACGCGCAGGGCGATCTCCTCTCCGGGTTGAGCCGCGCCATCTATCAAATGCTCCGAGATCAGCTTTTGCACCAGGTTCATGGGTATTTATAGTAACTTATCGTAGAGTTTATGTAATTCTCGCGGCTTTGCCTTAGTCTTCTGGGCCAATTGCTCGCTGGCTTCGCGCAGACGTTGGCTCAGCACCCGGATCAGGTCAAGTGCCAGCGACGGGTCGCTTTCGACCAGTGAGATCAACATCTCGCGGTGTATGCCCAGGAGCAGGGTATCGCCGATGGCCACCGCATCGGTCGAACGGGGGGCACGGTCGAATATACTCATCTCGCCAAAGTACTGGCGGGATTCCAATGTAGCTATCCGCGCCACCGAGCCAGACTCGGCCACCCGCTCCAATCCGACCCGTCCGCTAACCACGACGTAAATGGTATCGCCGGGGTCGCCCTCTTTGAAAATGGCCTCGCCATCACCAAAACGCAACTCATCCGCGATCCCGGCCAGGGCGCGAAGCTGCGACACCGTCATCTCCGCGAAGAGCGGCACTTCCTTCAAGAAGATCACCTTCTCAATGGTGGATAACATCGCCCCATTCCCCTCCGGCTCGGCCAGACCTAACCCACGAGCCACATACCGTGCAGTTTCGGTCAGCAGCGGATCGTCGGACTCTAAAGCCGCCTCAATAGCATTTGTCGCAAGTTCCAACGGCAAGGCGCCGGACGATGTAACTTCCCCAAGCAGATACAGCGCCACCGATATTTGCCAGGCATCGCCACTGCTCAGCAGCTCGTTGAGCGCCTGGGAGGGGGATATATCGCGCAGGTGCAATTGCTCACGGCCCAGCTTAGCCATCTCGGCGATCTCATCCTGGGATGCGCTTGCCAGGCGGCGGATCCCGGATGGGGGCGCCAGCAGGCCGGCGATCATAGGTGAAGTCAGTGCCTCAAGCGCCTCGACGGCATTTGCGCGGGATCGGCTGTCCGACGAACTCAAATTACTGCGTATGACCTCGACCGTATCATCGCCGTGCATCGCCCCCAGCAGCCGGAACAGGTGATCCAGCAGCACGCGGGCACGCTCACTCAAGGTATGCAGCGCCAACCCGGCCCCAGGGGTGCCAAATGAGGCCAAAGCGTCGGCCAAAATGAAATTATGGTATATCCGCTGGAGTGAGTTACGCACTTCGGCATCGGCGTGCGCTTTATATCGCTCGCGATCCAGGTTAAGCAGCGCCACCAGGCTCACCTCACGCGCACGCTCATCCCCGGCTGCGATCAGCTCTTCCAGATCGGCCAAAATGTCCACGCCGACCGATTCGAGTATGCGCCTGGCCTTATCACGCACCCTGAAGCTACGGTCTCGCAGCGCCTTCATAAGTAACGGGCCTGCATCTCGATAGTCGAGCTTGCCCAGCAACTCCATGCCGGCCAATCTGATGGCCTCCGACCGGTCTGAGAGTGCCCTTTCGGCTGCACCGAGCGCGGATTCCCGTGCCCAGGCCGGCACGGTGGCGGGGATAAGGTCGGCTATGGCCCGCACGGCGGCACGTCTGACGCCCTCATCCGGATCGTCCAGCCGTGGAACTATCATCCTGACGAACTTCGGGTCTCCCATCCTGCCGATCAAGGTCAGGGCCTCGGAGCGCAACGCCGGGTCGGCACCCCGGAGCATCGAGTCAAGCGTGCCGGCCCCCGCCGTCAGATAGTAAAGCTCGTTTGACCGCAGCAGGAACGATACCGCCCGCGCCCTGACCGTAGGGTCCGGGTCTCGCAGGTGCTCCACGGCCAGCTCCATCAGGGCCGCCTCATCCGGCAGACCGTGCTCTTCCAGCACGGACATTGCGGCTCTCCTGACTATCGGCTCCGGGTCTGCGAGGCCATCTGCGCAAAGGCGCCTGACACGCCGGTCGGTCAAGCCCGTCGAGCCGACTATCTCGATGATCGCCGCACGCACCTGGGGATCACGTCTGCGTGCCTCATCCGTTAACACCTCAATCGCGTCGCGCCCGCCGATCTCGTACGCGAGCTGCGCCAGAAATATGGTGCTGCCCTCATCCTCGCTACTGCGCAGCCGGGCCAATACATGATCCAGCGCCGCCCGATCGGCTGCATCCCAATCCGATCCGGCCAGCTGATATATCGAGGCATCCTCCGCCGCCAGGGTCTCCAACAACGCGCGGCTATAAGCTCCCCGTATCTGCCAGGCAGCGGCCAGGTAAATCAGGCCTATCGCGCCCCCCAGGGCGAAGAGGTACCAGGGCAGCTCACCGCCCTTCGGCACGGTCAGCAACATGGCGCCTGCCAGAAATGTGGCAACCGGAACGAGCATAGCGTTCACAAATGCCCTGGCACGCCCCTTCACCACACGCGGGACTGCGTTATAGAGCATGTTGTCAATCGGGTTGCGGATGCCCCATCTGAGCGCGGTGCGGACGAAAAGCCCCAACACCGCCAGCGGGAACAACGGGAACGCACTGAGCAGCCCGTAGCTCCCGACCGAGATAACCGGATAGAAC
>JALXEW010000220.1 GCA_027069285.1 Ardenticatenia bacterium | reverse complement strand
TCTATGCGGAGCTTGTGCGTTATGACGAGGCGGTGGGGCACCTGGAACGGGCGGTCTCGCTCGGCGGTTGTGACCCGGAGTGCAGGGTCACTTTGGGCAGGTGCTATTCTGAGCTGGGCCGCACGGAGGAGGCTCTGGCGGCTTACCGGGAGGCTTTGGGCCGCCGCCCCGCCGACGCGGGAATGCATGTTGAGGTGGGACGGTTGCTGGCCGAGGCAGGTCTCTATAGTGACGCGCTGTCCGTCCTCGACCGGGCAAGGGTGCTGGATAAGGGTAATGCCGATGCGGCGATATGGCTGGCGAGGGTATCGCAGGCGCTGGGCAAGAGGGAACGGGCGCTGGAGGCGGCACGGGCGGCGGTCACGCTGGCTCCGCAGGTGGGCGAGTACCACGCGGAGTTGGGGAGGTTGCTGGCCGATACGGGCGATCTGGAGGGGGCAGTTGAGGAGTGGGAACGCGCTGTGGCCCTGGAGCCGGATGATGAGGATACTCGCCGGTTGCTGATCGAGGCTTGCGACGCCCTGGGACGCCCGGAGGATGCGCTGAGGGCGGCAAGGCCTTTGCTGGAGGCGGATAAGGCTCCTATTTCCGTGATGAGGAGGGCGGTTGGGTGGTATCTGGACGTCGGAGAGGTTCAGAAGGCCGAGGTTTTGATGGGGAAGTTGTCAGAGGTGGCAGCGGACGATCCGGAGGTGTTGGCCCTGGCCGGGCAGGTGGCGGAGGCAGCAGGACATCCGCTGCACGCGCTGACGGCGTGGAGGAGGGCCTCGGAGTTGGCCCCGGATAGGCTCCGATACCGGTTACGATTGATCGCTCTGCTCCTCGATCAGGGCCGTGAGGCCGAGGCAGCCGAGGAGTTGGATCGGTGCGAGGTGGATGAAACGGAGGATTCGGAGGTGCTGCTAAGTCTGGGCATGTCATCGGTAAGGCTCCGCAGGTGGGATGAGGCCGTCAGGTGGCTAGAGAAGGCCCTGGCCGGGGATGCCGATAACGCGGAGGGATGGCTGATGTTAGGCCGCGCCCGATTGGAGTTGGCCGAACGTGCTTACCGCCTGGCAGAGGCCGGGGTCATAGTCCGGGAGCCGATCTCCGAATCGGTGGCGCAGGCGGAGCCGGCAATGGAGCGCGGGGCGGCTTTGGGCGCAGATGAGGTGGCCCTGGCCTGGCTTCGGGGCCGCGCCCGTAGCCTTTTGGGCGAGCATCAGGAGGCGGTGTCGCTGTTGAGGCAGGCGGTCGAGGCGGCAGACCGGCCAGAGTATGCGCTGGCGCTTGGGGTGGCCATGCGGAGGGGTGGCGAGCACGAGCAGGCAAGGGTCTACCTGGAGCGGGAAACCGACGATCAGGCCCTAGAGGTGATCCGATGTATGGAGCTTGGGCTGCTGTATCGCTCGCTCGGCAATTTGAAGGAGGCCCACGCCGCGTTCAAGCGGGCGGCGACGCTCTCACTGGATTCGGCGCCGGCGCGTTTCTATTCGGCCCTGGCGGCGCTGGAATTGGGCAGGAGACGCGAGGCGATTGACGGGTTGACGGAGGCGCTCCGCCTGGAGGGGAATGCTCCGCTGTGGCACTTCCGATTGGGCGAGCTTTTGCTCCAGATCGGCTGGACGGATGAAGGCCTGGGCCACCTGGAACAGGCCAGGAAGCTCGATCCGACTAATGCGGAGTATGCGGCCAGGCTGGCAAGGGCTTATGCGGCTAACGCCCGCTATGATGATGCGATAGGCCCCGCCGAGGCGCTGGTAAGGATGCAGCCGACGAATCCCAGGTGGTGGGCCTATCTTGCCGATCTGCACGCGGCAAGTGGACGTCGGAAGGCGGCCCAGAACGCTTATCGCCATGCGCTGAAGCTGGCAGATGATCATATCCCGGCGCTTTTGGGGCTGGCAGACCTCCTGCGCACAGGAGGGCATCTGGACGAGGCTCTTTCGTACGCGGAACGGGCGGTCAGGATCGCACCACAGGAGCCGGAGGCCCTGGAGACTTTGGCCAGGTGCCTGGCGGAAAAGGGAGATGCGGATAGGGCAACCGATCTCTACGAGGAGGCGGCAAGGCTCAGCGAGCATCCGGGTAGGGTTTATCTGGCGCTGGGCAGGCTTTATATCCGCCTGGGCAGGTGGCAGCACGCTGTGGATGCTCTGACGAAGGCTTCGGGCCACGATCCCCGCTCGGATCGGGTTTACGCGGCCCTGGCCGAGGCTTATGAGGGCCTGGGCGATACGGAGCAGGCTTTGCAGGCGCTGTACCACGCCAGAGAGCTGGCACCGGATAAGGCGGGGTACCTGGTGGCATTGGGGAGGCTCTACCGGCATCGCGGCGACCTGGATCAGGCACTGGATTTGCTGGTGAAGGCTCTGGGCATGGAGCAGGATTCGGCGGAGATACACCGGGAGATCGGCCTGACTTATGAGGCCAGAGGGCAATACGGCAAGGCGTTGGAATGTTATAAGGCGGCGATCTCGGCGGAACCGGATTGCGCCGAGAATTACTTCCGGGCCGGGATGGCCAGTAAGCTGGCCAAGGACTACGATACGGCGCTCCAGATGTTCTCAAGGGCGGTGCGGCTCGATCCTCATAACGTGGAGGCACACCGCCAGCTGGCAACGGTGAGCGCGTTGGGATTTATTCAAGGCGCCAGGTGACGGAGGACGCGGATGAGAAGGGATGATGTGCTCACGATCCTGGAGGCGGCTCTGACGGCGGATAACCTGGGATATGCCGCTCGCGTGGCCGAGGTGTTGCTGGAGGTGTGGCCAAATGACATCCAGGCACTTTTCGGAAAGGCACGCGCTCTGGCCCATCGGCGACCATCTGAGGCGGTGCGGGTATTGCGCAGGTTGCTCGCGCTGGACGCCTGTCAGGCCGGGGCCTGGGGGCTGCTGGGGGAGCTTCTGGCAGTGGAGGGTTCCGACTCGGAGGCAAATGAGGCAAGGTTCGCGGCTTATGCTTTGGGAAGGGGCGAGTATAGGAGACCACCGGATGTTTCTCCCCCACCCTGGCTGCGGGCGACTCTGCTGGCAATGCAGCTGGCAGATGACGGTCGCTACTCCGAGGCGTCATCGGAGCTGGATTGGATCCGCCACGGTGTGACGCATCCCGTGCCCTGGCACGTTTTGCTGGAGGCGACGTGGCGCTCCGGTGAGTACGGGAGTTTGAGGGCTTTGGCAACTGCGGCCCGCAACAGGTGGACGGACGCGGTTCTGCCGGATTTGCTGCTGGGAGATGTGATGGTGCGCGAGGGGATGTCCGAGCAGGGGCTGGAGTTGTTGCACGAGGCGGCATCCGAGGATCCGGTCGGGCTGGTGCCGCGCAGGATTTGGGGCGGACACTGGCCCTACGAGGATATGTGGCCGCGCCAGCCGGATTTTTACGAGTTGCCAGGCCCGATCCCACCGGATGTGAGCGCGGCCCTGGGCTTGAATCGCCTGGTGGAGGGACGGAAGCTCAACGCGCGTGTCCTGCGCATGGCGGGACGTAAGGATGTGGGGACGACTGTAAAATCCACATCCCCTGCCCCCGATGGGACGCAGGTGGCGCGGGATGAGGCCGCCGACGGGGGGTCTGATGCCGGGGACGATGGGACAGAGGCACCGATCACTACTATCCCGCCGGAGATTCTAAACGATATAGAGGAATTGTTGTCGATCACGTTCACAGGCCGGAGTAGCAGGAGTCGCCGGAAAAGGGGATCGCGCGATTCCCTATCGCCGGTTCACGTGATCTTGAGTCACTACGGGCGGCTTGAGGAGCGACATGGGACGACGGCGGCGGCGATGCTGGCAAGACGACTGGATTCGCTGGCGCAGGCGATCCAGGACGATACGGGGGTGCCGACGGAGTTGGTCTTTGTGGATTTGGCCCATTCGCTGGCCGATTATGGTTTGAGGCCGCTGAGCCGCGTCACTCCGTGGGGGGTCAAAGGTTTGATCGGGGCGCTGGATGAGAAGCTGGAGAGGATGGGTGCCGGTATTGATTCGATTCTCATTATCGGGGGCGATGATGTGATCCCGTTCCACAGGCTGCCGAATCCGGTTGACGATGCGGATCGGGAGGTTTATTCGGATAATCCGTACGCGGCCAGGGATGAGAATTATTTCGCGCCGGATAGGCCGATAGGTCGATTCCCAGACCCTGATACGGGGGCGCTCGTAACTATGATAGACGCGGCCCGACGTGCTCATCACAGGTCACGCGCACGCGGGCTGGCCAGGCTGGCGAGGTTCTTCCGCAGGAGGGGAAGGGATGATCACAGGCCGCTGAGTATCGGATATACCGCCGGTGTGTGGGTCACGGCTGCCGAACGGGTCTACGGTGTGATCGGACGCCGCGAGGAGTTGCGCATTTCCCCGCCGGTGACGGCATCATTGCTCCGCGGTGGGCTGGAGCCTGCCAGGTTGGGTTATTTCAATCTGCACGGCGTGATCGATTCGCCTTATTGGTACGGCCAACGGGCGCCGGGGACGGGGATGTCGCATTCGGATTATCCGATCGCGCTCAGGCCGGAGGATGTGCCGAATGGAGGTAAGGCGCCACAGGTGGTGTTCACCGAGGCGTGCTACGGGGCACATATACTCGGCAAGTCCCCGGATGAGGCGTTGGCGCTGCGTTTTATGGCAAGCGGTACTCTGGGTGTGATCGGGGCAACGTGTATCGCTTATGGCTCGGTTGGGGCACCACTCATCGGCGCGGATCTGCTGGCACGGCGGTTTTGGGAGCGATTGGCGATGGGCAGGTCACTCGGCGAGGCGCTGCACGAGGCCAGGCTGGCCTTCGCGTATGAGATGAGCCATGCTCAGGGGTATCTGGACGATCTGGATCAGAAGACGTTGATCGGTTTCGTGCTTTATGGCGATCCAACCGTCAAGCCGATCCGACGTCCAAAGGTCAGGGGCCGCGCGAAAGGGACTGCTGCTCCCGGGCCGGGTTCCTGGCAAATGGCTCCGCCGCTCCGACCGGCACCTCTTGACGTCCTGGACGAGGAGGCTATACGGCGGGTTAAGGCGCGGCTGGCACGGTATCTGCCGGGAATACATCAGGCTCAGGTGCGGGTGAGGCAAAGTGCGCCACCGCGCGGCGCCCATGCCAAAGGGCCAGGCTCGCAACGCTGCCTGGTGGTTACTTTGAGCACTACCGCGAAGTCCGGTTCGGCCCGGCTGGAGATGGTCGCACGTGTGACGGTCTCTCCGAGCGGCCACATCCTCAAGCTGGCGCTGAGCCGTTAGTTAATGGTCATGGTGCTCGCCGGTATCGGCGGGGATGTTGATGTCGTCAAAGCGATCCATCGGCCTGCCCAACCCGAGCCATAGCCCGAAGCCGATCACGAATATGAGCAGACCGGCGTAGAGCATGAGTTTTACGGTGGCGGTCGGGATTTGACCGTCCATTGCCGCTCCGGCGCCGAGTCCGGTGACTATCAGGGCGAATCCGATCCCCAGTACGAATGCGAAGGCTCTGAGTTGCGGGCTTAGTCTCTCTTTCATGGTCTTCTCCGATGCCAATGCGATGTGTCGGGGCGTTGGAAGTAAAGCCCGACCGGGTATCTTAGCAGGCAGGGCCGGAATTTGCGAGTCGGTTCACAGTTGGCCCAGGTCAACCGGCTCCAGGTCGGGGTTGTCGCAGGCACGACGCCCGATCTTGGCCATATCCACCCATTCCCCGTCCAGCCGCACACGTACCACGTCGGCGGTGAAGTCGGTGTTGGTGATGGTATCGTTGCGCATGAGGGATGATCCCACTCCGTACATGTCCGCCGGGACGCCGAGTTTTTCGAATCGCTCGATCTTTTCCGGCGTGAATCCGCCTGAGACGACAACCCGCACGTTCCGACAGTATTCGGCAGCCCGCTCCTGCCATTCCCCCGGCAGGTCCCAATCGCGCCATGCGTTATCCAGTGCGTGCCGGACGGCGCATACCAGTCGCGGGTTGACGCCCAGGTCGAGTTCCGGCAGGCCCATAGGGTCTATGCCGATGTCGCGCATGTTGCCGGATGTATCCAGGCGGACGCCGAAGAGTCTGTACTTGCGGGCTTCTTCCTCATGGCCGGCGTCCACGAGTTCGCGGTATCGGGTGAACATGGCTTTGAGGACCTTCAGGGATGTGCCGATGCTGTCGTTGTTAAAGTCCACCAATGCGATCCTGGGGACGTCAGGTGGTTGGGTCTCGGCGAAGGCCAGCATTGCCTCGGCGGTATCGCCCAGGAAGCAGGCGATGACGGCATGTGGGACGGTTCCGCCACCGGCGCCGCCCCACCAATCGCCCTGTGCATCGGTGCTGACGAACGGGCGCAGATGTTCGCCATAGTCCATGTTGAAGCGCTGGACGGCTATGTCGTAGGCGTATCCGTCGGCGGCCTGGACTTCGTGCACGTCGAATCTGGCCGGGAAGAATAGAACCGGTTTGCCCCTGGCAGCGATCAGGGTGTTGTAGACGTTGGTGGCGATCCGGCTGGCGCGGGAAAGGATGCCGAGCGTGGGGGTCTCCAACATGGCGAAATGACGGTATATCCCCCGCACTTTTATCACCGGTCGGACGTTTTCCGGATTGCCGTCGTAGTGGACTATGACGCCATCTTGAACGGCTTCGACTTCGAGGTGTTGCCAGGTTTCAATGAATTCGCCGTTTTCGTCAAAGTAGCCGGTGCAGTATCGGAGCATGGTCAATGCTTTGTCGACTCCGGCGACCAGGGCGAATGGTTTGCGGCGGGTGAACCATTGCATTTCGACTACCATGTCGCCGATCGGGAGGCCGGTGGGGTCAACCGGCAATGGGCGCGGGCTTCTGCCTTTGAATTTGTAGCCCCGTTTGCTGAGTTCGGCCAGCATCCGCCCGACGTTTTCGAAGTATTTGTCGGAATACCAGCCGCGCCGCATCCGCTCGACGTCTAGTTTGAAGGTTTTGTTGGTGAGACGGGTGCCGTTGAATATGCTCATGGCAGCACCTCGCGATGGTTATAGTCGGCTCCGCAAAATTGTGTGTTCGTGTCCGGTCAGTTGGGCATTTGGGCCACGACGACGGTGATGTTATCCCTGCCGCCGAGTTCTAAGGCCAATGATACCAGTCTATCGCAGGCTTCTTGTGGGGTGCGCGCGCTAACCAGCACGTCCATTATGGTGCTTTCGGGTACTTCGCCCCATAGGCCGTCCGAGCAGATCAGTAATCTGGCGCCGGGCGGCAGCCGCCTGGTGATCACGTCAACTTCGACTTCCGGCATGGCACCAAGAACGCGGTAAAGTTCGTTACGGCGTTCGTGCACAACGGCTTCCTCTTTGGTGATGTGGCCGACTTCAACCAGGCGCTGGACGAGTGAGTGATCACGGGTCAGTTGATCCATTCCGGAGCTGGTCACAAGGTAAACGCGGATATCTCCCACGTGCGCGACGTGGGCCATCGAGCCGATCAGTACGACGACCGAGGCTGTTGTGCCGCTGCCGGGCACCTGCTCTACGATGGCTTTGTTGGCTTCCTGGACGGCTTGATCCAGTACTTCGCCCACGGTAAGCCGATCGGCATCACGGGCCTCGTGATGCAGGAGGGGTATGTATATGTCGCGCAGGACGCGCTCGGCGACGATGCTGACGGCCAGGGCGGATGCTTTTTCCCCATCCAGGTGGCCGCCCATGCCGTCTGCGACCATGAAGAAGCCAAAGTCGGCATGTCCGCTTGAGCTATCTAACATGGCGCCGATGGCGACCATTGCGTCCTGATTCGTGGCGCGGACTTTACCCACGTCGGTTTTGCCGCCGTAGACCAGTCGGGAGCTCCGCCAGGGGGTGAGTAGCGCGTCAAATGCCTCGTCTTCCTGCAATGGGCGTGTGCTGCCGACCGGCAGGCCTTCGGGAGCTTCTGCCGTTTCGACCTGGGGCACGGCTTCAGTTTCCGGCTCTTGAGTTTCCGCCTCTTCTTCGACTTCGACGGTTTCGAGCGTTGTTGCGCCAGCTTCGGCGCCCTCGCCGCTTTCACCGGTCTCTTCTGCAAGGGGCTGCGGTGCTTTCGGCTTTATTAGTTCCAGCAAGCGTTTGATGATGTCCATGTTCTTTTCACCCGATGCAACGTCGCCGGGGATCAGTGTAACACGGTGGCCACCTTGAGGCAATTCCGGCTCACGCTACGCACGGATGTTGGCAGTTTTACCGGGAATCGGCTCCCGGCCCGGCCACGGCCAGGGCGTAGGCATCCGGGTTAAGGTATTCGTTGGCTACTTCCAATATGTCCTGGGCGGTGATCGAGTTCACCAGGTCGGCGTAGCGTTGCAGGTAGTCCAGGCCCAGGTTGTAGCGTTCCATGCTCAGGATGGATGAGGCGACTCCGGCGTTGGTTTCCAGTAGTAACGGTAATCTGCCGGTGAAGTTGGATTTATTATCGCTCAGTTCCTCATCGGTCACCGGCTCGGAGACAAAGCGCCTGATCTCGTCCACTATGGTATTTATGGCCAGCTCCACGTTCGCGGGGTTGACGCCGGCGATCACTTTCCAGGCGCCGGGGCCTGGCCCGCCTTCCAGCTGGCTGAATGAGTAGTATGCCAGGCCTTGCTTTTCGCGCACGCTCTCGCCAAGCCTTCCGTAAAGGCCGAATTGACCCAGGATGCTGTTGCCCAGTTGCGCCGCCAGCCACTTCGGATGGTATCTCGACGGGCCGGGGACGCCCAGGACTATATCGGATTGGGATTTGCCGGGGATTTCGACGGTTTTGCGGCGCACTTCTGTTATCTTGGGGACGGCTTCGGCGATCTCTACCTCACGCTGGGCGGGGTTTTGCCAATCGCCCAGGCTCTTTTCGACCAGGCGGACGGCATTTTCGGCTTTGACGGCGCCGACGATGACTATGATCATGCCACGGGGGCCGATGCTTTTGGCATGGTAGTCCCGCAGGTCATCGATGGTGATCTGCCGGATGGTGTCACGGTAGCCGCTGACGCTGCGACTGTAGGGGTGCTCACGAGGGTAGGCCAGTTCGGCAAATGTCAGGGCGGCCATTTGGCGCGTATCGTGGGCGCGGATGTCAAGCGCGGTGATGATCTCGCCACGTAGTCTCTCAACTTGATCCTCCGGGAATGAGGGGTTGCGGAGTATGTCGGCCAGCAGTTCCAGTAGTACCCCCAGGTCTTCCGCCAGGCATTTGCCGCCGAATATGGTGTTGTCCACGGAGGCGCGTATGCTGAGCGAGGCGCCAATGGATTCTATGGTTTCGTGAATGGCCTCGAAGTCGCGGGTTGCCGTCCCGCGCATAAGTGCCGAGGTGGCGAATCCGGCCAGGCCGGCTTTTTCCCACCCGTCAAGTGCCGATCCCGCCATCAGCAGGCCGCTGAATACCACCGATTGGTTGCTGTGATTTTCGCGCACAAGTACGGTGATGCCGTTCGATAGTTCGCGACGGGATATGTCGTTCGGTCCCGGGATGGAGTATTCGGCGCTCATTTGTCGTTCTCCTCAACGTTGGTCGGGATGTAGTGGCCGACAACCCGGCGCTGTGGGATCAGGTATTTTTGGGCAACTTCCATTACGTCCTCTGCTGTGACGCTCATCAGGCTTTCCAGGTAGGTTCCGAACCATTCGTAGTCGCCGGCCACGATCTCGCTGAATCCGAGCCATGCGGCCTGGTTGGTCACGCTCTCGCTGAGGTATGAGAAGAGGGCTTTGGCTTGTTTGCGGGCTTTTTCCAGCTCTCTATCGCTGATCGGTTCCTGACGCAGCCGATCGATTTCGGCCAGCATGGCTTCTTCGACTTCTTCAACGCTACGCCCCTGGCGCACCGTCGCTTCCAGGGTGTAAAGGTATGGGTCAACGGTCGGGGTCAGGTCGCCCCGAACGGAGGCGGCCAGTTCGGTCTGGACCAGGGCTTTGTAAAGGCGACTGGTCTTGTTGCTAATGCCTTCGCCAAAGAGGGAGAGGCCACTTGGGCCGGAAAGTGCGCTATCCAGGATCGCCAGTTTGAAGTAGTCGGGATCGGTCGCAGCCGGCGCACGGTAGGCGATTATGAGGTAGGCCGTGCGGCCTTCTCTTTCGACTCTGACCCGCCGTTCGCCATGTTGTTCCGGTTCCGGTCGTTCGGGTTGCGGTGGTTCGTCCCCCGGTTCCAGCGGGCCGTATAGTTCGCGGATCCGGGCCAGTATTTCATCGGTTCGGAAGTCGCCAACGGCAACGGCAACGGCATTATTGGGTTTATAGTAGGTACGGTAGTGGCGGTAGAGGTCGTCGCGGGTCATGTTTTGGAGATCGATCATGTCGCCGAGGACTTCGTGATGGTACGGGTGCACACGGAATGCCACCGCCAATATTTCCTCGGTTAGCAGGAATAGTGGGTTGTTTTCGGCCCCTTGCCGTTCCGAGATTATGACGGTGCGCTCGGATTCTACTTCTGCCGGGTCGAATCTGGCGTTGACCATGCGATCGGCTTCCAGGCGCAGGGCCAGGTCGATCCTGTCGGCAGGCATGGTCTCGAAGTATGTGGTGAAGTCAATCCATGTGTATCCGTTCCAAACGCCGCCTTCACGGGAGATGGCTTTATCTAATACTCCGGCGGGGAACGTGGGGGTGCCTTTGAACATCATGTGCTCAACCCAGTGCGATGCGCCGGTAATGCCGGGAGTCTCGTATCTGCTGCCGACTCTGTACCAGACCCACCAGCTTATCACCGGGGCTTGATGGGATTCTTTTAGTAATACCGTCATGCCGTTATCCAGGGTAAAACGGGAGACCCCGTTGACGCTCATATCCGGTTACTCCTCCTATGAAGTCCGCGCGTTGCCCAGGGGACTATAGCCCAAATGGGGCAGCCGGTCAAAGCGGAGGTGAACGGGGAGGCGTCCAAACCGGGTGCTTCAGGGCGCTCTCACGGGTTGGCCGATGCGCAGAGTATGCTACACTTACCCACGGAGGCGATGGTTATGAGCAAGTTATCACAGGTGGGTATCGCTACTACGATCCTGGGGGGCGTGCTTATTTTCATCGGCGCGTTCCCGGCCACAACGGGGTTGGATATTACCGCCGGGGTCGGGATATTGCAGGTGCTGCTGATCCTGATCGGGTTCTGCGTGATGATCTTTGGGGCCTATCTGTTCGTGCAGATGACGTGGTACCGAGGCAGGCCACATACGCTGATCCAATCTATAGCGCTGCGCCTGAGTATGACTGGGCTGCTTTTTTCGTTCGCGGTGGGCCTGGCGGATTTGCTGGGATATGGCTCACATACGCCCGATGTGAGCGCCAGGACGTTCCTGGGGCTTTGGCAGGCTGCCGGGCTGACGGGCGGGTTCGTGGTGGCGTCGCTGGGTGTGATCTTGTTCGCTTTGGGCGGCAGGCCGCAGGATGTGCGGTAGGGGGCGCAATGGAGTTTTTGTACGGTCGCAGGCCGGTGTTGGAATGTCTGAGGGCCGGTCGCCGCGAGCACCACAGGCTGCTTTTGGCCGATGGGGTCAGGGAAGGTGGGATCGTCGGTGAGATCGTGGCGGAGGCTAAGCGATGTGGGGTGCCGGTGAGGCGCAAGCCCCGCCAGGCTCTCGATTCGATGACGGGCAGGGCTAATCATCAGGGGGTGGTGCTCCAGACCGGGCCGTATCCGTATGTGCCGGAGTATGAGGCTTTCGACCTGGGGCCGGATGAGGAGCCGATCTATTTGCTGCTGGACCTTTTGCAGGATCCGCAAAACGTCGGGGCGCTTTTGAGGGCTGCGGAGGCGGTAGGGGTGCGGTGTGTGTTTATGCAGGAGCGACGGGCTGTTGGGATCACGCCCGCCGTGGTGGATTCTTCGGCAGGGGCGGTGGAGCATTTGCGCGTGGCCCGCGTGAATAATCTGGTGGCCGCGATGAGAAGATTAAAGGAGGCCGGGCTGTGGCTCTGCGGCCTGGATGCCCACCCGGAGGCGCTGCTGCCGGATGAGGCCGATCTGACCGGGCCGCTGGGATTGGTGATCGGCAGCGAGGGACGCGGACTCCGGCGGCTGGTGCGGGAAGGTTGCGAGGTGGTGATGCGGTTGCCGATGCGCGGCAGGGTGGTAAGTTTGAACGCGGCAACCGCCGGTGCGATCGCTCTTTATATGGCGTGGCAGGCACGCGGCTGGAGCGGGTTCGAGGGGTGACTATCTGGCTGGTAATTCCGGTGGCTTTGCTGCTGGCCCTGCTGACGGGCTACGTCGTGTTCACGACCGAGGGGGCTTATTTCGGCAAGTGGGCGGTCGCCGCGCTGTACGATCTGGCGGCTCCGTACTATGACCGGTTAAAGGGTCTGGAGCCGGAGCTGGAGGCGCTGATCCTGGGCAGGCCATTGGTGGAGGCAACAAGTGGCCTGGGACATCCCCTGGTGCTGGATGTGGCAACCGGAACCGGCAGGTTGCCGTTGGCGCTTTTGGAGCAGCCGGATTTCAACGGACGGGTGATCTGCCTGGATATATCCATCGGGATGCTGAGGCAGGCGGCATTTAATCTGAGGCGGTATGGCACCAGGGTCGAGTTGATCCGCCATTCCGCCGAGCCGCTCCCCTTCCCCGATGATGTGTTCGATCTGGTGACGTGCCTGGAGGCTTTGGAGTTTATGCCGTCGCCACGACGGACGCTGGCAGAGTTGACCAGGGTGCTGCGACCCGGCGGTCTTTTGCTCACCACGCTACGGATCGGGTGGGAGGCGAGGTTGCTGCCCGGAAAGGCGCTGAAGGTTGATGAGTTGGCCGATCTGCTGGAATCGCTCGGCATGGAGGGGATCACTTTCACGGCATGGCAGGCGGCTTATGACCTGGTCTGGGCGATCAAGCGTGGACACCCACGGCCAGGCCAGGGAGGGGTAAGGCCGCTGGCCGAGGTTTTGCTGTGCCCGGTCTGCGGCGAGGCCGAATGGGAATCCGCCTGGACATGCGGGCGGTGCGGGTCAAGGTTCGATACTTCGCCGGATGGGATATTGCTCATGGAGGGGCGATGCCATAGGTGGCCATTACGAGCAGGCCGTCCTCGCCCTGTAGCCAGGTGAGTATTCCCATCTCCGGTTCCCCAGGTTCGGATGGGGCCAGGGCAATTATGGGGTAGGTCAGCGGGTAGCGACCGCCGGCGATGGTTTCAACCGACGGGGATTCGCCTTCAATCGGGACGATTCTGATGTTTTCGGCGGGTTCGGTGGAAAGGAGGTAGGCTACCGCACCCCGCTCCGATAGGACGGCATGGATGACGCCGTTGGCCGTGAATGCGAGTGTGGCCGTCGGGGCGATCTCCCCCCATGTCATAACGAGGCGGCGAAATGCGATCTCCGCCGGTGTTCCATCCGGCCTGACGATGGGCATGGGCGCCACATCCGACCCGCCGAGTTCAGACCAGGAGGCCACACGCCCGCTAAACAGGCTTCTGATCTGGTGCGGCGCTAATGTCTCCACGCGATTGTCCGGATGCACGGCTATGATCACGGCACCCACTCCGACCCACGCTCCCCAAAGTCCGTCGGTATCGTCCGGTTGCTCGACGAAGGCCAGGTTATATCCGCCGGTTCTGATCAGTGCGGGGATTTCGCCCGGCATGGCATCGTCTACGATGATGTAGACGCCGGTTGTGTCCCTATAGGCATCGGCTGCCGCACGTAGGAATGGGGCCAGGGATGGCGTCCCAAGTAAACGGAGTACGCGCGGGGGGGTGGCCGTGGGCGGTTGTGATGGGCCACCACAGCCGACAGATGTAATCAGCAGGATCAGGAGAAATGCCTGTCTCCACACGGTCAGCGCAAGACGGAAATGCCAAGTGATACCAGGCCAAACGCGGCACAGTAGGCGGAGAAGAGCAGTAGCCGCCTGTTGGCGAGGTACGCCATCAGCCAGCCGATGCTGAGGTATCCGGCAACTGCGGCGCCGAGCATTCCGACGATGAGGGCAAGCCACTCACCACCGGCGGTGCCGGCCAGTGCCAGGTCTCCGAGTTTCAGGAGGCCGGCGGCAAGTATTATAGGGGTCGCGAGCAGGAAGCTGTATCTGGCGGCAACCCGCCTTTCCAGTCCGACGCTCAGGCCGGCTGCAATGGTGACCCCGGAACGCGAGATGCCAGGCAGGATGGCAAATGCCTGGGCAATCCCTACGATTAAGGCGGCACGCAGGCCTATCATGCCGACGCCGGATCGGTCATGGCCATCGGCGCCGGTTTTTTCCGGGCGGGATAGGCCTTCAGCGATGGCCAGGAGGGCGGCGGTGATGAGCAGGTCTACCG
>JALXEW010000219.1 GCA_027069285.1 Ardenticatenia bacterium | reverse complement strand
ATCATGGTGGGGGTGGCGGGGTTGGTGATCGCATCCGGTTTTACCGCCGAGTTGGTGGCTTTTATGGCCGGCCCCGTGGCGGAGACTCTGGCGTCGCTCACCGCCACGTTTTTGAGTATAATCGCCCTGGATTTGGTGGTGGTGGCGGTTTTGTCTTTGATCGAGTTCGCGGTTCGCCGGCTGACCGGTTTGAGTGTGGAGTATCAGGATGCCGCCGGCCCGGTCGAGCCGGTGGATGAGGTCGGGCCGGAGATTTTGCCCATGCCCCGTTCCATTACCGAGGTGCCACTTCCGGTGCCGCCGCCCCCGCCGGGTGCCAGGCTCCCCGAATCCGAGCGCCCTCACCCGCCCGCGCCGCCGGTCGACGACTCGTCGTCCGGTTGATCTGGACGGGGCGCCCGACGCGAGGTCAGGGCGAATCCCGCCAACACCAGTCCCACCATCATCGCGAGTGCGATCAGTTTGAAGAGCCGGCTCTCGATCGCTAATGTGAGGGCGCCGAATATGGCCGAGAATGCGTAGTAGCCCAGGACGACTTCCCTTTGCCCCAGCCCCATATCCACCAGCCGGAAGTGGAGGTGTTCTCTCCCGCCGATGGTTGGGTTGCGACCCTCGCGCAGTCTGGTGACGATCACCCAGGCGACGTCCAGCAGCGGCAGGCCCATCACGAGCAGTATGGTGGCCATTTTCGCACCGCCGATTATGCTCAGTGCTCCCAGGGTGTAGCCCAGGAACATTGAGCCGGAGGTGCCCATGAAGACGCGGGCGGGGTGGAAGTTGAACGGCAGGAAGCCTAAGGTGGCGCCGAGCAACGCCAGCGGTAGCAGGCTTACGCTATCCTGCGGCGGGTTGAGCCGAAATGCGGCGTTGGCGAATAGTATTACGGCGGCTATGGCCGCCACTCCACCGGCCAGTCCGTCCAGGCCGTCCAGCCAGTTGACGGTGTTCATCATCAGCCCCATCCAGAAGAGTGTGACGGCCACGGTTACCGGGTATGGCCATGAGACCTGGCTATCGCTCAGCGGGTTGTTGAGTGTTTCGATGTGGATCAGGAATACGATGGCGATGGCGCCTGCGATCAGTTGGGAGATGTATTGTGTGAGTGGCCCAAGTTCGTGTCGGTCATCGTACAGGCCGACCAGGAAGGCGAATGTGCCACCCAGTAGCAGTCCGGTCACCCGGATGATTTCCTTTGGGTCCATGCGGGGCACGGGCAGGATTTGTGCCACCAGCACGGCCACTGTGAACGGCAAATAAAGCGCCAGCCCGCCTGTGCGGGGCACCGGTCGGCGGTGTTTATGGCGCCCTCCGGGGACGTCCAGGATGCCGAGCCGCCGACCGAGATGTACGGTCAGAGGGGAGAGGGCAAGGGCCATCGCAAAGGCAAGCGCGAATACCAATGCGAAGGCCTGGTACGGTTTGTCTGCGCCCATTTATGTGCCGATCACCCCGTGCCGAATTGACGGTCTCCGGCATCACCCAGGCCCGGCACTATGAAGCCGGCTTCGTTCAGGTGCTCGTCTACGGCGGCCAGGTATATTTGTACGTCCGGGTGTGCTTCTTTCAGGGCGTTGATGCCTTCCGGCGCCCCGATCACGCCCAGGAATTTGATGCGCCTGGCGCCCCATTTTTTCAAGATGTTGACCGCTGCTATGGCCGAGCCACCGGTCGCCAGCATTGGGTCGAGTACCAGGCAGACTTGCACGGTGGGATCAACCGGGAGTTTACGATAGTATTCCACCGGTTGCAAGGTTCTCTCATCTCGCCGCAGCCCGATGTGCCAGACTTCGGCGCCGGGCAGCATTTCCCATATCCCGTTGACCATGCCGAGTCCGGCCCGCAGGATGGGCACCAGGCCGATCTTTTCCTTCAGTTCGTAGCCGGTGGCTACGGCCAGCGGCGTCCTGACGTTGATCTCGGCAAGTGCCAGGTCTTGTGTGGCCTCGTAGCAGAGTAGCATTGAGATCTCGCGGATAAGCTCGCGGAATTTCTTGGGTTCGGTTTTTTCCCGCCTGAGCAGCGTTAATTTGTGCAGCACCAGCGGGTGTTTGGATACGTTGGGATTTTCCTCTGCCATTGCTCCCTGCCGTTTTATTCTCAAGATGAGCCTTTGCGGGCCTTACGCAGGCGTTCGGCGTATTGCTTTTTGTAGTATTCCAGGTATTCGCCGGTTTTGATCTTGCGCCACCACCACTCGTTTTCCAGGTACCATTTGACGGTGGCGGCCATTGCTTCTTCAAACGAGTGTTTGCGTTCCCAGCCCAGGGCTTTGAGTTTGTCGCAGTTGAGTGCGTATCTGCGATCATGGCCCGGTCGGTCGGCGACGAATGTGATCAGGCTTTCGGGTTTGCCGAGCAGTTTGAGTATCAGGCGGGTGACTTCGATGTTGTGCATTTCGTGCTCGCCGGCGACGTTGTAAACTTCGCCGGGCACGCCTTTGTGCAGTACCAGGTCTATTGCGTCGGCGTGGTCTTCGACGTAGAGCCAGTCACGTACCTGCATCCCGTCGCCGTAAAGGGGGAGTGGCCGGTCGTCAATCGCTTCTGTGATGAAGAAGGGGGCCAGTTTTTCTGGGTATTGGTAGGGGCCAAAGGTGTTGCTCCCGCGAGTCACCAGTGTGGGCAGTCCGTATGTGACGTGGTAGGCTCGCACGAGCATCTCGCCCCCGGCTTTCGATGCCGCGTATGGGCTGTTGGGTTCGAGCGGGTCGCCTTCCCGGAAGAATCCCTCTTCTATGCTGCCGTATACTTCGTCTGTGGATACCTGAAGGAAGCGTTCGATCCCGGCTTTTTTTGCCTCGTCCAGCAGGATGTAGGTGCCGATCACGTCGGTTTTGACGAATGCATCGGGGTCCAGGATGCTGCGGTCGACGTGTGTTTCGGCGGCGAAGTTCACGATGGCGTCTATCTCGTGCTCTTCTATGGTGCGGCGGACGGTTTCCCGGTCTGCGATGTCCCCCAGGACGAACGCATAGCGCGGGTTATCTTTGATCGGCAACAGGTTGTCGAGGTTGCCGGCATAGGTCAGTTTGTCGTAGACGATGATGTTGTAATCCGGGTATCGGTTTATCATCATGCGCGCGAAGGCGCTGCCGATGAACCCGGCACCTCCGGTTACCAAGATGTTTTTCATGTTTCCACCCCTTGCGTGCGACGTTATCCGGGCAGCTCCGGACGTGTGGGGCCGCCGGTGTGTCGCTCATAGGATGCCGACTTTGCTATGATCCCCCAGGGTCATTTTGAGCGCTTTCGGCTTGATGGGCGAGCGGGATATGGTCACGTGGCGACCTATGAGGCTATCCTGGATGCGGCTGGGTATGTTTTCGATGACGCTGTGTTCCAGCACGATGCAACGTTCTAACTCGGAGTTTTCGATGGTGACGTGATGGTAAATGCTGGTGAACGGCCCGATGTAGCTGTTGATGATGCGGGTGTCGTGCCCGATTATGGTCGGCCCTCTGACGACGCTGTTGATTATTTCGGCGCCGCGTTCTATTGTGACTCTGGAATCTACTTCGGAGTCCCGGTCGACGTAGCCTTCGATCTTAGGCTCCAGTTCTTCGAGTACCAGGCTGTTGGCATCGAGCATGTCGCCGGGTCGCCCGGTATCTATCCACCAGCCGGTGTGTATGTATGGGTAGACGATGTACCCGTTGTCAACCAGCCATTGGATCGCGTCGGTGATCTCCAGTTCGCCCCGTTGTGAGGGTTCGATGGCGTCGGTGGCCTCGAATATGTGGTGGTCGAACATGTATATGCCCACCAATGCCAGGTTTGATGGCGGCTCGGATGGTTTTTCGATCAGGCGCACGATTTTGCCTTCCTCATCCAGCTCGGCCACTCCGTATTCTTCCGGGTGGTCAACCTGGGTCAGGACGATCTGGGAGTTCCATTCCGGGTGGTCGGAGAATTCCTGAACCAGTTTGGTGATCCCGCCCTGGATGACGTTATCGCCCAGGAACATGACGAATCGGTCGTCGCCCAGGAAGTCGCGGGAGATTTTAACTGCATGGGCCAGTCCGAGTGGTTTGGGTTGCTCGATGTAGGTGGCTTTGATTCCCCATCGCCTGCCGTTGCCGACGGCTTCTCTGATCTGGTCGCCGGTGTCGCCGATGACGATGCCGATCTCGGTTATGCCTGCGTCCCGGATGGCTTCGATGACTCGGAAGAGGACGGGCTTGTTGGCGACCGGGATCAGTTGTTTTGCCCTGGTGTAGGTTAGCGGGTAGAGACGAGTGCCCTTTCCGCCACTGAGGATAAGCCCTTTCACCGAATATCCTCCCTGATTGGGTCTTTTTTCACAAAAAGAGGGCGCCGGTATCAGCACCCCCCTTTTGATGCTGCTGTCACGAGGATCGGGAC
>JALXEW010000218.1:7062-14276 GCA_027069285.1 Ardenticatenia bacterium | reverse complement strand
TGGTAGGAGTCGGCGTCGGGTTGACGGCGCGGATCACACTTCTGTGCATATAGGCCGGTGAAGGTTCCCTGCCACGCGGGTCAAGGTCTACTTCGTACCATTCCGGCTCGTCCTCGAGGTGGCGCAAGACGCAAACTTCGGCATCTCGCGTGAACGATGTCACCATTGGACAATCCAGGGACGGGCACGCACGCACTATGGCAGAGTGCACGATTACCACGAACGGCTCACAGGTCGGGCGCGGCGTCCAGGTGGGCAATACAGCGCCCGGCACCGCGATCGTCGGGAATACTATCGGGGTGCGCGTCGGACCGAGCGCAGCCGGGGGGCCTTGAGGAGCAGGGCCTTGTTGCAAAAACGACAATACCCCCCGCCATACGAAGTATCCGCCGAATACCAATAAGGCCACTACCACAAGGGTAAAAAGCCAATCCGACGAGCTATGCCGGTAATACATGATCGCGATCCGAACTCATCACCCGTTTTGCCTTAGCCCAAGCAGTTCGTAGACTATGATGGTCTCGCTCCTGCCGGGCAGTTTACGCGGCTCAAGCCGCCTGGCCTCAATGTGGGACTCGGCCAGTTTGTAAGTATCCTCGCTTATCAGTATTTGACCAGGCCCGGCTCCCTGTTGAAGTCTGCGCGCTATGTTCACGGTATCGCCGATCACGGTGTAGTTCATCATGCGCTCGGAGCCGATGTTTCCGACTGCGGCCTCTCCGGTATGCAGACCGATGCCCAGGCCCATCTCGCTCAGGCCCTCATAGCCCTGCTCCCCGGATAACTTACGGAATATGGCCTGCATACTCAGCGCCGCCCGCAACGCGCTCAGCACGTCATTCTCGTGGGCCACCGGCGCGCCGAAAAAGGCCATGATCGCATCACCTATGTATTTATCGAGCGTGCCGCGATGCTCAAATATGACGGGCGTCAGCCTGGAGAATACCCGGTTGAGCAACGAGATGACTTCCTGGGCCGGGTGACGCTCGGCATAGGCCGAGAATCCCCGTATATCGGCGAACATGATGGTGACTATACGGTTCTCGCCGCCGAGTTTGAGGTACTTTTCCGGGTCGGAAAGTATGGTATCAGTCACTTCCGAGGCAACGTATCGGCTCAGCACCTTCCGCAGGAGACGCTCACGGGCCTCCAGTTCGTCGTGCAGGCGCTTCAGGCGCAGGAGTGAGCGAACACGCGAAAGCAGGAGCACCGAGTTAAAGGGTTTGGTCACGAAGTCGTCGGCTCCCGCCTCGATGGCTTTGATCTTATCCTCGTCGGCTTCCAGGGCGGTGACCATGACTACCGGGATGAATCGGGTTTTCGCACTGCTTTTGATGCGGCGGCAGACTTCATATCCGTCCATGCGCGGCATACTCACGTCCAGCAGTACCAGATCAGGCGGGTCTTTCTCGATCTGGGCCAACGCGCTCCGACCGTCGTATGCCACGATCACTTCGTAATCGGCCTGCCGGAGATATGCTTCCAGCAGATCACGATTAAGCCAGTCGTCATCTACTACCATTACCCGCTGGCGCGGTTTCTCATCTCCCAAAGCTACGCTCACCCTGTGCCGGCCTCCGCTCATAATTATTAAGCCCGCCCGGTATTTTAAGCCACCGGGCGGGCTGATGCCACATTTGTCAGGTGCATCACCCTTCATTCGGAGGGGTGACGCAGAAGCGTTCGATCACCGTCCTGGCCGTGTAGTCC
Organism: Ardenticatenia bacterium; assembly: GCA_027069285.1. Taxonomy (GTDB): domain Bacteria; phylum Chloroflexota; class Anaerolineae; order Aggregatilineales; family JALXEW01; genus JALXEW01. Next base: position 12,566 of record JALXEW010000218.1, on the reverse strand, counting down.
GGAGAGATGTACGGTTCAAATTTGCGGCGTAGCATCTCCACGTAACCGGGCCGGTCGTCCTGATAGAAAACGCCCACGTATAGGTGCTCCCGATCCAACGTCAGGTCCATCGCCGCGTCATGATCGGTCACATCGTGATCGGGCGGGATCGGGGTCTGGCGTCGTTTGATCATGTCGTACAGGTCGTTAAACGATACGCAAGGGCTAACAACGTGTATGAAGCTGAAACCCGGATGCTGTACCGCCCGTTTGATCAATTCGGCGATCATGCGCGGGTCGGTCGAGACGCCACGCGCCACAAAGGTGGCGTAGTACGATAGGAGTGTGGCGACCGGGTTCATCGGGCTTTCCATCGTGCCGTAGGGTGACGCTTTGGTACGCATATCCTGAGCGCTGGTCGGCGACGGCTGCCCTTTGGTCAGGCCGTATATGCGGTTATCCATGACGATGTAGGTCACGTCAACGTTGCGACGGGCGGCGTGTAGTATATGCCCACCGCCTATCGAGAAGGCGTCCCCATCGCCGCCAACGGCAAATACGGTCAGCTCCGGGTTGCCCAGCTTGATGCCGGTCGCAAGCGGGAGGGCACGCCCATGCACGCCGTGGAATCCATACGCCCTGACGAACGCGGGGAATCTCCCAGAACATCCGATGCCGGATGCAATCGCCACTTTCTCCGGCGGGATGTTCAGGTCGGCCAAAGCCCGATATAGCGCCGAAAGTACGGCGTAGTTGCCGCAGCCGGGACACCATATCGGTTTCACGTCGCTTTTATAGTCCGAGACTCTCCGTCGAACGGTTGCGGTAGTCATCAGCACGCTCCCTCTTGCTCCATCTCGTACTCAGGCAGGCCCAGCTCCTCGTATATCCGGTCAATCCGCTCCTCGATCTCGAAGGTGTAGAAGGGTATCCCCTCGTATTTGTTCAATCGGTAGCCGTCAATGCCAAGCTCGGATTTGAGTAAATCGGCGAATTGGCCGCGCATATTCAGCTCCGGGATGAGGATGGCTTTGCAGGAATCGGCGAATTCCCTGATCTCATCGCGGGGCAACGGGCTGAGTACCTTTGGGACGAAGGCAGCCACCCGTCGGCCCTTGTGCAGCTGACGCTTGAGCGCTTCCCGCACCGGCCCCTGAACGCTCCCCCAGCAAATGATCCCCAGATCGGGCTTTTCGGCGCCGAAGCGGCGGAACATCATCGGCCAGGTGCGGTATTCCTGATAGGCGGTTTCCATCTTGCGCCAGCGCTTTTCCATCATGGCGCGGCGATTTTCCGGATCGTAGCTTGGGGCGCCGAACTCGGTATGTTCCAAACCCTCGGCAGTATAGTAATGCATGGGGTCTCCAGGAATGGCCATCGGTGAGATGCCGTTTTCGGTGATCTTGTAGCGCTTGTAAGGCTCGTCACCTTCCTGAGCAGGCGGCGGTGTCACCCGCTCCAGGCGCGTGAGCTTATCAAGCGGCCATGCCGGCACCGTCTCGATGCGGGTCGCTAATGCCTGTTCGCTCAGCACGATCACGGGCACTTGATACCTATCGGCCATGTTGAATGCGTTGATCATTTGGTAAAAGCAGTCCTCCACCGAGGTGGGCGCTAATACGATCCTGGGGCCTTCATCACTCGCACCGTGAACGGCCATCCATAGGTCGCTTTGAGCCGTTTTGGTGGGCATCCCGGTGCTGGGGCCGGAGCGTTGCACGTCCACGACCACGACCGGCACCTCGGTCATTGAGGCAAGGCCCAGAAGCTCGGTCATCAGCGCCACCCCAGGGCCGGATGTGGCAGTCATGGCCCGTGCGCCCGAAAATGAGGCGCCAATGCACATGGCAAGCGCAGCGATCTCATCCTCGGCCTGGATCAGGGTGCCGCCCAGACGAGGTAACTCCCCGGCCAGGAATTCCATAATGTCGGTCGCGGGCGTGATCGGGTAGCCGCTGTAAAATTTAAGGCCGGCAGCCAGTGCGCCGAGGGCTATGGCCTGGTTGCCGGTCACCAACATTCGTTTGCAGGCGCCTTCCGGTTCGGTCGGGGGCAGCCGTAAATCATCCACGACCGGGAGGTTATCGGCGGCCCATTCATAACCGGTTCTCAGGCCCAACAGGTTGGCCTCCAGCAAGTCTTTACGCTTGCCCAGGCGACGGATCACTACGGATTCGGCTATATCTCGCGGGAATCCCAGTAGCCGGCCAATCACGCCAAAGGCGATCATGTTCTTGCCCGCCCGGCTGCCGACGCCGATGTCGCTTGCGATTTTATCAAGCGGGACGGCGAGTGTACGGCGGGTCTCGTCCGGAGAGATGGTCGCGGCATCGCTGTTGTATATGATTATGCCATCGGCGCTCAGGAGGTCTACGTGTCTGTCGTAGCCATCTTGATTGAGCGCCACAAGCGCGTCGATACGGTCTCCGACAGAACGCACGGTTTCCATGCCGATGCGCAATTGAAACATGACATGTCCGCCCAATATCTCAGCCGGGAATGAGCGGAGGGTATAGACCCAGTAGCCGGATGCTCCTGCCAACCGGGCCAACAGGTCGCCGATGGTGACTATCCCCTCGCCGGATTCCCCGCCCAGGCGGATCACGATGCTATCTTCCAACATACTTTTCTCCTCGCACTATGCGGCCTCGATATGGAAGAGGCAATAGCAGTCCACTTGGGATTGTACTCAGAAATGTTCGCCCAGGGGCAGTAAGGACGCAGGATCAACCTCACATCGTTCCGCGATCCATGTCCCTATTTTCAGGCGCCGATTCCTGGCATATTCCAACACATCCAGACGCCGATAGGCCTTCAGTAGCATGGTGACTTCCCTACCCGGCCCACAGGGCGAGATTATGATCGAGTAGATCGGCAAAGCCACTCTGCTATACCCCAGTAACTGTGAGACATCCTTCAAGCTAATCGGGGCGTTCTTGCATTCCACAAATGCCAAATAGTCACCGCTGCTTCCTTTTTGCAGGATGACGCCGGTTACATCAACCTTTATCTGGTATACCGGGTAATCGGGGAAACGGGTTCCCAATCCTCTGGAGGCCAAAAACCGGCTCAAGTACACCTGATGTGTATCGTACGCCTCTACAAATGCGTTTGGATAACGCTCACTAAGCAGCCGTTCCAGCCATTCCACCACCGCCGGGTACATATCGCTTTCACGAGGGTATCTGGCATCACATGTCATCTCTAAGTTCTTCCAGCTCTGCGTCTATTGGCCGCTGATCACACCCCAGGGCCTTACATACCTGCCAGTATGCATTGTAGTGGTGCCCTCTCAACTCATCTGGCAGAGACGGATCGCTTTCACCCGGATGGGCCGGTTTTGCCCTTACCCTGCGGGATGTAAATGGACTGCAATATCTACCGTGTGCATCGGCCTTATGCTCCTGCTCATCTTCTCTGGCGAACCGCCTGAGTATCTCGTTTTTGTAATCCAAGTGGAAGCCCACCGGCAAGAAATCGGCGGCGTATATTCTGATCTGGTGTTCTTTGCGCCAATTGGCACTTTCGGCACCAGGGGTGCGGACGTTGGGGTGCCCCCACTGTATCCCGTGTACCGGCACGCCCAAACTCTGCTGGAGAAGGAGACACAGCTGGATCGGGAGCACCCAATTACGATGATTCACCTCCAAAAACACCCGGCGGCGACCGATCTGATCCCTATTGGCCTGGCGGATAAAACCGCCGACATCCGCCACACCTCTCACGAACTCCCTCTGAATTTCAACTGGAGCGCTAAAGATAGCTGATGGCACCTCGAATTCAAGGTAACTTGAGCGACCCTCTAAAAGGAATATCAGGTTGCGCCAAGCTATTGAACGTTGCAAAAAGCGGATGGCAAAAATAACCGACGCGCCGCTCTCATTAACCGATATGGGCGTTTCGACCATCTCCTGAACTCGATCGCGTATCTCGTTGACGCCTAGTTTGAGGCTCACTGCCTGATCATAGCCCTCGACTTTCAAGCTTTTATATGGGAACTCTATGACCAGCTCACGACTTCCGCCGCTCTCATGGAGGGTACCACGCATGACGATCAGGCCTAACAAGTAGGCCACGTCTGGATCAAGGTAGTTACCATACGCACTCATCACCCATCGGCTCCCGGCGGCTTTTTGAAGATCAGGATGAACTCGTGGACTTTGTTGACCCTGAAAACAGAGGGATACCCAAGCGGTCTCAGGTTGTTATACTCATGGCGTCTATCCCAGATTATCAGGTCATCGTATATGAATCCTATGTCACGCATCATGTCGGCCACGTCGGAGTGAAATGGATAGAAACTGTCTTTTTTACGTATGTCCATCACGATAACTATGCAGTATTTACCCGGCTTGAGCACTGTATATACTTGCTCGAAAACTTTCATTAACTCGGCCAGGAATTGCTCGTAGTCGGCAACCTTGCCCAAATCCTGAGCGAGGTCCCCATAGTCCCGCGTCTCTTTATAGTCCGCCGTGCGCTTCCGGGAGAGTATGTCCCAGTAAGGAGGAGAGGTGACCACCAGGTCCACCGTCTCCGGCTCCAAAAATGTAAGGAGATGCCTGGCATCGCCCTGAATTATCCGGCGGGTACCACTGCCCGAAGGCAGTTCAAACCCATCTTCGGTCAAGAACCCGAATTGCACCTGGCGCTGCCTGGCAATCTCCACGTACTCCGGAGAAAGTTCTATCCCAATCCCATCTCTGCCAAGCAGTTGGGCTGCTATCGGGGTGGAACCCACCCCGGCAAACGGGTCGAGGATCACTCTCTCGTCGGAGGTGGTGAATACACGGATGAGTCGCGTCACCAGGGCAATGGGAAACATGGCCGGGTGGCCAAGTCGCATCTCTTCCGGCGTCTTCCGGATGTCACTCCAAATACTTATCGAGTATTTCGTCCAGGTCTTGCCGTCCAGATCATTGGCTCTCTTGCGTGTCCCGGTCGCCTGCACGGCCCCAGTGTCTGCCGACATATTTCCCCTCCCGGAAGCCACTATCCCCTGACTGTGAGTATATCACCACCCGCCAATACTTGCCGCGATCGAGATCATCCCTCACATAATTACCATTACCCGGCTCAATCCCACTCTGAGTGTACCGCCTCGATCTCCTCGCGCAGCCGCAGGTAGCTATCGTAACGGGCCGGATGTATCTTTCCCTCCTCCACCGCCTTCCGAACGGCACAGCCCGGTTCATGGCGATGTGTGCAGTCGGCGAATTGGCATTCCGGCACGAACGGTTTGATGTCTATATAGTAGGCGTCCAGCTCATCGGGTTCCACGTCCCAGACGGCTATGGCTCTAATTCCGGGGGTATCCGCCACGTAGCCGCCACAGTCAAGTGGGATCATCTCGCGCGTGCGGGTGGTGTGGCGTCCTTTCCGGGTGGCACGGCTGACTTCACGCACTTTCAACCCGAGTCCGGGTTGCACCCGGTTTAGCAAACTCGTCTTACCCACGCCGGACGGCCCACTGAGCACCGATATTTTGCCACAAAGCCGCCCTCGCAATTCGTCAACCCCCGTAC
>JALXEW010000218.1:0-7052 GCA_027069285.1 Ardenticatenia bacterium | reverse complement strand
GGTAAAGCACGTCGTAGCCGATCTCTTCGTAGAGGCCGAATATCCCACGGGCCGTCTCGATGTCTGCCAGGTCGAGTTTGTTGACTGCGATCAGTATTTCGGGTATCTCGGACTTTTCGGCGGCAACCAGGAGTCTATCCAGCATACGGGGATGTGGATCCGGTTGGGCGACGGCAAAAACAAAGACCGCCTGGTCCGGATTGGCAATCAGCACCTGCTCTCTGACCAGACGGCCTGAAGGATGCGGGTCTGCGCGGGAAAGCACTCTTTCCCGTTCGGCCACTTCTTCGATCACGCCTGTACCGTCGGGCAGGATGGTGACCGTCACCCGGTCACCGATCGTGCAAATATCGGTATCGCGGTATTCTTCCTTAAGCTTCCCCCTCAACCTGCAAACTACCGGCCCTTCATCGGTCTGCACCGTGAAGAAGCCGGAGCGAACTTTAGTTACCAGTCCTACCCGGCGCACTTTGTACTACCTGCGTCAGTCTTTACTTTCCTTCTTCTCGCTTTTTGTTTCTTTCTTGCCGTTTCCGCTACTGCGGCGGGCCGAGCCACTTCTTGGATGATCGGTCACGTAGAAGCCGGGGCCTTTGAAGATGATCCCGACCGGACCAATCAGGCGGCGAACCGGGCCACCGCATTCAGGGCACTTTTCGATGGGATCGTCGCTGAAATTCTGGAATCTCTCGAAGCGCACTCCACATTCCTGGCACTCGTATTCGTAGATCGGCATAGCCTTTCACCTCCGAAACCGGATTTATATCGGCGCATTTTGACTATATCGATGGGGCGTTCGCCGAACGCCCCGATGCGATAAGATAACACTTTTGTATATGAATCGCATTAGAGAGAACGGCGCTCTCACCGCAGCATCCTCATCGGGAAGGCGCCGTAGACTTCGGTAGCCCTGACCACGTCTTCCAGCCGCACTTGATCGTTTGGGGTGTGGGCGTGATCCGGATTCCCCGGGCCGAAGCCAACCGTCGGGATATTTGCAACTCCCATAGTATACACGCCATCGGTGGAAAAGGCCCAGTGGCATATCTGCGGCTGATGTCCCAGGGTTTCCTCCACGGTTCTGATCAGGTTGGTCACCAGCGGATGGTTCTTATCGAGCACCCAGGCCGGGAATGCCTCTTTGGCCGCAAGCCGGTAGCCGGTGTACGAGCTGGCACGGTACGTCGTGATCTCCACTTCGGCACTTAGTTCCTCGCGCCCGATCAATGCTTCCAGTTGGGCCAGCGCCTGGCTGACGGTTTCCCCCAGGGTCAGGCGGCGGTCAATGTAGAGGGTACAGGTATCCGGCACCGCGTTGAGGCTGGGGGATTGGCTGATTATCCGGGTGACTGCAACTGTGCCGGGTCCCAGGAAAGGGTCACGCGGCAACTCGCTGGCGAGCAATTCGATCCCAAAGATCAGTTTGGCCGCTGCGTAAACGGCGTTCTCACCCAGATCGGGTCGGGATGCGTGGCTGGAGCGCCCCAGCGTGGTCACTTTGAACATCACCCGCCCGCGCTGGCCCCGGCTTATCTTCATATCGGTCGGCTCGCCCAAAAGCACCCAATCCGGACGCAGGCCCTCCTCTTCGACCAGAATGCGCATCGCGTGCCCCTCGCACGGCTCTTCCTGGACGACGAATGCCATGACGACACGGCCTTTGAGCTTATCGGCGTATCGCAATATCAGGCGGGTGCTGTGCACCATTGCCGCCAGGGAGCCTTTCATGTCGGACGCGCCCAGGCCGTAAAGTATCCCATCCTCTATGTCCCCACCGTATGGGTCGCGTTCCCAGGAGTCGCGATTGCTGACAGCAACGGTATCCATATGGCCGTTATAGAGCAATATGGGGCCTTCTTTCGGGCCGATCTCGGCGATCACGTTGCCCACACGGTCTACCCATACGTCCTGGACGCCGAGACGGCGAAGTTCATCCTGGATCAGGCGGGCTATGGCACTCTCCTGGGTAGAGAGGCTGGGCACTCGAACCAGTTGCTGAGCAAAGGCAATGACCTCGGCACGCTCATCTTCGCTCAACCTGGGGACGGATAATTTGCGAGATAGAAATCGTCGCGGCATTAGTACGCTCCATCGCCAAAGAGAACATGCGGAACGGTCCTGGCCAGAATCTGTAAATCGAGGCCCAGCGACCAGTTTTCAATATAATATATGTCCAAGAGGCACATCTCCTCAAACGGCACATCGCTTCTCCCGCTCACCTGCCAAAGCCCGGTAATGCCCGGTGGCGCCTCCAGACGTTGCATCTGCCACGGTTCATACTGGGCCACTTCTTCAGGAGTGCCGGGCCTGGGGCCTACCAGGCTCATCTCACCGCGTATGACGTTGATCAGTTGTGGCAATTCGTCCAGGCTCAGGCGGCGGATTATCTTGCCAACCCGGGTGACACGTGGGTCGTTATGTATCTTGAAAAGCGGGCCGCTGGCCTCGTTAAGCTTCATCAGGGCGGCTTTTTGCTTTTCGGCATCTTTCACCATCGAGCGGAATTTCAATATCTCGAATTCACGCCCGTTGAGGCCAACCCGCTTCTGACGGAACAGCACCGGCCCGGGTGAATCCAGCTTCACGGCAACGGCAACTACTGCCATCAGCAGCAACGCTATCGGGGCGATCAGGAAAATTAACGTCAGGTCAAGCGCACGCTTGGCGAGAAGTCTGGTCGGGTTCATGCGCCGATCGCCGCGCAATCCCAATAGCGGCACCCCGTCCAACATCTCCACCTGTACGCGGCTGAGGCTCAGCTGAAACACGTCCGGCACGATCCGTGCCTCCACATGCTCACGCTCGCACTGGCGGACGATGTTCAATATCTTGCGATGATACATCCACGGGAGGGTTATGATCACAAGGTCAACTCCCTCCCGCTGGATGACTTTGGGGATGTTTTCCAGGCCACCCAGGGCTTTGACGCGCCCCAGATCGGTGTTCCCCTTGCTGGGATCATCGTCAACGAAGCCAACACAAACGTAGCCCAAATCCCGGCGGGCCATTATCGTGCGCATGACCGCCCTGCCCACATCCCCGGCCCCTACGATCAGGACTCGCTCGACTCCTATGCCTTTTGAGCGTAAATGCGCCCGGAGCGCCCTTTGGGCCACCCGCAAAAGGGTCAGGAATATGACCGATAGGCCACCCGCCTCCAGCAGCAGGAGGCGGGAGAAAACCAAAGGCCTTAACGCGAAGCTCAAAGCCATCACTACCACCGTGGCGCTTGTGGCGCCGTTGGCTATCTGGAAAACCTCGTCTAAAAACGGGCGCCCTTTGCGCTCATCGTAGAGATGGCCGGCGTGATAGGTCAGCGCGATCCATCCGATGAAGACCAACATGTAGGGTATATACGGCGTGAATGGGGCATAGTTGGCTTCTTCTACCTCGATGAAGAGTTGTAATTCGTATCGCAGGTAGTAGGCCGCCATGAAGGCCAGTGCCACGAGCAATATGTCGGCCAGGGGCAAAAGCCATTTAGGCACATGGGCCAGTTTCTTGATCATCTGCCCCTCTCCAAAGCCAGATGATATGCCCTCACGGTCTGGATGGCCGTGCGTTCCCATGAGAAGTCCAATGCTTTCTCGATCCCCCGGCGGCTCATTTCGGCACGCCATGCATCATCGGCCACCGCTCTGGAAATGGTATCGGCCCAGGCGTGGATGTCGGTCGGCGGCAAAAGCACTCCCGCATCACCAACCGCTTCCGGCAATGATGAGGTATCGGCTGCGATCACCGGCGTACCACAGGCCATCGCCTCGACAAGCGGCAATCCGAATCCCTCGTATAGCGAGGGATAGACGAATACTTCGGCGGCATTATACCAGAAAGGTAATTCCTCATCAGGTATGTAACCTGGCAATATGACCCGATCCACCAGGCCCAGCTTCTCGATGGCCTTGAAAACTCCTTCGTACATCCAGCCCTTTGCGCCGGCAAGGATCAATGTCGGCACGTCATCTCCGGCCACCAACGCATAGGCTTTAAGCAGGGTTACCAGGTTTTTACGCGGCTCCAGGGTGCCCAGGTACATGATGAACCGCTCTGGCAATCCCTTTTCGGCCCGGAAGGTTTCCACTGCATCCTGAGGGAGCGGTCGGAATCTCCGGTCAAGGCCGGGAGTCGCCACTATGATTTTACCACGCGGTATCCCCAGAAGTGTTTCGACATCGCGCGCGGTGCTTTCCGATATGGCGACGACGGCACCGGCACGTTTGCAAGATAGCCGCGTGAAGAGGCGCAGGTACAGCCTGTTGGCAGGGCGGAAAAGTTCCGGGTAGCGCGAGAAGCTCAGGTCATATACCGTCACCACGGATGGGCGCCCCGATAGCAAGGGGGAGACAAACGCCATCGCATGGAGCAAGTCCACTCCCATGCAGGCAAGCAATCTCGGTAAGGCCACCTGTTCCCATAGCACCCGACGCCACGGTATACCGGTACGCCACCTGGAGATATGTACGGCCAGGCGCTCATGCTGCGGCGGGCGTCCCTCGCCGACGAAGACCGTGTACCTCAGGTCGGGATCGGCATCCGGCAGGCGCTCCAGGAGGTGGTATATGTATCCGTGAATGCCGGCCCGCCTATATGAGGCGCCCGAAGCCAACAGGTGGGCGTTCAGGCCGATATGCGGCGCTTTCATCCCATCACAATGTCGCCTTGATCGCCCCGCCGTCAACCGGGATCATGGCGCCGGTGACGTAGCTGGCAGCCGGAGAGCACAGGAATACCGCCACTTTGGCGAATTCCTCCGGCGATGCCATGCGCCGCAGCGGGATAGTCTGGGTGCGTTTGGCTATCTCCTCCTCGCGGGTGGTGCCATAGCGCTTCACGTTGGCTGCCAGCAATTCCTCAACGCGCTCGGTGCGTGTCCAACCCGGCAGGATGCTGTTGACGCGAATGCCTTCCGGGCCTAGCTCCTCGGCCAGCGTCTTGGTCAGCCCGATCACGGCCATGCGGATCGAGTTGGAAAGCAGTAACGCCCGGATCGGCTGCTTGACCGAGACCGATGTGACCGTCAGGATGGCCGCCGAATCGGACTTGCGGAGCGCGGGCAAGGCGGCCCGTATCAGGCGCACGGCGGACATAAGTGTGAGCTGCACGGCGGCATCCCACGCCTCCTGCGGGGTCTCGTCAAAGGTGCCACTTGGCGGGCCGCCGGCGTTGGTGACCAGGATGTCCAACCCACCAAAGCGCTCGATCACCGATGAGGTCAGGCGCTCGATGTCATCCGGGACGGTCAGATCGGCGACCACGGGGAATACTTCGGAGCCGGTCTCGGCCCGGATCGACTCGGCGGTTGCCTGCAAACGGTCTGCGTTTCTGGCGCAGATGGCTACTTTAGCCCCCTCGCGGGCGAATTCGAGCGCGGCAGCCGCTCCCAACCCACGGCTCGACGCGGCAACCAGCACTCGCTTGCCGGAAAGCCCTAAATCCATTGTTCGCTTCTCCTCGCAAGTGGATGTCGGTTTTACGGGGTGATGGCACTTCTAAGTCAGTCGTCGTCTTGTTTTGCGGATTTTTCCAGATGCTCATTCAGCTCATCGAGCACGGCCTGGGGATCGGCGATCAGCTTGGTCTCCATAAGCTCGCCCAGAGTCCCCCAGAACACTTCGCCGCATGTGATGCAGATCACCCCACGTTCGGCCAGGAAGCCGACCGATTCGGGGTGTTCCTCGACGAGTTCTTCCACGGATGTTTCAAGCGTTATCTTCGGCTTTTTATTCCCTTCTGCCATTGTCGATCTTCTCCGATGTGACTGTGATGTGTGTGATTATATCACGTTCACGTGCCCGATCCCGGCGCTGATCTCAAGCGAAAGCGGGGCCGAGCTGTCTTCACTGCCGTCGGTAACCCATAGCCCCGGCTCTACTTCTGAGAAACGCCCAGAAAAGCTCACCCGCCCAAGCGGTGATGTGCGCACGCGAACTGACGCCTCAACTTCATCCGGCACCTCCACACGTACGTCGCCCCATAGGGAGCGAATCCAGATCGGCCCGGCGGGGGAACCGGGACAGGTCAACCGGATGGAGCCGATACCAGAGATGATCCTGGCTTCTCTCACCTCCAGCCCGCGCATATCCGCCTCGATGTCCCCCAGGTGCGAGCTGAGCAGGAAGCGCCACGGCACATCCCCCGTCAGGTAAACGTCCCAATCGGCCAGCGACGGCCACCAGGTCTGCATACGGCGCATACGTATGGTGACCTCAGGGCCTTCGATCAGGAGCTGTGGACGTGAGCGGGCGGTATAGCGAATGGCAGCCAGGGGGCCAGGCTCCCGAAGGGCAGAAAGGCGCAGGTCAACGTCGCCGGAGTTCGCCTCCAGCACCCCTCTTTCGACTTTGCCCCTGGTGATCCTGAAGCCCCGCGTCTGCCAGCTGAACGCAGCATCGCCCTGGGCAAGTATCTGTACTCCCAGCGCCAGCAGGGCCAAAGGCCAGAGTCGCCCCAGGTCTAACGTCAACAACCGGAAATTCGAAAGAAGCAGGGCGACGCCCAGGATTGTGATCACCAGCGGCCACATCAAGGCCAGAATGTTCACCTTGCCACGCACGATACCACCCCCACCGGTGGGCTGCCGTTGAACAGTATAAACGGATCGGCCAATCACGCCAAACAAGTCAACTCCGGCCCGCTTGCGCTCGACGCCGATTGGGTTAAACTCTGGTGAGAAGGAGATCGGGCTGTCGAGCGGCCATCTTCTACCGCCGCCGACTCACGGAGGGAACGCGATGAGAAACTTTCTAAAGGGCTTGTTGGGAAGCAAAATCGGGTTGCTTTTCGTATCCGGAGCGCTGGTAGTCGTGATAGCCGGCTCGCTCGTAGTTATACTCGGCGTATTGCTTACTCGCGGGTCGGTATCCGGTCCGGCGGTAGAGCCTCCGACGGAGACCCCTACATATTCCACACCGGAACCCGGAGCCACACAGGGTAGCCTGGTCACTTCTACGCCCGGCGGCCCGATCCTGCCGACATTGGATACCGGATTCGGCACTTCAACGCCATTGATCTTCCCGACCGCCGGGGCGGTAGAAACCAGCGTGGTTGTAGGG
>JALXEW010000217.1 GCA_027069285.1 Ardenticatenia bacterium | reverse complement strand
CAGTATACGTTTGCATAACCCATGACGGCGTGATATACTGCCTTCGGTGAGACCACTATAGATGATCGAAAAGTGGGGAATGCCCACTTTTCGCTTATTAAGGGATTTGAACGAAACAGGGAGACCCGGAAAAACCGATGAAGAGCGAGTTTGTTCTGGCCTTTAACGAGATAACCGAGGTACGCGGGTTGCCGAGGGAAGTAGTCCTCGACGCGCTGAAGACCGCCTTAATTTCGGCATATCGCCGTGACGTAGGCGCCAGCTCCGCCCAGCGGATCGAGGCCGAGATCGATTCCAATACCGGCCAGGCGCGCATATACGTGGAAAAGGAAGTCGTCGAAGAGGTCAAGGACAAGCGTACCGAGGTATCCCTCGAAGAGGCCAGGAAGTACAAGCCGGACGCCGAGATCGGCGATATGGTAATGGTGCTGGCCGAAAATACCACCCGTAACTTCGGGCGGATCGCCGCACAGACTGCCAAACAGGTGATCCTCCAGAGAATCCGGGAGGCCGAGCGAGAGGCCCAGTACGAGGAATACGTCGAGCGGGAAGGCGAAATCGTAAACGGCACGATCCAGAGCGTGGGTTCCCAGGCGGTCACGATCAGCCTGGACCGTGGGCGTGCAGAGGCGATCCTGCCGCGCAACCAAATGGTTCCGGGTGAGAGATACCGCCCGCTGGATAAACTCCGGGTTTACGTGCTGGAGGTGAGGAAAAGCCCTCGCGGGCCACAGATCATCGTCTCCCGCAGCCACCGCAATATGCTCAGGCGACTGTTGGAGTACGAAGTGCCGGAGATATACAACGGCCAGGTGGAGATAAAAAGCATCGCGCGCGAGGCCGGACAACGCTCGAAAGTAGCCGTAGCCGCCATCCAGGAAGGCGTAGACCCGGTTGGGGCGTGTGTGGGCATGAGGGGCGTGCGTATCCAGAGCATCGTCCGTGAGCTGAACAACGAGAAGATAGACGTAATCGAATGGAACCCAGATCAGGCCGTGTTCATCGCGAAAGCACTCAGCCCGGCTCGTGTCAGCAGTGTCCATCTGGATAACGATCCGGAACACGGTCGCACTGCCATCGTGATCGTCCCTGAAGACCAGCTGAGCCTGGCAATCGGGCGCGAAGGGCAAAACGCCCGGCTTGCGGCCAAACTGACCGGGTGGCGGATAGACATCAAGAGCATCGGCGACGCATGTTCCGAGGCAATGGAGGTAATAGATACCGAGGCGTGGAAGCCGTTCGTCGACGAAAACGCCGCCATAGTCGAGGAAGTGCGCCGCCTGATGGCGAAGAAGGAAGTCGGCAGGCCGATCATGCCGGAGGAATATAAGACGATGGCGCGATTTGCGGCCCTGGCCGAGGATTACAGGATAAAATTGAAGCAGCACGAGCGCGAGGTCGCCGCCGAAGAATCCGGCAAACCGGAAGAACCAGCCGTGCCCGAAGTGGCATATCAGATACCGATTGACCGCATATCACTGCCGGAAAAGTTGCTGGACGCGCTGAGAAAGGCCGGATACAAAAACGCCGGCGAGGTCATGGAGCAACTTGACCGTGATGAAAGCAAGATCATGGCGCTGGTGGGGATAGATTCGGATATGCTGGAAGCCTTGCGCCAGTTGCTCAAAGAGGCGATGGAAGCGGGTCCGCCCCCGCCGGAACCGGAGCCGGAGCCGGCGCCGGAAGAAGCCGAAACCACACCTGCAGAAGAACCTGAGCCTGCCCAACAGGAAGAACAAGCCGAGACACAACCAGTCCCCGAACCGGAAGCCACTGCCGAGCAGGAGCCGGAGAAAACATTCGAAGTTCCGGAATTCGTGCCCGATGAGTTCCCGTTTGATGACTTTGAAGAAGAGGACGAATTGGAAACCGGGCGCCGAAAGAAAAAGCGAAAGCGTAAAAAATCCAAGCGGCGCCGTGACGAATATGGCGAGAAGCCAGGCCCGTCTGGCTCCAGGAAGCGGTGGAGGCCAGGTCGTGGCCGATGGGAGGATTTCGAGTAGCCAACAGCATTATGACCAAACGCAGGCGACGCAAGCACGTACCCCAAAGAACATGTGTGGTCTGCAGGCAGGTGATGCCCAAGCGCGATCTGATCAGGGTGGTGCGCACCCAGGAAGGGATCGCGATAGACCCCACTGGCAAAATGCCGGGCAGAGGGGCATACCTTTGCCACAACCCGGATTGCTGGGAGATAGCCAGCAAATCTGACATACTTGCCAGAGCGTTGAGGACAATTCTAACCGAAAAGGATCGAGAGATGCTGCGGGAATCTATCCCGCAGCCTTCGTCGGAGGAACAGGTGTCCACGGACGGGTGAGGGAATTTCCCATCGCCCGCATTATCGGAACAAGAGGTGTTTATGGCCGAACGTAAGCAAGTCGAGATCCCGCCGTTTTTGACCGTGAGGGAGCTGGCCGAGCGCGTTGGCGCCAGCCCGATAGATGTGATCAAGCGGCTGATGAGCAACGGCATCATGGCCAGCATCAACCAGCAAATTGACTTCGATACAGCGGCCATAGTTGCCGAGGATATGGGCTTTGAGGCCAGGCCGCTCAAAGTCGAGGAGGAAGCCGAGGAGGAAGAAGCCGCCCCAACATGGCGTCGCATCTACGCCGATGAGCCGCCGGAGTCACTGAAGCCACGCCCGCCCATCGTGGCGGTCTTGGGGCATGTGGATCACGGTAAAACGTCCCTTCTGGATACGATCCGCAAGACCAACGTGCAGGCCGGAGAGTACGGCGGGATTACCCAGAGGATCGGCGCCTATCAGGTGAAACATCAGGGCCAGACCATTACGTTCATAGATACACCCGGTCACAAGGCGTTCACTGCCATGCGTGCCCGTGGCGCTCAGGGGGCCGACATAGTGGTGCTGGTGGTGGCGGCAGATGATGGGGTCATGCCGCAGACCGAGGAAGCGATCTCACATGCGCGCGCTGCCCAGGTGCCGATAGTGGTTGCACTCAACAAGATAGATAAATCGAACGCCCGCCCAGAACAGGTCAAGCGCCAGCTTGCCGACGTTGGCCTGGTGCCGGATGAGTGGGGTGGCGATACCCTTGTAGTGCCCGTCTCCGCCAAGACCGGCGAAGGGATCGAGGACTTGCTGGAGGCGATATTACTCGTGGCTGCAGAGGCCGAAATAGTCGCCAACCCGGATGGCAAAACCGCCGGAACAGTCCTGGAAGCCGAGATGGACAGGCGACGAGGCGTGGTAGCCACGCTGCTTGTTCAGAACGGCACCCTCAAGATCGGCGACGTGGTGGTTGCCGGCATGACTTACGGGCGTCTGCGTGCCATGTTCGATGAGAACGGGCGTAGAGTCAAAGAGGCGGGGCCGTCCAAGCCAGTACAGGTGCTTGGCCTCGGAGACGTGCCGGAGGCGGGGGAGATGTTCACAGTGGTGGCCAGTGATAAAGAGGCCAAAGCCATCGTCGAGGAACGTAAGCGTCAGGCGGAAGAGGCAACCTCTCGGCCCAGGCGTACCATCTCCCTGGAGGAATTCTTCGCGCTTTCGCAAGATTCCGAAACCAAAGAGCTGAACCTGATAGTCAAAGTCAGCGCTCAGGGCATGTTGTCGCCGGTGCTGGACTCGCTGGAGGAGGTATCCACCGACGATTTGAAGATCAACTTCATACACGCCGGAACCGGTGACGTGACGGAATCCGACGTGATGCTCGCAAGCACCACCAACGCGGTCATCATAGGTTTTCAGGTGCGCGTGGAGCCATCTGCCAGGAGACTGGCCGAGGCTAACGGCGTTGACATCAGGCTTTATAACATCATCTATAAACTGTTGGAAGATGTGGAGCTGGCCCTGCATGGCCTGCTGGAACCGGAATACGTCGAGACCACCATCGGAAAAGCGGAAATACGCCGTGTATTCCGCATCCCGCGAGTTGGCAAAGTGGCCGGCTGCCTGGTAGTCGAAGGCGAAGTCAGGCGCAACGCGCAGGTACGGCTTTGGCGCGGCGACGAGAAGATATTCGAAGGCCGTGTCCGCTCGCTCAAGCGCTTTGACGAGGATGTCCGGGAAGTGCGGACCGGATTCGAGTGCGGGATTGGCCTGGAGGGCTTTGACGATATACAGGAAGGGGACATCCTGGAATTTTTCGTGGTAGAAAAGGCGGGAACTCAAACTTAGCGACTCTTGCGATAACGGAGCTTCTCTAAGAAATGACGCTTAAACAGGAACGGATGGCAGAACGTATACGCATAATACTCAGCGAGTTGCTGTTGACCGAGGTAAAAGACCCCAGGCTGATGGGCGTCACGGTTACCGAGGTGAAGTTGGATAAGGAGTTGCTCTTCGCCGACGTATACGTCAACGCCCTGGGGGACGAGGACAGGCGGGATGAGGTGATGGAAGCTCTGGAACACGCCAAGGGATTCCTGCGTAGCGAAGTGGCCGCGCGGGTGAGATTAAGGCGTGCGCCGGAGCTGCATTTCCATTGGGATACCGCTCTGGAATACGGCCAACGCATAGACCAAATACTGGATTCACTGGATATTCCCCCCGCCGCAGATGAGGATTCGGAAGCAGATATGGGATGAGTTCTGGCGTCTGGTCGGCGCCGCAGACCGGATCGCCCTGGTCACCCACAAGGCGCCGGACGGAGATGCCATAGGATCGCTATTAGGATTGGGGCTGGCGCTAAAGCGTATCGGGAAGCGCGTCATCACCGCCTGTCACGATCCGGTGCCGGACAAGTTCAGATTTCTTCCAGGCGCGTCAGAAGTCCTGCAATCACCGGATGGCATTGCCCCGGACTTATTGATCGCCCTCGATAGCAGTGAACCTGCCCGGACGGGCAGATTTGCCGGGCTGATAAACTCACCTGAAATTGACGTTCTGAGCCTTGACCATCACCCGACCAATACCGGGTTCGGCTTGCTCAAC
Organism: Ardenticatenia bacterium; assembly: GCA_027069285.1. Taxonomy (GTDB): domain Bacteria; phylum Chloroflexota; class Anaerolineae; order Aggregatilineales; family JALXEW01; genus JALXEW01. Next base: position 9,401 of record JALXEW010000217.1, on the reverse strand, counting down.
CTGGTCGATCCGGATGCCAGCTCCACATCCGAGCTTGTGATGGATGCTTTGGAGGCAGGTGGCCTGGCACTGGACGAGAGCATAGCCACATGCCTGCTGACCGGCATCGTGACCGATACCCAGGCATTCCGCACCCCGAATGTGACCCCATCATTACTGCTCAAAGCCGGGCGACTGATGAATGCGGGCGCACCGCTTTACAAGATCATCGCCGGGACAGTTGCCAGCATCTCGTACATCGTGTTACGGCTTTGGTCCGAAGCCTTGCGTGGGGTCAGGCTTGAGGATGGGGTTATATGGGCGGTGGAGCCGCTCGAAATGAGGAAGGCCATCGGATACGAAGAGCCTGGGGACGGACATCTGGTACATCTCCTGCTCTCAGTTGCCGAGGCGAAAGTAGCCGCCGTATTCCGTATGGAGCGGGCTGGGGAAGTGGAAGTGAGCCTGCGTGCCAGGCCCGGCTATAATGTGGCGTCGGTAGCACGTGAGTTCGGTGGCGGAGGACACATACTGGCTGCCGGAGCCACAGTTCCCGGTTCTCTGGACGAGGTGGTTGCCCGTGTGTTGCCCCTGCTAAAAGCCGAGGCACGCCGGGAGATTTAAGCTTTATCGCCAAGGGGGGTTACCGTGGATTCCAGTGTTATGACCATTGCAGTTTTAGGCGGAACCGGCAAGGAAGGTTCTGGATTGGCCATGCGATGGGCCAGAAGCGGCTACCGCGTGATCATAGGCTCCCGCAGCGAGGAAAAAGCCCGCCGAAAAGCCGAAGAGCTTAACCGGATGTTGGGCGAAGATTACTTCCGGGGCGCGGCCAACCGGGATGCGGCTGCCGTGGCCGATATTATAGTGCTTACCGTGCCATATTCGGCTCAAAAGGCCATCCTGGCCGATGTGGCGGAACACTTGAAGGGCAAGGTGCTGGTAAACGTCTCGGTGCCGCTCAAGCCGCCGGATGTCACCAGGGTACACCTGCCGCCGGGTGGCTCGGCGGCTCAGGAGGCCCAAGAGCAACTTGGGGCGGATGTGAAAGTAGTGGCGGCTTTCCAAAATATCAGTGCCAGGCATCTGGAAGACCCGAATCGGCATATCGCTTGCGACGTACTGGTATGTGGTGATGATGAGAGTGCTCGGCGGGAAGCGATCCACCTGGCGGAGGCTGCGGGTATGCGCGGAATTGACGCCGGGCCACTCGCCAATGCGATTGCCGTCGAAGCACTGACGCCGGTTCTGTTGCACATAAACCGCCACTATCGCATAAAAGATGCCGGGATACGGATCACAGGCCTGGACTTACAACGTGGCTAAAGGACGTTTAGCGATGGGTAAAGCATCCCGCAGTAAAAAGAAAGCCCTGGCGCGTAAGCGCCGGGAGGCCAGGCAACGGCTTCAGACGGCGGTTGGGGCGGTTGTAGTGTTGGTCATCGTGGCGATTGCGCTGGTAGTGATCCTGAGTTCGGGCGGCGGTGCCGGCGCAGTCGGTGAGATCTCGCAGAGTGCGGACGGCAGTTGGGAATTCGTACTCAGTGACCTGGATGGCAATGCGGTGCACTTGAGCGACTATCGCGGCAAGGTAGTGCTGCTCAACCTGTGGGCAACCTGGTGCCCGCCTTGCGCACGTGAAATGCCGGGCTTGCAGTCGTTCTACAGCGCGTATCACGATGAGGGATTCGAACTTTTGGCGATCAACGACCGGGAGAGCGCAGCCCAGATACGCGCCTTCGCCGACAGCCTGGGCGTCACCTTCCCGATCCTGATGGATCAGACCGGCAACGTCATAAGGGCCTTCCGTATAGAGGGTTTGCCGACATCGATATTGCTGGATCAGGATGGGCGTGAGGTGACCAGGTGGTCGGGCATGGTCAGGCCCTCGATGTTGGAGGAGCGGGTCTTGCCGTTGCTGGGCCTTGCCGAGGGACCGACATCGACTCCATTGCCGCCTAATGACGAGATCATATGGCAGGACGATAGCGGCGCCTGGGACTTCGAGCTGACCACCGTTGACGGAGAAACCGTCCGATTAAGCGATCACCGTGGAAAAGTGGTACTTGTCAATATCTGGGCGACCTGGTGTCTGCCTTGTGTGCGTGAGATGCCGGAGCTTCAGGATTTCTATGATGATCACGCCGACGACGGCTTTGTGCTTTTGGCGGTCAACGCGAGGGAAAGCCACACGCTGGTTGACACCTTCCGCCGCGAACACGACCTGCACATCCCGATCCTGATGGACCCATCCGGCGCCGTGATCGAGGCCTTTGGCGTCACCAGCTTCCCAACGTCGGTAGTGCTGGATCGCGATGGGCGTGAAGTTGACAGATGGGAAGGCATCATACAACCGGGCCAGCTTGAAGAGCGCGTATTGCCGTTGATAGAGGCCGGGTAGCACATATACTTGTTCCCGGCGCCTCGGACTTGCCCCAAAGCGCGGATTTCTGTAATCTATGCTCAAAGGCAGGCGTGCTTCGGAGGTGGTGGCATGGTGGACATGGATGATCTGCGCAGAAGCCTGGACGAGGATGATGAATTCTTCGACGAAGGTCTTGACGAAATTCCGGATCAGGAGGAGAGCGCCGCTGAGGACGTGTTGATCCTCGGCCTCACGGCTCCTCAGCGCATGATCCTATCCATATTCCTGTTCCTGGACGTGGCGGTTTTGGGCTGCATGTGCCTGATCGCCCTGGGGCGGATACCGATCTGATACTAATACGGGTTCGAGCTTTTGCGAGGGGGGATCAGGCTGAAAAGTTCCTCGATCTTAGCCTGGGGGTCGTCGGCGGTTATCAGTGCCTCTCCCACTATCACACCGTCCACGCCGGCCTGAGCCGCCATCAGAATATCCTCCGGGGTGCGCAGTCCGCCCATACTGACGACCACGGTCGGTTGCGGGATCAGCGGTCGCAGGCGTGGGGTGGCATCCAGGTCTACTTCCAGAGTCCTGGGGTCGCGGTTGGAAATGCCGATCAGGCGGGGTTCCAGGGGGAGCACCCGCCTTAATTCTTCCTCGGTGTGCACCTGGATCAGCGCGGTCATCTTCAGCCGCTGGGTGAGCGAGAGCAGCGACCACAGCTCCCTATCGGTGAGGACAGCTGCCATAAGGACGACCCCGTCTGCACCGGCGGCCCTGGCCTCGACCAGTTGGTACTCGTCCAGGATAAAGTCGTTGCGCAGCACGGGGACTTTGACGGCCTGTTTGATCAGCGTCAGATGGTCTACCCCGCCCTGATAGTATTGGTCATCGGTGAAGACGGAGATACCTTTAGCTCCGCTGGCCTCGAGCCTCATAGCCAGGCCCACAGGGTCATATTGATCGGTGAACAGCCATCCGCGTCCCGGAGTCACCCGCTTGATCTCGGCGATCAGTGAAAGCTGCTCGGCCTCGCGCAAAGTGCTGATAATGTCCAGGGGGCGCACTTGTAGGGATGCCTGTGCCCGCACGCCGGATAGCGGAACCAGTTCCTTGCGTTTTGCCACCGCCTCGCGCTTACGGGCGATGATCTCATCAAGGCTATAATCGGGCGTAAAATCGTCTGCCATGAGAAGCCCTGCCGGATAATTGCGGTATATTATTCATTCACATTGTAAGGGCTTCGGTTCCTTTGCGCCACCTGACCGATCTCCTGGGATGCAAAAGCCCATCCCTGGATCAATCGGGCAAGAAGTCGGTGGTGACGGAATCGGCGTAAGGTAGCGCAGAATCCAGCAGGCCCTTGGAGAGCATCCACTCGACCACATCGGCCCATTCGTCCTCGGTTGGTGCCCGATTGAGCGGGAACGTGGGGATAGTATAAGTGCCCCTGACCGATTCCGGGACTCGCACATTTGCCACGAATAAGTCGCGGTACGCCTCGGTGCCGGAGTTCAACTCCTCGACGGCCCGGCCCCATGCCCTCAGGAACGCGCGTACCGCGTCCGGTTGCTCCTCCAGCACGTCCACGCGGAAGCTGATGACACTTTGGGAGTATTGTGGGTAGTCGGTATCATCCAGCACCAGGATTGCGCCGGCCTCGATAGCCGCCTGTGCCAGCGGGTCGGGGAGTGCGGCGGCCTGCAGGTCGCCGGACATGAGCATCTCATATCGCGTTGGGATGGCCGGGACAGATTCCAACACGATCTCGTCCGGGAGCAACCCTGCCTGGCCGAGCATTCGCTCGACGACGTACTCGATAATCGTATTTTCGGAACCTCCAATCGGAACCCCTGCCAGGTCTTCCGGTGAGGCTATCCTGCTGCCGGGCGCGGCCAGTATCCGGAACTGGGGCGATTCGGCGGTGGCGTGGAAAGCAGTTGCCACCACACGTATCCTGGTCTCATCGCGGTTAAACGACGCGGTGGCGATCAGGTCGTTGATCTGGCCGTCTATCTCGCCGGCCTGCATCATCTGATCGCGTTCAAGGGCGCTGTTGACGTTGACCGCTTCGACCTGTATGCCCTCGTCGGTGAAGTACCCATTTTCCTGGGCGATGAAGAACGGCATAGCGTCGAGTATCGGAAGCAGGCCGATGCGGAGGACGGGAGCTTCGGCTGACGATTCAGTCGGTGACGGTTCTCCCCCGCATCCGGATGCGAGTGCGATCGTGAGCAGTGATAAGACGATCAGGGCATTTATCCGTTTCACGGTGATCCCTCCGGTTAGAAGATTTTTCCCAAAAGCGGTGGGCCGAATAAGATAATCCCGACGACCACGGCAGTGATCACGCCGATCAGGACGGCGCCGGCGGCCACGTCCTTTGCGATCCCGGCCATCGGGTGATACTCCCTGCCGCCGACCAGGTTCACAGCTGCCTCGATTGCGCCGTTGACGAATTCCAGCGCCCAGACCATGCCGATCGCGAGCGCTATTGGCGCCCACTCAGACGTGCTGATGTCCAGCCAGGCCCCCATCGCAATGGCGAAGATCGTCCCGCCGATTATCAGGCGGATATTCTTCTGGTAGCGGAGCATGTAAAGTGCCCCGCGCAGCGCGTACCTCAGACTGGACGCGCGGTTTTTGCTTATCCGGGCGCTATAGTCCATTGGGTTTGGAATCGGCTTTTCGGACATTGCCTGTAGCTGCCTGACTTCTGCTCAATCCGGCGCGATCTCGCCGACGCCGAGCGCCTCTAATGCGGCGCTCTGGGCGGCCCACATCTCCGATCGCTCGGCCTCGGATTCGTGGTCATAGCCCAGCAGGTGGAGCGTCCCGTGCACGGTCAAGAGGATCAGCTCGGCCATGACATCATGTCCGCCTTCCTCCGCCTGCGAGGCGGCGACCGGGTACGAGATCACAATATCACCCAGGTAACGTTCCCCTTCCGTATCGGGTAAGTCAGTCGGGCCAGACTGGAATGCCAGCACATCCGTTGGGGCGTCTACTCCCCGGAATTGTCGGTTGAGGTTGCGGACGGTTTCAGAATCGGTCACCACCAGTGTCACGCCTGAGCCAGGGGGAGCCTGATGGGAACTCAGGACGTAGCGGATTGCCGATTCAAGGCGATCCCCGTCGGCATTCCCGGTCTCGATCCTGACGGTGATCTCGTACTCAGGCTCGCTCATCTGGGGTCTGGCTACCTGCGGGATGATCGTGAGGGGAATGCCCGGCTGCATCCCCCTGTTCGGACGGGCGGGTGCCATTTGCTGTGGCTGCCTGCTGGGATGTCCCTTTGGAGTCCGAACGATTGGCTTGTTGTGTTCCCGGTTGAGGGGCGGAAGTTCTGGGTTGTTGAGGGGCCTGGCGGGCGGGCGTAGCCGGCGGTTGCTTGTGGGGGCGCCTGGCGCTGCCGGGCGTGGCCGGTGGATGCGCAGTGGGCTGCTGGGCTGATCTTTGCTGGGGCGCCTTTTGAACCTGGGCCGGTCGCTGGGATGGTTCAGATGGTGGTGGGGGCTGCATCTGGGGCCGGGTGGTGGGTTTGGGCTTTTCGGCTTTAGGCTGTGGCCTGGGTGGGTACGCGATCCGTGGATGGAATACGCCCTTGAGAGTATTGACGAAGACCTCGCGCACGGCCTTGATGTCGTTGAGGGTGAGGCCGGAGTGATCGAGCTGGCCGCGTTGGATGATCGAATTGATGATCGAATCCACAACTTCCTCGATCTCATCCTCGTTTGAGGGGCGCCTGGCCCTGACTGCGCTTTCGCTTGCATCCGCCAGCATCAATAGCGCGGTTTCTCGGCTTTGTGGCGGCGGGCCGGGGTATGTGAACTGTGTCGGGTCCACCTTGCTCTCGTCGCCGCCGGCGGCCTCGACTGCTTTGCGATAGAAATATGTGACCCGGTTTGTGCCGTGGTGTTCCGGTATGAATGCGCGGATGGCTGCAGGGAGATGGTACTTACGGGCGAGCTTTTCCCCCTCAGTGACGTGGCTGATGATGATACGAGCGCTGGTAGCCGGATCGAGATTATCGTGTGGATTCACACCATCGGCCTGATTTTCCACGAAGAAATGGGGATTCAATATCTTGCCCACATCGTGGTATAGGGCGCCGGTTCGGGTCAGCATGGCATCGGCGCCGATACGTTGGGCGGCATTCTCCGCCAGATTCGCCACCTGGAGTGAGTGCTGATAGGTACCGGGTGCCTCGCGCAGCAGCCTTTGCAGAAGTGGATGATCCGGGCGCATCAACTCCATCAACTGGATACTGGTAGTGATGTCCAGGAACGTACCGGTCAGGAACAGCCCGACCAGGGCCAGCCCTGCCGAGAACAGGCCGTTTAGCAAGGCAAGGCCCACCTGGGGTGCTATGCTCAGCAGGTCGTTGCCGGATACCAGCCCGAATGCCAGTACCACGATCATGCCGGCGACCCCGGCGGCCAATCCGGCCAGGAATATATCGTTGATTCGGCCCCTGCGTCTGAGCGTGAGTGCTCCCACTATACCGCCGACCGCTGAAAGCGCCACGAGTTCCAAAGCCGCCTCTGGGGCCGCCATCAACCCAACCGTGATCGAGAGCAGCAGCACCAGCAGGATGGTGGTATTGGTGTCGAACAGGGCCGCCATAAGGATCGCCATAGACGCGGCGGGGTACAGGTACTTGAGCATATACCCGGCGGGGATCATCATCCTGGCGGCGGCCAGGTACACCAGGAACGCCCCTCCGATGAACGCCAGGGTACGTAATGAGCTGCCCTGGCCTGGATGGGCGCGGTTGAAGTACAACCCAAATGATGCGGTACACAGCGCCACCAGCAGAAAAGCCCCGGCCAGCTTCTGAGTGCGCGTATCCGGCGTCCGGCGCAGGTCGTATAATTCCAGTTCCTCTATATCAATTGGCCCGACGGTTTTACCTTCTTCAACCAACAGTGTCCCGGCGACGATCTCGCGCGGAAAGTCCTCCAACCGTATCCTCTCGCGGGCGGCCTCGCGTGCCCTCTCGGTACTTTCGGCGTTGTAGATACGGTTCGGTCGGATGAGGTCTAGCACCACCGCGATCACGATCTCGACCTGGGCCTCTGTGAGGTCGGCTTTAGCTTCCACACGGTGTCTCACCCGGTCGTATACCTCGTCCAGGCGATCGTCGTAGACCTCACCACCCATCACATTTTCCAGTTCCGCCTCGATCTCGGCGGCGACTTCGTTCCACTGGGCATCGGAGAGGCGGATGAGCGATGGGATCAGGTTTTCCTCTTCCAGACGGTGCAGCTCGGCTATGGCGGCGATGTCGGCTCTGCGTTGTTCCTCGGTGGCGTATGGGTCGGAGCGCACCATACCGATATATTCGATGATCCTGCGTGCGAGCGCGGTTTGCCGCCTGGCGACGTTCTCGTCAAAGTCGTACTGATCGGGAACGGCCTCGGCGGCCCTCTCCTGAGCCTCGCGGTACAGAACCTCGCTGTAGTACGTGCGGGTCTCCGGCGCCCTGACGTCTCGCGGTGCCGGTTGGCCTTCCACTACCTCGACGGCCTCGCCGCCCGGTGCCAGGGCCGGATATTCAACTATCGCGGTCGCGGCCATGACGAACGCGATCACCAGTGCCCACTCCCCGATCCGGTGGGCGATTTGGGGCCACGAGGCTGACTTTATCTGGCCTACTCCGAGTATCCCCGACAGTCCGAACAACTTCCCGATCACCTCTACTGGCTTAGCAGCTCGCGGACTATCTGACTGACCAATTTCCCGTCCGCACGCCCTTTGAGCCTGGCCATCAGGACGCGCATCACCTTGCCGATGTCCCGTGGCGATTCGGCTCCAACTTCCTCTATAGCGGAGCGAGCTTCCGCTTCGATCTCATCACGGTCAAGCTGCCTGGGCAGATATTGCTCCAGCACATCAAGCTCCAGTCGTTCCTGCTCGGCCAGGTCGGCCCTGCCGGCCTGATCCATTTGCTCGATACTCTCGCGCCGCTTTTTCACCTCACGCCGCAGCACATCCTGGGCCTCCTCATCGGTGAGTGGCCCGCCTTTATCGATCTCGGCGTTTTTGATGGCGCTGATAGCCATCCTGATCGCCGATTTGCGGACGGCATCGCCGGATTTCATAGCCTCTTTCAAATCGCTTTGGAGCTGTTCTTTGAGTGACATAGCCTCCTTCTCCTGGTTGTGGACACCGTAGGGGAAATTATAGCCGGGCAAATGGCATGTGCAAAACTACGGAGATGCCAGGCCGGCTACGGAAATGAAGCGCCAACCCATTCGCGGGGTGAGTTTCCATAAAGTTGTTACTGATCCTGGGGGTTGCCTTGCATTTTGAACCGCTATAGAATGCAGGTATGGTGACTCGATTGCTGATCGCAGATCCGGATATATCATTCGTGGTGATGCTCAAGCAGGCCCTGGAACTGGGTGGGGACTACGAGGTACACGTCTTCGCCACCGCCCAGGCCGCATTGGAAGAAGCCGAACGTGAGCGTTACGACGCAGCAATCGTGGACTTTGCGGTGCGCGGTATGCCGGGGCCGGAGCTTGTCAAACGACTGCGGAATTTGCAGCCCTCGCTGGCGATCCTGATCGTGCCTGGGCCGGAGGATGAGGAGCTGGACCTGGCAGAATTGGGCGCACAAGGGGCGCTGCGCAAGCCCTACTATGCCCGTGAATTGGGGCCGGTTTTGCAGGAAGCGATCGAGACCATGCGATTGGCCCCGCCGCCGACGATGATATTAAAGCGAGATAGTGGCGGCGTGGACGGCCTGGATGGGTACGTCGTGTCAACCGAAGAGCTGGCCGCCGAAGAATTAGCCCGCCGCCAGTTGGAGGAACTGCGCCGCGAAGCCGAGACACTTCCTGGCAGCTTCCTGGATGAAATGCCCGCCCCCGGTAGCGAGATGTCACTCACCGACCTTTTGGAAGAGCTTGAGATGACCGAGGAGCAGGAGCCATCGAGCGTCGGCGGAGCGGCGGAAACGCAGCAGGTGGCGGAGGAAGCCGCCGAGGCGCAGATAACGGAGCCGGTAGAGGGGGATGCCGGGGTTCAGGAAGCCGGCATGGCCGGCGACTGC
>JALXEW010000216.1 GCA_027069285.1 Ardenticatenia bacterium | reverse complement strand
GAGTCGAACTCCCCCTGGGCGCCTACAAACTCATCGTGCTATTCACGCCCGGCCATACACCCGGTCACGTGGCATTTTACGAAGAATCCGCCGGAGTTGTCTTCACCGGCGATGCGCTCTTCAAGCGGGGAATCGGCAGAACTGACCTGCCCGGTGGTGACCCCGATGCGTTGCACAGATCACTTCACGACGTGCTCATGGCGCTGCCGGCTTCCACACTCGTTTATCCCGGTCACGGGCCTATGACGAACATCGGCGATGAGCGAAAATACAACCCCTTCCTTTCCGGAGCGATCCGGTGGTAGCGAAAGCCCCAGGAGCCTGCTTGAGCAATACGGCATAACGCCGCGCAAGAGCCTGGGGCAGAGCTTCCTGCATGATCCGGGCGTCCTGGAGCGGATAGTCGAAGCCGCCGACCTGAGCGGCAGTGACACCGTACTGGAGATCGGGCCGGGCACCGGCGCATTGACCAGGCGTCTTCTCGAGCGGGCCGGCAGGGTTATCGCCGTCGAAATAGACGAGAGACTGGTCGAACTACTGGAAGGGGAACTGGGCGACGCACCCGGCCTGGAACTGATCCATGCCGACATCCTGGAAACCGACGCATCTGCCCTGGTGGGAAGCAGACCGTATAAACTGGTGGCGAACCTGCCGTACTACATCACCGGCGCGATATTACGTCGCTTCCTGGAAACCCCGCCGCGTCCATCTGTGATGGTAGTTACCGTACAGCGGGAAGTGGCCGAGCGCATAATGGCACTGCCCGGCAAGATGAGCCTCCTATCGGTTAGCGTTCAGCTACATGGCCGGGCGAGCCTGATTGGCAAGATCGGGCCTGGGGCCTTCTGGCCGCCGCCGGGAGTGGAATCCGCCATCGTGCGGATTGACATATCGGATACCCCGTGTGTGGAGATCGTGGATGAGAAGGTCTTCTTCCGGGTAGTTCGGGCCGGATTCGGGCAAAAGCGCAAAAAACTCCGGAACTCACTACGGGCCGGACTCGGCCTCCCGCAAGGGGTGATAGATTCGGCACTGGAGGCCGCCGGCATTGACCCTGCCCGCCGCCCCGAAACCCTATCCGTTCAAGAATGGGCGGCCCTGGCGCGGGCATTATCTCCGGGGTAGCTACCCATTTGGACGATCCCCGGACTGCCACATATACAACGTCCTGAACCGGTCTGACGGATCGCTGAGATAACCCAGCTGCACCCCGCTCACAGAAGAATCCACCCCGTAAGTGTATATCGGATAATAAAGCACCAGGGCCGGCACCCGCTCGGCGAATGCCTCCTGGAACTCCTGGTACCTGATCGCGCGGTGCAGGCCATTGGGGTCACGGCGGGCGCGTTCCAAAGCCTCGCTGATCACCCGATCGTCGACCCCGGCGTAATTTTGGCCACCCTCTATTTCCCCCTGATCCCAGAACACATAGGGGTCGGGGTCTGCCATGCCGGACATATCCAGCTCGACCAATGCCGCCTGGAAATCACGTGCCTCCAACCTGGATTCCAGGACGTCCCACGGGAGCGCCTCGATCCCCGCCTCGATCCCGATCTCCCCCCACTGCGTCACCATCTCCGCCGCCAGGGCCGAAAGATCGGGATCATCCGGGCATATAAGCGTAAAAGGCGGCACCTCATCCACGCGGGCTGCTGCCAATCGTTCGGTCGCGGATGCGGGGTCGTAGGGGGGCCATTCCACATCCACCCATGCCCACGAGCCGAACACAATAGGCGAATTGGCCGGCACGGCACGTCCCTCCAGGTGACGTTCCACCAGCCCCACCTTATCCATCGACTCGGCCAGGGCTTCCCTCACGCGCAGATCGCGGAACGCCTCAACCTCGAAATTCAGCAGCACCACCCCCACCGCCGGCCTCAGAGTGTTATAAAGACTCAGTCCGGGCAACCCCTCGGCCTGCGGCAGCAGATCGGGGGGTATCTCGGCGATCGAAGTAAGCTCCCCATTGGCGAATGCCCGAAGCGCATCCTCTGCCGAATCGAAGAGCCGGAAGAGCATACGGTCTATCTGATAAGGCAGCGCATCCGCCCTTTGCGCGTAAGTGGGCGCCAGGCGCAGCTCCACCGCCCCTATCCTATCCTCGTCCACATAAAGCCGCTCCAACTGGTACGGCCCGGTGCCTATCGGGGCCAGGTTAAACGGATGCGTTGCCAGTCTGGTTGGCGGGGTATTTTCCAGCACATGTGCCGGCACGATACCGATCCGCATAAAATCCAAAAACGGCGCCAGTGGTTGGGCCAGCTTGCACCTGACCCGATAATCATCCATCGCCTCGCATTCGACCGTTTGCCAAAAATCTCGGAGATAAGCCGGGCCGGGGAAATCAGGTGCGCTCATGATCTCGATCGTGAAGATCACATCCCGCGCGGTAAACGGCACCCCATCCTGCCACAGCACATCCCGCCGCAGGCGGAATTCATACGTCAGCCCATCCTTAGAGATCGTCCAATCCTCTGCCAGCAGCGGCGTATACTCCCCGTACTGATTGGTGCCCACCAGGCCCTCGAATATGAGCGAAGTTATATCCCTATCCGCCTGATTGGGACCCACCAGCAAAGGGTTAAGCTTGCGCACCTGGCCGATCAGCGCCTCGGTGAACATGGCGGGCCTGCGCGTGATCGGCGCGGCAGTTGGGGTGGGGGCCGTTGTGGCAAACTCCGTGCCTCGGCCCGTGCGGCTGAGGATCGCTATAACTGGCAGCGCCACACTGCCCAGCAAAGCCAGGAACGGCCACCGGTTACCGCGTAGCATCTTGGCGGGGAACTCAATCGGTCTGGAAGAAAATAACGGTCACAATTGCCACGATGAAGAACGCCACCGAAAGGCCAATTGTGATCTGGAACAGAGTCTTCTCCAACCCCCTGCGTGTCCTGGTTATACCGCCGCCCTCGCCGCCGAATACCGCCCCCAGGCCGGAACTCTTGGCCTGGAACACGATCACCGCGATCAGCGCGACCGATATAATGGACTGTATGATATGTAGCGCCGTCTGTACCGTGAACACGTGGCAATTCTCCTAAAGCACTATAACGTATAGAGCGGGCGGCTTTTGGCCGCCCACACCCTCGAACGCGCGGAATTATAGCACGGTGCCATCACCCCTTCAAATGTCACTTGCCCCCGTGGCCGCCGAGGGGCACAATACCACCGTATGGCAGATCGAATCGGAACCGCCCATAGCGGAGCTGAGCGTGTGAGGAAATGGATCGAAGGTGGCGGCGGATTCCTGGGTCTATTGGCGACCGGGCCGATCCCCGGCACCAGGCTCATCCCGCCGCTGGAAGCCCTTGCCAGATATGGCTACGTTCAGGGCGGCGTGGCGATGGTTGGCTGCTTTCCCGAAAATCGCGACCACTATGCGCTCACCATCGCCATGCTGGAGCCGGATTCCAGGCCCGGCCTGGAATCTCAATTCATCATCCCGAACTTTGAAGTAGAACATGCCGAGCTACAGCCGGAGCTGGACGATCATCGTGACGTGCCGGGGCTAGTATCACGTCCGCCGGGCGTGGTTCGCTACTTCGTCCGCGTGCGCCAGGACGTACTGGAAAACTTCGCCGAGCGCCAGGGTTACCTGGACATGCGTGCCGCAGAAGATGAATTCATCTGGCGCATCTCCCGTCAGATAAACCGACTCTTCTACCTGGACGAGACGCCGCCGACCGCATTAGTGCTCAGTTGTGGGCGGGACATGACCCTGCTCAAGGGCGACGGCCCGGCTGAAGCCGTGATGCGCTTTTACCGCCTGGATGAGAGCGCCGCGTACGGATGGCTCATAGCCCGTCAGATGGCGATACCCGGCTCAATTGGAGCCGCCCCCCCTCATTCCGAACTGGGTGGGGCCGTGGCCTGGGAGGGCTACCTGAGCAACCCCGAAACCGTGACCGCCTCATTAGCCCAACGCGGATACCATCCCCTCATCGGCGCCGGCAGCGAGATAGCGGCCTTACTCCTGGACATGTGCCATCGCACCCACGGGTACCCGACGGAACTGGCGCTTCGGTGCATATCGCCGATACGTGGCCTGGACATGGAGCATCTGCCGGATACCGTGCGCCGGGAACTTGAGGCCCTGCGTCGCACACACCTCGATAGCGTACTGGAAGGCATGTGGACTCTGGCTGCGATCACACGCGAACCTGACGGGGCTTATAGCCTGATCGGCCTGGCAGACCCGGATGGGGGTGCTGCCCCGCTTTACGCCGTCGCATCGGATTTCGGAAAACAATTCGCCCTGATTTCCTCGACCGCACCGGTACTGGAGGCCGCGCTCGAATCACTTGGCCTATCGGCATCGGAGCGCCGATGGCGTGAGCGTGGCGGCGGATGGGAACACGGTGGGGCGTTACTGTTCACCGTACAGCCAGAAGGAGATCGCATCTCTGCCCGTGACGGACTGGGCCGTTCGGTTTCCTGCCCGCCGGTCATCCCGGTTGAGGGCGAGATAACCCCCGAATTCACACCCCCGGTTTCCGAAAGCGAACTCATGGCCATACTCTCCGCCGGAGACATTGATGAACTCTCGGAACGCACATTTGCCGAATCCCCCGGCTGGGCAGCTGCGCACCTGCGTACCTGGCTTGCCCGCCTGATCGCACTGGCGGGCGAAAACCCGACCTGGAGACCCACCGTCGTCCAGGCGCTCACCCGGTGGCATGACCTTTACTTCCCGGCCCGGCCAAACATATTCCCGGCGGCGAAATCGCTCATCGCCGAGGCCCTGATGCGCCTATTCGAGACCGTTCCGCTGGCCGATTCTGCCCCGCCGGACGATCCGGATCGGCGGGTCACGTGGGCTGCCATTAATACGCGGGGACTTCCGCTTCCCACGCCTGATGGCTCCCTTTACCTGGACGCCCGCGACTTCCCATTCGAAGGCCCGCAGAGCGCCGCCCAGGTACTCGTAATGGCGGTGAGGGCCGGATGGTCGCACCTGGTACTCTTTGGTTGTCGTGGCGAAAGATACCTGGGCGTTGGACTTCCGGCGGGGGCCGGAGTGCGGATTGACCTTTACGGATGGACCGGCGATTACCTGGGGGCAGGCCTATCGGATGCTGAGATAAACGTCCACGGCCATGCCGCCGATCACGTCGGACATGGGATGAGCGGCGGGCGCCTGGTGATCTACGGCGATGCCGGCGATGACCTGATGAGTGATGCCACCGGTGGGATCGCCTACATCATGGGAAACGTGGGCTTCAGGGCGATGGCCGGGGCAGGTGGCTCCGCAAAAGCCGTCATACTCGGCACGGCCCTGGATCATGTCGGAGAGCGCCTGAGCGCGGACGAGGGATTCATTTGCATCAACGCCATGCATTTTGGCGCCGATGGCCACCTGGAGAGGATCAGGCCGCCGTTTACCGGTCGGGCGCTCATGTTGGGAGCAGTCGGCGGCGTTTGCTACCTTAACGACCCGCTTGTCACAGTTTCCGCCCCGCAGATGCCTGACATATGGTCCGAGGAATTCTCGCCCCGCGATAAAGCCGCCCTCTGGCCCTACATCGTGCGGTGCGCAGCCCTGTTCGGATTCACCGTCGAAGCTCTCCTGAGCGTTTCGGGCGAAGAACTCCCGCCGGACAGAGTCTACCGGCGCCTCTCACCACCCGACATGACCGGCGATCGAGCATGACAACCGGCGGATAACCGTCTGGGATGGGCATTTTGGCCTGTAGCTTTTTACCCACTCTGTCAGTATAATGGGTTAAGATAACCGTGATGGCCTGCACATGAGTCATTAGCGCGAGGGAAGCGGGAATTTCGGAAACGAAACAACACCCGGCCCCTGGAAGGGGCCGTCAGGAGTCGGATCGGGCCGGATGGCCCGCCGACCGGTGGTATTGGAGTGAACTCCGGGAGGCTTGACTGTGAGTAATCCCAAAGTCAGGAATCTGTTTGTATACTTTTTGATCTTCATAGCGGTTGTAACCATCCTCATGAACTTGCGACAGAACGGCGGTACCGCTGATAACATCCCGATCAACGAGGTGGCCTCGGCGATCAATGAGGGTATGGTAGAGCGGATAACAGTCTCGGAAGATGAACTGACCATCCTGTACGCCAACGACCGGATCGCCACCTCTCGCAAAGACCCAAGCCTGCCGGCGCCCGAACAACTGATCTCCCTGGGCGCCGATCCGGACGCCGTAGCCGAAGTCGAATGGGTATACGAGCAACCCAGCGATTGGGCCTCATGGCTGGTCGCAGCGGCGAGCTACCTGCTCCCGTTCCTGCTGGCCATTGGCTTCTTCTACCTCATGTTGCGCCAGGCGCAGGGCACCAACAGCCAGGCACTCAACTTTGGCAAGAGCCGCGCCCGCATGTTCACCGGCGATCAACCCACCGTCACCTTTGACGACGTGGCGGGCGTTGACGAAGCGAAAGAAGAGCTGAAGGAAGTCGTCGAATTCCTGAAAGAACCGGAGAAATTCATCCAACTTGGGGCACGGATACCAAAAGGCGTACTGCTTGTGGGCAGTCCGGGCACGGGCAAAACCCTGCTGGCCAAAGCCGTCAGCGGCGAAGCCGGCGTCCCATTCTTCTCCATATCCGGCTCGGAATTTGTCGAAATGTTCGTCGGGGTAGGCGCCAGCCGGGTCAGAGACCTGTTTGAACAAGCCAAGGGCCACAGCGCCTGCATCGTATTCGTGGACGAGATCGATGCCGTGGGGCGCCATCGGGGCGCCGGGCTGGGCGGCAGCCATGACGAGCGCGAGCAAACCCTTAACCAGATACTGGTAGAAATGGACGGTTTCGATACCGATACCAACGTAATCGTCATGGCCGCGACCAACCGCCCGGACATACTCGACCCGGCGCTACTGCGTCCCGGCAGATTTGACAGGCGTGTCGTGCTCGATAAACCCGACGTAAAAGGTCGCGAGGCCATATTCCGCGTCCACGTGCGCGGCAAACCACTTGCGAGCGACGTAGACCTGGAGGCATTGGCAAAGGCCACGCCCGGATTCGTCGGCGCCGACATCGAAAACCTGGTCAACGAGGCAGCCATAGTAGCCGCCAGGCGCAACAAACGCAGCATATCCCAGGAAGACTTCGAAGAAGCATTCGAGCGAGTCTTGCTCGGCCCCGAACGCCGTAGCCGCGTTATGAGCGACGAAGAAAAGAAAATCACGGCCTACCATGACGGCGGACATGCCCTGGTACATCACTACATGCCGCATTGCGACCCCGTTCGCAAAGTCACCATCATCCCGCGCGGAATGGCATTGGGCGTCACACTCGTAACGCCAGAGGAAGACATCTGGAACATGACCGAAAACCAGATCAAAGACAGGCTTGCCGGTGCACTGGGTGGCCGTGCGGCAGAAGAAGTCGCCCTGGGCGAGATAACAACCGGCGCCAGCAACGACCTCGAAATGGTCACCAAAATGGCCCGTGCGATGGTCACCCGCTACGGCATGAGCAAGCGATTGGGGCCGATGGTATTCGGCAAAAAAGAAGAACTCGTCTTCCTGGGCCGGGAAATAGCCGAACAACGTGACTACAGCGAAGCCGTCGCCGAGGAAATCGACAACGAAGTCCGTCGCATCATCAACGAAGCCTACAACCGGGCCAAACAAGTCCTGATCGAACACCGCGACGAACTCGACACGATCGCCAACCACTTGATGGAAAAAGAAACCCTGGAACGCGATGAATTCCTGGCCCTGATCGGCGAGGAAGTGCCGGAGCAAAGCCCTGCCGAAGCGGGAGAATCATCCCAAGAGGAAACCAATGAAGAAGCCGAAGGCGGCGAAGTCCCATCCACGTTAGACCTTCCGCCTGCCCCGGCGCCCGCATGATCTCGAAAGCGTCACACAGCCATGTCCATTATCATCGTTGGACTCGGACCTGGGAACAAATCCGACCTCACACTCCGCGCCTGGGAGACCTTGAGCGGGGCGAAAGAGGTATACCTGCGCACCGACAGGCACCCGATAGTGCCGGAGCTGCCCAAAGGCCCCGTGTACCACACATTCGACGAACTTTACGAGCAGGCCGAGGACTTTGGGGCGCTCTACAATGGCATCGCACGCCGGATAATCGAACTCGGCAGAGGCCCGGATGGCGTGGTCTACGCCGTTCCCGGCCACCCGCTTGTGGGCGAAGCCACGGTCACGCGCATACTGGAACTTGCCCATCGGGACGGGATAAAAGTCGAAATAATCGGCGGCCTGAGCTTCATCGAACCGGTCCTGAGCGCACTGGGCCTGGATGGTCTGGAAGGCCTTCAAGTGCTGGATGCGATCGAAGTGGCCGCGATGCATCACCCGCCCATAAACCCCGACGCCCCGGCGCTTCTGGCGCAGGTATACAACAAGCGCCTGGCATCCGACCTGAAACTCACCCTGATGAACCAATACCGTGACGAATACAAAGTCACCCTGATCCATGCCGCCGGCACCCCGGATGAGCGGATCGAGACCATCCCCCTATACCGGATAGACCATAGTGAACACATCTCACACCTCACCACGCTTTACATCCCGCCGATGCCGGTCGCATCCGGCTTCCAGAGCTTCCAGGAAACCATTGCCCACCTGCGGGCGCCTGACGGTTGTCCCTGGGATCGCCGGCAGACGCACCAGAGCTTGCGTCGCAACCTGCTTGAGGAAACATACGAAGTCCTGGAGGCCATAGATGCCGGGAACCCCGACGCCATGTGCGAGGAACTGGGCGACCTGCTACTTCAGATAGTCCTGCACGCCCAGATCGCCGTGGACGAAGGGGAATTCCACATGGCAGACGTGATCGCATCCATCAATTCCAAGATAATCCGCCGTCACCCCCACGTATGGGGAGACGTTGAGGCAGGGGATGCGCAAGTCGTCATCCAAAACTGGGAAAAACTCAAAGAAAAAGAACGTCGCTCAAACGGCCAAACCGACCGCTCACTACTGGATGGGGTACCGGGTTCGCTACCGGCCCTATCGCAGGCCCTGGCCTACCAGGAACGGGCTGCCCGTGTGCACTTTGACTGGGACTCGGCAGACGCTGTGTTAGAGCGGGTATGCGAGGAAATGGCCGAGGCCCGCGAGGCCGGAGACGAAAAAGCCCGTGCTGCCGAAGTGGGCGACGTTCTATTTTCCCTGGTAAACTGGGCCAGGTGGCTGAACGTAGACCCGGAGTCGGCCCTGCGAGAGGCCAACCGACGCTTCTACCGCCGATTTCGCCATATAGAGCGACGGGCCGCCGAGCAGGGACGCTCCATAACCGACCTCAGTCTCGACGAGATGGACGCACTGTGGGAGGAAGCCAAATCGCTGGAGTAGGCCGTTATGCCGCTGCAGAGCATAAATAGCATCGGTGTGCGCCGATGCAACGTTCTGCGGGGGCCGGTGTTTTTATCAGATGAGCCGTGCTAGGTCTCTCACACCTCTGGAGGAGGAGAACCATGTCTGATGAGATGAAGGCAAGGTTGCGGATAGTCCTTTACGGGCTGATCGTCGTCACCATTGCCGTGTTCGTCGTATCCTTAGTGGGACAGGTCGTGGCCTTCAACCTCGCGCTACCTGCTCTCAAGGACGCGGTAGCGGCAACCCAGGGCATCGACGTGGCCGACGTGGATGTGCCCATGCCGATCGGTGGCATGTTGCTCAGATCGGTCCTGTTCACCCTGGGCGTAGCCGTCCTCAGCGTGATCGTATACTTTGCCTACAAGGAGGTGCTGAAGCGAGCGGTGGCCGCAGGGGCCGAGTCGGAGAGCGGGGGCGAGTAAGGGGGAAACCCCCGCTTGGAGCGGATGAAATCCCAGGCAGGCGCGACCCGGCGCCTGCCGTTTTAATTTTCCATGCGATAGCGCACCTGGTCACCGTGTGGGCGGAGGTTCGCCACACCCCGGCGACCAGCATAGGACTGAAAGGGGCCTGAGCCTTAAGCGGCCCTAAGCGGCGTCATCCTCGATGAGATATGCGCAGTGGGCATCACCTTCCGTGATCCTGTGGAGCTTTTGAGGGGTAGTGTGGAGCAGGGCGGCTATCAGATTAGTGTCCATGATGCAAAGCTCATCGTGCGAACCGGCCAGATGGTGATATGGGCAATGCGTGATATGCAGAGCAAACCCCCATTCCCCCACATCCCAATGCGCCTTATAGCCATGCTTTGCCAGGAACTCCACTGCAATCCGCAATCGTTCCTCGATGGGCGCATCCGGCCTTATACCTGCCTGATTCGCCATAGCGCGGCCCAGGCTTTCCATCATCCCCACCAGCTCCTCTTTGGGGAAATGAGCTTCCAGCAGCCTGAGCAAATGGTCCAATAGAGCGCGGTAATTTTCCGGGAAGTAATCCGCCGCCCGATCCGTCAGAGTATAAACATACCTGGGCCTTCCCGGCCCTTCCCTACGCTTGACCCTCGTCACCTCAACCAGGCCATCATCGCGCAGCACATCCAGATGATAGCGCACAGTTACCGAGGCTATCGGGCCGTGGCGCTCAGTCAGCTCCTGAACCAACTCCCCAACCGTAGCCTGGCCGCGTTCCTTGAGTATTTCCAGTATTTGCTTCCTTGTGGACTGCATTCTCAGACCGGTCTCCGCTGGGACGCGAGTTTGCGTTATCATAAACCTCAGTTGATAACAGTACCACGGCGCGGCGCCATTTGTCAAACGCTGCCTATAAAAATCAAATGTGCGGATCGCGAAGTTGAGCAGTATAATCCCAAAGCCATGATCAAGACACGAATCGTCCAGAATTTTGACTACACACTATTTGGGCTGACCATACTGCTGATAGCATACGGCGTCCTTATGATACGCAGCGCCACGATGGACGCGATAGACCCGGACCTGATCAACAGGGTACCGCGCCAGATCACATATGCCGTCATCGGCCTGGCGATGGTGATAATACTGGCGCTGCTTGACTATAGATTACTGGGCGCGCTCAGCCCCTGGATTTACACCCTGGTATTGGGCCTGTTGGGCCTGGTTGCCGTCCTGGGCGTCATCGGCGAGGCCGGCGCCCAGCGCTGGCTAAACGTCGGCATACCGGTGCAGCCCTCGGAACTGAGCAAAATCCTGCTCGTGATCACACTGGCCCAGTACCTATCCGAACGCTACCAGCGCATCGGTCACCTGCGAACCGTACTAAACTCACTGGTATACGTGGGCATACCCGCCGGCCTGATCTTCATGCAGCCAGACCTGGGCACCGCAGTTGTTGTCATGTTCGTATGGTTCGTCATGGTTTGGGCCAGCGGATTACGAGGTTCGCACATCCTGCTCTTCCTGATAGTCGCCATAATCGCGCTCCCCATCATCTGGAACATGATGGAGCCATACCAGCAGCGCCGGATCCAATCGTTCATCAACCCGGAGGGCGACCCAGATGCATACTATAACATCCAGCAAGCTCTCATAAGCGTCGGCTCCGGCGGTCTCCTGGGCAAAGGCTATGCCCACGGCACCCAGAGCCAATTGCGCTTCCTGCGCGTCAGGCACACCGACTTCATATTCGCCGTCATAGCCGAGGAACTCGGATTCGTGGGCGTGGTACTCGTGATGGGGCTGATGCTCATGCTGCTGATGCGGATACTGCGCGGCGCCAGGATAGCCCGCGACCCACTTGGCAGCCTGATATGCTACGGAGTTGCCGCCATCATCTTTTTCCAAACCGTAGTCAGCATCGGGATGAACCTGCAACTCCTCCCGGTCACCGGCCTGACCCTCCCATTTGTCAGTTCCGGCGGCAGCTCATTGCTGACGTTACTTGTGGGGATCGGCCTGGTGGAAAGCGTCATCGTGCGTCACAGGCCGTTGGAATTCTGAGCTGTAAGGAGATAGGCATTGGCCGATACCAGCAACAACAATACCGTTCGGGTTCGATTTGCCCCCAGCCCCACCGGGCCTTTGCACATAGGTGGGGTTCGGACTGCGTTATTTAACTGGCTTTTCGCCAGGCGCCACAACGGCATCTTCATCCTACGCATCGAAGATACCGATAGGAACCGGTACGTGCCCGGCTCGTTAGAGCAGATCATCGAAGGTCTCAAATGGCTGGGCCTTTACTGGGACGAAGGCCCCGAAGTCGGCGGCCCCTACGGCCCCTACATCCAATCACAGCGGCTCGACCTTTACCGGAAATGGGCCAACTGGCTACTGGAACACGACAAAGCCTACAAATGCTACTGCTCCAAAGAGAGACTGGAAGAATTGCGGAAAGCGCGCGGCAGCGGATATGACCGCAGATGTCGCTACCTGACCGAGGAAGAGCGCCGTGCTCACGAAGAGGCCGGTGACCCATTCGTCATCCGCTTCAAAATGCCGCTGGAAGGCGAGACCGTCATCAACGACCTGATCCGTGGCCCGATAACCTTCCATAACGAGCGGCTTCAAGACCTCATCCTGCTCAAATCGGACGGGTACCCCACCTATCACCTGGCGAACGTCGTTGACGATCACCTCATGCGCGTCACCCACATCATGCGTGCTTCCGAATGGATACCCACCGCCCCGCTGCACTACCAACTCTACAAAGCTTTCGGCTGGGAAATGCCCAAGATCGCCCACCTCCCCGTGATCCTGAACCCAAACGGCAAAGGCAAACTCAGCAAGCGAACCCAGGCCTTCTCATCCTCCGGGCACAAAGTACTGGTACTCCTGCACGAATACCGTGAGGCCGGCTATCTGCCGGAAGCGATCGTCAACTTCCTGACGAACATAGGCTGGAGCTTTGGCGAAGATAGGGAAATCTTCTCGGTCGAGGAGACCATCCCCAGATTCGAGCTGGAACGCATCAACCCCGCAGGGGCCAGATTCTCATTTGACAAACTCGTCTGGCTCAACGGCATATACATCAGGAAGAAATCGCCGGAAGAACTGGCGGAATTACTGCGCGAACCTTTGGAAAAAGCCGGGCTGAGACCGGATAAAGAAACCCTCCTCAAAGTCGCCCCACTTGTACAGGAGCGCATCAAGACCCTTAACGAAGTGGTGGACATGGCGGGTTTCTTCTTCCGCGAAACGGTCGAACCGGCTCCCAAAGACCTGATCGGTAAGAAAATGACCGTCGAGCAGAGCATCGAAGCCCTACGCCGCGCGGCAGATGTCATAAAAAGCCTGCCGGAGTTCAACGCCCAGACCCTGGAAGAAGCCCTTCGCGCCTTAGCCGCCGACATGAGTCTCAAAGCCGGGCAACTATTTGGGGTACTGCGCGTCGCGGTCACCGGCCAGAAAGTCTCCCCACCCCTCTTTGAGACAATGGAGATCGTTGGCCGTGATCGCGTCCTGGAAAGGCTGGAGAAAGCGGAGAAAATCCTGGGCCAGGAGGTGGAAAAAGGCGCAGATGAGTGAGAAATATACCATCTGGGTGATCATACTGGTACTCATCGTCATCGCGGCGGCCCAAGCGAACACATCGTCGGCCCTACCCGGCGATCCCGTGATCGGAGACGACCGCTCGGAATGCCTGACGGCGGACGGATTGCTGGACGCATCCGAATGCTACGAGTGGGACTACCCGGCACTGGAAATCCGGGCCGCGCAGTCCAGACTCCCAAACCCGTTACCGGAACTCCCGTTCACCCCCGTCGAAGTCCCCCAACAGGACGGCATCAAATACGTCTACGCCAGAGTGATCGACGATGACGTCGGCGTGTACAACCACCCCGCCGAGGCGGAAGTGGGCCTGCCGCCTGCGCGCACCCTGGGAACCGGCTTCCTTTACGTCTCGATAGACGGCTACGTCGAATACAACGGCGAAGAATGGGTGCAGATCAACCCGGGGGAATACGTCCGCGCAGAACACCTCTGGATAGTCAGCCCGTCCCGCTTCCGTGGGATCGAACTGGCCGAACAACCGGGATTGCCATTTGCGTGGATAGTGCAACCGATACAGCCTAGCATATCGCCGGGCGGCCCGCATAACACCGACGTCCCGGCCTACCAGCGTTACCAAATAGTCACCATCTACAGCCAAGCCACCACCGATGACGGGTGGCGGTGGTACCAGGTGGGCGAAAACCAGTGGATCATGGAGCCGAACCTGGGCGTTGTCACCGTTGACCCACCCCCGCCCGGAGTCGGAGGGCGCTGGATAGAAATAGACCTTTACGAGCAGACAATGGCGATGTACGATGGTGGGCGCATGGTTTACGCCACCCTCATCTCCTCAGGGCTTGGGGGCGCATGGGCCACCCGTGAGGGCCTGTTCCAGATACACTACATGGTCGAAGATACCAAAATGAGCGGCTCCGCCGGATACGAAGACTACTACTACCTGGAAAACGTCCCCTGGAACATGTACTTCGACGAGAATCGGGCCATGCACGGCGCCTACTGGCACGATAGCTTCGGATTTCGCCATAGCCACGGCTGCGTCAACATGTCGCCGGCGGATGCCGAATGGCTCTACCATTGGGCCGGACTCGGCACCTGGGTTTGGGTGCATAGCAGCGGCCAGTAC
>JALXEW010000215.1 GCA_027069285.1 Ardenticatenia bacterium | reverse complement strand
AGCAGGAGCATCGCCCCCACCACCGCCACCCGCGCGACGGCCACGGGCGCCCCATCACTCGAACGCATCGCCTTCCATACTGCCCACATCAGCCAGGGGAACCACCCCATCGCGTAAATAATGTCCAGATGCCCGGCCCCAAGCGCAATGGTCAGCCTGGGCGAGAAAGCGTATGCAAACGCCGCGACTCCCGCGCCGAAGTCCCCGATCCCGCTTTCCCGCGCCCACATCCACATCCCCACCCCCGCCAAAATCATGTGAATCCATGCCATCAGGTTCAGATGCAGGATCGGCGGGAATATCAGCACAAGCCACTGGGGTGGATACCAAAGTTTGGATAGGGGATTCGCGGCGAAGGGGGTTCCGCTCATCAACCAGGGGTTCCAGAGCGGCCATTCCCCGTCCCGCAGCACCGAATCGCGCAGGTGGATCGCATTGGTCAGGTGGGCCGTGACCGCATCAGAGAACGACGCATCCGGTATGTACGGCAATGACTCCGGCCCAATCCCAACCGCCAAAAGAAAAGCCGCCATCCCAACGGCGATGGCGGCGCCGACGGCCTGGACGTTACCTGGGCTCCACCTCATATATCGCCACGCTCCCGAATTCGGCCACCTGAGCCAGGCCGGCTCGCCAGGCACACGACTCGTCCCCGCTCACCGGCGGCAATTCCGCATCCCCACCGCCATACAGGGATACACACGGGTTCCGCCCATCCAGGATCGCCGCTTCCTGCGGGCCGAATATCACGTAGTCCACATCGTAATCCGCCAGCAACTCATCACACTCCTCACCGCGATACCAGCGAATCACCTCGCCGCAACGGTCAACGGCATTCAACGTCTCGAACGGGTGGGCGTAGACCACTCTCTGTCCGCTCCATGCGGGGATGAATATGGCCACATCCGGCGAGGCCAGGACCAGTGCATCTGGTGGCACCCTGTCATGGAGCCATAGGATGGCATTCCAGTAGTCCCTGCTCAGCAGCTGATGCGCGTCCACAGCCCGCTCAGGCTCGCCCAGCACCATTCCCGCAGGGAGCGCTAACGCTATCACGTTGCTCGGCAAGATCAGCACGTAAAGCGCCAGCAGCGCCGCTTTCCGCCTCATGCCTTTCAGCCGCTCGAACCAGAAATCCTCCAGCGCCCTCACCGCAAAGTACACTATGACCAATATCAGCCCAACCGAAAGCCGCCGCTGCATGTTAAAGGGCGCGTAAAGCATCAGGGCGCCGACTATCAGCCAGGTTAGCATCAACTGGTCGCCGTCCTGCTCGAACATCGTCACCGCCCGGTGAATTCCGGGGATCGCCGTCACCAGCAGTAATCCGTACCCTATGAGCCAGTGCCAGACTGGCGGCGATAAGGTCACATTCTGCTCGTTCCAGATGGCAAATGCCCAATTGTACCTGATCAACGCCAGGTAATACGACGCAAACGGCACCACCCCGATCCAGACCAATAATGACCATCTCAGCTCGTGGAATGGGAATCTACGGGTCTTGATCGCGCGGGCAACCAGGTAGGCGGCCAGGGTCACGACCGGCACCACCACCGCCTGGGGCAGCACTATCGTCAGCGCCACCGTCATAAGCAGCAGCGCGAATCCGCCGTTGAACCAATCCGGCTGCTGATCGAATCCGGGCCGGAAAACACGGATCAGCACCGACATCATCAGCGCCAAAAGGCCTATCGCAAACGGGAAGTGAGGGTTGATGTAGGCGCTGTAAAGTGGGAACGCCTCCGGCACATTCAAATCCGGCGGGAGGGGGTTGCGGACGCCAAATAGCATCACCAGCCAACCCAGGCCCGATCCCAACGCACAAAGCCCGAAGAATAATCGCCTGGGCCTGGTTTTACTCCACACCGTGGCACCCAGTTGATAGATCGAGAGCAACATGAAGAAGCTGAAGACCATCCTGGCCAGGTGAAACATCAGCACCGGGCTGAGGCCGGTCAGGCGTGCCAGATGGCCGAGCGCCAGATAGAAGAGAAACGCCGCCGCTCCGTTATGCTGTTCTGGGGTGAACGGTATGTGGAATAGCCAATCGCCGCGATACCCCTGACCGATCTTCGCCAGGTAGCTCGCGCCGTCCAGCGTGTTTGTCAGAATGCCCATGAACTGCCACTGGGTACCCTCGGTGACCCAGTAGGCTAAGGCGTAGGGTACCAGGGTGAGCGTCACCAGGATGCCGCTGATCAGGATGACCCATCCACGCTCCTGCGAGGAGACAAGAGGCTCGCCGGATGTCGCTCTCATCAAGCTTAACCTTATCGGGCTTGGCCTTGACATTGTGCCCCCCCAGAGCCATAAGGTAGCAAGCACGAGTCCATTGTAGCGTGAGAGGTCTGCCCAGGCCAATGCCACGCCTTTGTGAGGTACTCACCGGCAGCGTCATCCCGCAGGGCAGGTTCCCATGCCCGTCACCGGGCAGTGAGCGGGCTTAAGGGCAGTGCACAGATGCCGGCGAATAGCCCGCCGAGAGGTCATTGGTGATGTCCACCACGTCTATCATCGAGCCATCCTCCCGTACGCCGATCACCAGCGTATGGGAGCCGGTAGATAGATGGTAGACCACCGGGTCATCGCCGCCTCTATTTGAGACTCTATCCCAGGTTGGGGAGTGCGCTATATCCCACAACGCCCAGCTGCCCCCGTCAACCTGCACCCAGAACGAGTCGTCCTCATTGCTTGGGCCGTACACTCCGCCCCAAATCACATAGTCGTCCTCTGCCGGGACGGAGAAGTTCAGGATCACGTAACCCTGGGAAAGTCCGTCGGTCGGGTCCCAATCGTTGCCGCAACTGGAGTTCGGGCAAATCGCGTAGTAACACGCCGATGCTCCGGAATCGTTGACAGTCGTCAACGGCGATTGGATGAGGCCGGATTCCACTTCCAGCCGCACCACGACCGGAGGTATCGGCGACGGAGTAGGTGTATCGGATGGTGTGAAGGTCAGGGTTGGGGTAGGGGTATCGCTGGGCGTGAGCGTGATGCTCGGAGTCGGGGAAGGTGTAGCCCCGCCTGCCGGCGTGGTAGGCGGTGGCGGACTGGGCGGTGTATGAGTAGCTACTGCCGTGAGAGTATCCACAAACTCGGTATTGCTCAGAGTCGGCCTGGGGGTGACCTGGCCCAGTAGCTCGTAAACCGTGGCGGTGAAGATGTTACTGATGGTCGGCCCCACCGCCGCAAGCACGGCCACCAGGCTGACGACCAGCAATGACAGGATTAATGCATACTCGGCCAGAGCTTGCCCCTTAGTGGCTTCTCCCCCATCCCGCTGCCACCTGGTGCACATAACGTAGCCCCTTTCACACAAGCTCATAAGGACTCGCACACCGAGTGGTATGCGATAAAACCCCCCATAGCGTTCGGAATCGGCCCCCAAGTCACCTATTATGATACCCCAAATCGAGTCCGATCCGCCTCCTCTTTCCATATTAAAGTTGTTAGAGCGCCCCGCCGGATATGGCACCGTTCTTGCACTCACCGCTCAGAACATAGGGGACGGGGGAGATAAAAAATGGGATATATGAGCCGCTACCCAGAACCACCGGGCAATACCGGCATAGGGTTTCATTACTTCGACGACGAGGAGCACTATACATCCGCCGATCTGGCAAGGTGGCTGCCGATCTTGCAAAGTCTGGGTACAAGCTGGCTGATCTTGCAAAGCTCACCGGTCAGGATGGTGCCAGAGCCTTTTGTGAAGCGCCTGCTGGAGGCTCAGATCGAACCCGTCATCAGAATCCCGTGCCATCCGATCCGACCGATCGTCCGCCTGGAGCTGGAACTGATCTTGAAGACTTATCGCCGTTGGGGCGTCCACTACGTGGTGATATTCGAAAGGGCCAACACACGCTCCGCCTGGACTCCCACGGAATGGGCCTCTCCTGGGCTGATAGACCGATTCCTAGATCGAATGATCCCCGTCCTGCTCGTAATGGAGCAGGTTGGGCTGACGCCTGTCTTCCCGCCATTGGAGCCGGGCGGGGATTACTGGGATCTGCAGTTCATGGATTCCGCGCTGGAGGGGATGATCACTCGCGGCTATGGAGACCTGCTGAGCCGGACGGCCATAGCCATATTCCACTTCACCGGCAACCGCCCGCTGGATTGGGGCAAGGGCGGGAGCAAATGCTGGCCCCATGCAATCCCTTACGCCCCACCAGATCACAGCCAGGATCACCGTGGCTTTTACAGGTTCGAATGGATAGACGAGATCGCCCGAAAGTATGTGAAGCATTCGCCGGCGCAACTGGTTATCGCCGGAGGCGCGGTGATGGGCGCAGCCGATCTACGCTCGCAGCCGCCTGTGGATGTGAAACGGCACACCGATCTGAATATGGAGATCGTCCACCGCGTGCACGCGGGACTGGTGCCCAGATACCTGCTCAACACCGCATTCTGGCTGCTGAGTAGCTCGCCGGGCAGCCCGAACGCGAGCCGGGCGTGGTTCCCGCCCGGTGGCAGCCCGCTGCCGGTGGCCGAGCGCCTGCGCGAGTTATTCGATGGCAGGGCTATGCCACGAAGCATCAAGCCCGGACATCGCAAGATGCCGGAATGGGCCGAACGCGGCCCTAATGAAGACAGGACGGTGAGTTGGTGAGGAGGGGGTAAATGACGGTCATATCGTCAAAGGATGATGTGAGGAAGTTGCAACCGGCGCGTACCAATATCAAAGTCATCGGCCTGGGAGGGGCAGGCTGCAACGCAGTTGACCGCATGATCCAGGTTGGCATACCGGGCGTCGAATTCATAGCCGCCAATACCGACGCCCAGGCACTTAAACTCTGCCAGGCACCGGTGAAGATACAGCTCGGACGCAGGCTGACACGGGGGTTGGGTGCCGGCGGACAGCCGTCAATCGGCAAAATGGCCGCCGAGGAAAGCTACCCCGAACTGGCCGCCGCACTCAAAGGAGCCGATATGGTCTTCCTGACGGCAGGGATGGGCGGCGGAACCGGCACGGGCAGTATCGAAGTAGCTGCACGCGCAGCCCGCCAGGCAGGCGCGGCGACGGTTGCCGTGGTAACGCTGCCGTTCTCGTTCGAGGGCACACGCCGCCGTCAGGTGGCCCAGGATGGCATAACCCGGCTACGCGAGGAGGTACACACTCTGATCACGGTGCCAAACGACCGTCTCCTGGCAATATCCCCGCCTAATATGACCCTGGACGTGGCCTTCAGGGTGGCCGATGATGTGCTCAGGCAGGGTGTCCAGGGCGTGGTGGAACTGATAACCACAGCCGGGCTGATAAATCACGACTTCGCCGATGTGAAACGTCTGATGGAGATGCCAGGTGGCGCCTTTATGAGCGTGGGCCAGGGCAGCGGGGCAGAACGTACGGTCGAGGCCATGCGCAAAGCACTCAGCCATCCCCTGCTGGATACCGATGGCATCCAATATGCATCAGGCGCGTTGGTGAACTTCACCGGGCGCAACATATCATTCGCCGAGGTGATGGAAGCTGTGGCGCTGCTGAGGGAAGCGATGCGGCCAGAAGCCGAGCTTTGTTTTGGCGCCACGGAAGACGAGAATATGGCCGATCGCGCCCAGGTGATCCTGATCGCCGCCGGGGTCGGCGCCAGCCCGGTCGAAGTGCCACCGCGAAAACCGGAGCGCTCCGGATCGGAACCGAAACCGCTGCTCCGGGAACCCGAAGCCGAGGTCGCACCAGGAGCATCCCCACCCCATATAGACCCAAACCGGTTGGACCTACCCGCTTTCCTGCGACGCCGCAGGGCCGTAGTGTAAATCGTGGCCGGGTGCTGAAACCCGGCCCGCAAATCCCACCACCGGGATGACAGGGGCCGCTCGTCCGGAAACATCCGGTGGTTTCCCGACCCCCACCTCCCCGTATTGCGGCCCTACTACGCCCGTGTTAAGATATGGTTAGCCTCTGGTCGGAAACGGGTAGTCTGAGATCCATGAAATTTAAGCTTCACCTGTTCGTGCAAAAACACCATAACGGCATGTACACCGT
Organism: Ardenticatenia bacterium; assembly: GCA_027069285.1. Lineage (GTDB taxonomy): Bacteria > Chloroflexota > Anaerolineae > Aggregatilineales > JALXEW01 > JALXEW01. The sequence continues at coordinate 8,437 of JALXEW010000215.1, read as the reverse complement.
CCGTGTGCTGCCGTTCAACGACGTCACGGGATATGGCCCTAACCTGGAGGAGATCAAAGCTGACCTACGCGAATCCGTGGCGGAATTGATACGTGATGCCCCACAGGACCGACTCCATATCCTGGAATTCGACCCCAACGTCCGACTGGAAAAGGTAGAAGTCGAGCTACGCCCTATGGACGCCCGCCGTAAAAAACGGGCGCGAGATAAAGTAAAGGTCACATTCAGCCTGTTGATCAAGCCGGAAGGGGATCAACTACTGGTTTCGGTGCCAAAATTAGGCCCATCCACCCCGACCTTCTACGTCTATAACCGCGATGAGCTGCAGGAAGTGGCCGCCGCCGAGATTGCCTCATGGTTCAGCGACGCCACGCTGGAGGAGATATTGCGCTTCCGCTACGCCAGAAGCGAGACTCTGGACGTATTGGAAGTGGAAACGGAACTCCGCAAGTCCGGCGAAGGCATCACCTTTGGCCCATCCGAAAGCTCGTTCTGGGCGCTGAAGGAGGTGGGCATTAACCTGAGCGCCCAGGCCGCCGAAGGGCGATTCCACAGGCTGTACCGCCGCGATGAAGAGGTGGAAACTATATTGCGAAGCCTGGCGGGAACCAGACGACGTAGCATCCTCTTAACCGGCGAGAGCGAGGTCGGCAAGACCGCCATTATATACGAAGTGGTCAGGCGCATATGGCGCAAGGAGTGCGACGAACGCCTGCATGACCGACAGGTATGGATGATCACGCCCGATAGGCTGATCGCCGGGGCAGGCCTGATCGGCACGTGGGAGGAACGACTGGCCGATATAGTCAACGAGTGCCGCCGTGAAGGCCATATCCTCTACGTGGACGATCTGACCGGATTGCTGGAAATAGGCCGCTGGTCAAAAAGCGATGAGAACGTAGCACAGGCACTCAAACCGTATATCGAAAATAACGAGGTGGTGCTGATCGGGGAATGCTCCCCGGCCCGATTGCGAACCGCAGAGGCACTGGGACCCGGCTTCCTGGCCCTCTTCCGCACACTGACCGTGCAGCCTATGCCGGAAGAGGAAACGCTCTCGGTGCTCGGCTCGGTCAGTCGCGACCTGGAACGCGAGATGGACGTCCGGATCGAGCCGGGTGCGGTGGACGCTGCCCTGGAGATCACCAAGCGATTCCTGCCATACCGCGCATTTCCGGGCAAAGCCATCCGCCTCCTGGAAGAGACAACGGCTGACGCGGCTAAAACCGGTGAGGATGGCGATGAACGACCACGTACGGTCATAACCAGGCAGCATGTGATAGATACGTTCGCACGCCAAAGCGGTATGCCCGCCTTTATGTTATCCGATCAGGCAAGCCTCTCCGCCGAGGAAGTCGAAAGCTACCTTTCGGAGCGGATCCTGGGCCAGCCGGAGGCCGTCCGGGCCGTGACCGACCTGATCTTGACCATCAAGGCCGGGCTGAACGACCCCGAAAAGCCGCTGGGTTGTTTCTTATTCATCGGGCCGACCGGGGTCGGCAAAACGCAGATGGCGAAAACCCTGGCCGAGTACCTCTTCGGCGACGAGGACCGCCTCATCCGATTCGATATGAGCGAGTATACCGACCTGGATGGCCTGAGCCGTCTCATCGGCGGGTTCGGACATGAGGGCGAGCTGACCCGACGTGTCCGCGAACAGCCGTTTTGCGTGCTGCTGCTGGATGAATTTGAGAAGGCGGCGCCCCCGATCTACGATATATTCCTGCAGGTGCTCGGCGAGGGCCGCCTGACCGATGCAAGCGGACGAACTACCTTCTTCCATAACGCCATAATCATTATGACTTCTAACCTCGGCTCGTCCCCGCGCAGTACACGTAGCCTCAGCATCCTGCCGGATGAGGAGAAATCCCAGGCCGAGCGCTTCCGAGAAAAGGTGGAAGAATACTTCCGCCCCGAATTCGTCAACCGACTCGATCAGATCGTGGTGTTCAGGCCGCTGGATCATGAGGCCTTGCGCAAGATCGCGATCCGGGAGCTAAAGGAAATACTGGCCCGCGATGGGATCACGCGCCGTAACGTCCTGGTGGAGATAGATGAGGATGTGATCGACCTGGTGCTGGAGGAGGGGTATACGCCTGCGTTCGGCGCCAGGCCGCTGAAACGCGCCATCGAGCGATTGATCGTATCCCCCCTGGCAAGGGCGCTGGCCCAACTCAAGCCGGGCACACAGCAATTGATGCGCCTGAACCTCAAAAATGGCGAGGTCTCACTCAAGATCATCCCGATCTCCCAGGCGGAACGCACGGCAAAGGTGAGACTGATCGGCAGCGCCGCCGCTAATAAGGGCCGCCAGGTCCGCATGGGCTTACCGGAGTTGATAGAGGGCTTCGCAGCCATCAGGCGGAAGTTGGCCGATTGGCGCGAAAGCGCATTGGTGGCCGATATGCGCAATGAGCGCGACAGGCTGTTGGCCGAAACCCACCAGGCCGACTTCTGGGACGATGAGGATTACGCCGGGGATGCAGTGAACCGCTTCCACTTCCTGGACAGGTTGCTGCGGCGCCTGGATCAGCTGCTGGAGCGAGCTGAATATCTTGAGGATTTCGCCATACTGGTCAATCGCCAACGCGATCTAAGCTACCGAGGCGACCTGGCACGGGATTACGAAAAGCTGCATCGCGACGCTTCGTACCTGGAGATCGAGTTGCTGACGGCTCACATTCCGTACCGGAACCAGGCAGTCATGGTGATCAGCCGCGTGGGGATGAGCTACGGCCCGGCAGGTTCTAAACCGAACTGGCCCCACCAACTGGCAGAGATGTACATGAAGTGGGCAACCCATAAGGGCTACGACCTGGATTTATACGTCCTCTCGCCGCCAGAGCCGCCAGATCATCCTGCACCGTACTTCACCAGGCTATCGGCAGGTAGCTTCCGCGACCTCCTGAAGCGATTCGCGGCCTACCCCAATCCGGATAGGGTGGCGATATTCCTGCGTGGGGCCAATGTATTCGGCTTCCTGAAAGGTGAGCGCGGGCTTCACAAGCTGATCGGGCGCGAGGGAAGCGGTGAGGAGATCGCAGTCGCCGAGGTATTCGCGCTGGTCGATGGAGTGGACGTGGATGCCTGGCTGGAGGAATACCTGAGCACACAGCGCCGTCTGGCCAGGAACCGCTCTATGCCACACCAGCAGCAGTTCTACTCGGTGATCCGCACCTACGCGCTGGGCAAAACCGATAAGTACATCCGCGACTTGCGTACCGGTGTGCGGCTGACGAACGTTAAAGAGGTGATGGGCAAGGGGATGCTCGATGACTTCATCCTGGCCTACCTCCACCAGGAAGAGCCTGCATCCGGCCTTCAGGACGACATCGCGCTGCCCCCGATGATGTTCTAAATTAAAAAAAGCCACCCGTGGGACTCGAACCCACAACCTGGCGCTTACGAAGCGTCTGCTCTGCCGATTGAGCTAGGGTGGCTCGTGGCCTTATTATAGCAAAGCCGGGTTGGATTCGCATAAATTCATGTCCGGTCACTCCTACCGGCCATATCCATTGGCACCGTACGGCTCTGTGGCTACAATGTAACCCAACGGAGCCGTATTTCCCGTACCCTGCCGTCACCAGAGGAGCGACGATGAGCAAACCCAAAGTCGTCGTAGTTATGCCGGCCTATAATGCTGCCAAGACGCTGGAACGCACTTATAATGACATCCCACCAAATGTGGTGGATCACGTTATATTGGTGGATGATGTGAGCCAGGACGATACCGTCGAGATCGCTAAAAGGCTGGGCCTCAAGGTAGTGGTGCACATCCAGAATAAGGGCTATGGGGGTAATCAGAAGACTTGCTACCTGGAGGCACTCAAAGACGGTGCCGACATCATCGTTATGCTGCATCCTGACTATCAGTACGACTCAACTCTGATACCAGAACTTATCCGCCCGATCATAGAGGGGAAGGCGGACTTCATGTTGGGGTCAAGGCTGCTGGGAAACCCCAGGGCAGGTGGTATGCCTCTCTATAAGTACATCGCCAACCGCTTCCTGACGCTTTGCGAAAATCTGGTGCTGGGCCTCAAACTCTCGGAAGGCCATACCGGGTTCCGGGCCTATAGCCGCAAGATGCTCAGCACAATCCCTTTCGTGCTCAATTCCGACGATTTCGTTTTCGATTGCGAGACTATCGTCCAGGCCGTCGCGTTCGGGTTCCGAATAGGCGAGATCCCGGTGCCAACCCGCTACTTCGAGGAGGCATCGTCCATCAACTTCCGGCGTAGCGTGATATACGGCCTGGGGGTGCTGTGGACGCTGTTCCGCTATGTCCTCGATCGGATCGGTCTGGTGAAATCCGATCAATTCCGCAAGCCACTCTGGGAAGTGATAAGCCCCTACCACGCCCGCGAGATGGGCATAGGGCCAGAAGCCAACGCAAGGACACAGGTATGAGCCGAACACGCGATAAGAACCCGGTTCTGGCCGAACTCGCGATGTTTGCGATATTGGCGGCGCTGTGGGCGCTCTTTTTCTGGCGAGCGCTGACGCCGAACCCAAATGACCATGTGACGTTCGAGGAAGGCGATTTCTCAGGCCAGTTCTACTCCTTTGGCGCATACCAGGCGGCAAGGTTGCTTTCGGGGGAGATACCGCTATGGAACCCATACGCAACCGCCGGACATCCATTCCTGGCCGATGTGCAGGCTGCGGTGTTCTACCCGCCACGCCTCCTCACCATAGTGCTGAGCGGATTATCAGGCGGATGGAGTTACGAGGCGCTCCAGACCGAGGCAGTGCTCCACTTCCTGCTGACAAGCCTGCTGATGTACGCCTTCGTCAGACGGCTGACGGGAAGCCGGTTGGCCGGGCTGCTGAGCGCTATCGCGTGGACATACGGCGGCTATCTGACCGGCTACCCGCCCCTGCAGCTGGCCGTGCTGGAAACCGTCACGTGGACTCCTATGGTAATGCTGGGCATCCTGGAAGGCACGCGGGATGGGAAGTTACGCCCGGCCTGCCTGGCTTTGAGCGGGATCGGTATAGGGCTGGCGATCCACGCCGGCCATTCGCAAAGCGGCCTCTTCCTGATATATTCGAGCCTGGCGTGGCTGGTATACCGGGCTTACGTCGGGCGTATGAGGTGGCAAGACGCGCTGGGGGCCTGGGTCCTGATCGGCGCGATCGGGGTCGGGCTTGGGGCGGTGCAACTGCTGCCCGGCATGGAATACCTGAGGCTGACCACGCGATCTGGCCTGGGGTTCGATTCCAAAACCGGCGGCTTCCCGTTCTACGATGTGGCGCAGATGGTGATCCCCGGCATCGTCAGCCTATGGTCGCCGCTGTACGTAAGCGTCACCGGGCTGGCGCTTGCCGGCCTGGCACTCGCATGGAAGACGAGAGGGGCACGCTTCTGGGGGATCACGGCTTTGGTGGCGCTGGGGCTGTCCTTTGGGGGGCAATTGCCGATCTACCATGTGGTGTATCTCCTGGTGCCCGGTTTCGGGTTGTTCAGGGGGCAGGAAAGGGCAGCTTATGTTGTGTCATTCGCGCTTTCGGTGCTGATCGGGTTGGGCGCGGTCGCTCTGGAATCGTATTGGCGCAGTCATGCCGACGATCCGCGCCCGATTCTGACCGGTCTTATGCTCACCGGCCTGGTAGTCGGAGTTCTGACCGGGGCGCTTTTCCTGCTCTGGCTGAAGCCGGAGGATGACACTTGGTCGGAGCCGCTTTCAAAGGTCACTTTTGCCCTCTTTGCGGTATGGGCAGCATGGGCATTATTTAAGAGGTTGACCGGCCCGAACGGCCCGGCTTGGAGAATTACGTTGGTGGCCCTGATCGCGCTGGAACTCTTCGGGGTGAATATGGGCCGTGGGTTCGAGCCTATCCCTGCCGGCGAGCGCCCGCATTTGCCCTGGATATTGGTGGACGCGCTGCGAGATGAGACCGCCGATGTGAGCCAGCCGTTCCGGATAGACGGGGAGTGGGCACTTGGCGGTAATTACGGCACTTTGTTGGGATTCGCCGATATTATGGGCGCAAGCCCCCTGCATCTGGCAACGCTCGATTATTATTTGACGTATCTTCCGCGCTATGAGGTATGGGAGCTGTTGGGCGTGCGCTATCTCTTCGCCTGGGACCTGGAGCTGGAGGTGCCAACCGAGGTGCTGGGCCTTGAGGAGACGCCTCGCGGCGCCATATCACTCCATGAGTTAACAGACCCTCGCCCGATGGCGCTAATGATGTACGACGTGTGGACGGTGCCGGAGGACGGGATCGCGCTGGAGCTTCTGCGGGATCCGGGCAGGTACGGGCTTGACCTGCGCAATACGGTGGTCATCACCGGCGAGGAGCCGGCCCTGGAGTTACCGGATGAGCCGCCGGATGGAGCAGAGGTTCGCTTTACGACCTACGCGCCGGAATATGTTGAGATCGAGGTGGATACGCCTGCGGACGGGGTTCTGAGGGTGAGCGAGGGGGATTAGCCGGGCTGGCAGGCAACGGTTGACGGGGAATCGGTCGAAATCCGGCGAGCTTACGGCGCTCTGAGGGCGATCCCGATCCGGGCCGGCCACCACGTTGTGCGCATGGTTTATGATCCGATCAGCTACAGGGTGGGCGCTGCTATCACATTGGCCACGTTGATCGGACTCATTATCCTGGCAGGGTTCTCGTTCTATCAAGGCCGCAGGTCCGCCAGACGGTAACGCGGCAGCCGGATACGGGCACCGACATCCGTGCCTCACTCCGGCGTCGGGGTGACCGGAGCGGGGGTGGGCGTCCTGGTGGGTGGCAACTCCCCTGCGGCAACGGAATCTTCCATGAGCGCCAACATGCGCCCAACGTCATTAAGCATCCACATCGCTTCTTCGGCGATCCCCAGACCGGTGGTCGCGACGGCAGGGGGGACTGCTGCGTCTGGGGAGCGTTCTATGCTGCATTCTGCCATCCAGGTGTCGATCGCTTCTTTGAGCCGATCCAACGCCCGGTTCAGGTTGCGCACTTCGTCCGCCAGTCCTAACCCAGAAGGCAATCTCCGCGCATCCGCTTCCGGGATTCGGTAGCTTTGCGGCACTTCGATGCAACAGGGCACGTCACATGGCCTTTCCCCGTTGCTTACCCTGGTCCATATGTCCACTATCTGTGCGGCGCTTTGCTCCGCGTTCGCGACGATCTCACGCATGGCGCGGATGTGTGTCAGGGCCAACTCATCGGGTCCGGGAGTGGGCGTGGGGGTGATGGTCGGGGTGAGCGGGGTGCTAACTGTAGGCGTCGGCACCGGTTGCCCGATCGTGCTCCCACCGGTCGGCGCGGCAACCATGTGACGCGAAAGCAGGAACGCTAACCCGACGATCACTATCACGAGTCCGATCAGCGAGACGGCGGCCAGGGTGGCCATATCCAGCACGGAGAGGCTCATACTCCGTCTGGCACGCGGTTGTCTACCCTCACCGCCGGCACCTGCCAATGTCTCTCGCTCCATGCGACGGAAAACGCGCAATGAGCGCTCGGCGGCCTTTCGCACGGTCGGGTCTGGGTCGTCGTTGTAAAGATCGACCAGGGCCGGGATCGCACGCGGATCGCGCAATGCGCCCAGTTTGAGGGCGGTCTCCCTCCTCACGTCTGGATCACTGCTGGTCAGGTCATGGATCAATTCGTCAAACTGGGACACTTGATATGCCTCACGCCACTACCCGGTACGAATTTGGGCGGCTCAATGGCCGCCCATTTGGATCATATATTCGATTCGGAATCGATGCAAGCGCTACATCTCGATACCGAGTACGTCCTCGATGGTCGGGTCTTCCGGTACTCTGTCTATCCAGTAATCGAAGACCTGTACATCGTAGGCTTCGCGCTGGGCACTCAACCAGTCGTTATAGGCCTGCTCCTGGCGGACGGTGATCTGGTCCTCGGTCAGCTCGCGCTCCATTTCGTGGCCCAGCACCTGGATGATGTGGTAGCCGTATTGGCTCTGCACCGGGCCGACGATCTCCCCAACTTCGGCTCCGAACGCCGCATCCTCGAATTCCTCAACCATCTGGCCGCGCGGGAACCAACCCAGGTCGCCACCATCGCCGGCACTCTGGTAATCCTCGGATGCGAAACGGGCAAAGTCGGAGAAGTTCTCGCCGTCTTCGAGTATGGCCCGCATGATCGCCAATGCTTCGTCCTCTTCGGTCACCAGTATGTGGCGAGCGTGGACTTGCTCGACTACGGTCGGAACTTCGCTGATGATGTCCTCGCGGACACGCTCACGCAGCACCATGTCACGGAAGATTTCACGGAGTTGCTCTTCAGAGAGACCGGTGTACCGCATGGCGTCCTGGATGTAGGCGTCAAAGTCCTCCTGGAACATGGCTTCGACGGTGGGCATCAAGGGGGTTGCGGTTGGCGTCAGGGTTTCGGTGGGAGTGGAGGTGGGTATGGGAGAGGCTTCCGGCGTCGGTGTTTCGGTGGGGACCGGGCTGGGGGTGGTCGT
>JALXEW010000214.1 GCA_027069285.1 Ardenticatenia bacterium | reverse complement strand
GCCTACAACGGTTTTCGAGACCGCCCCAATCGTCCACTCTGGCACCCCTCCGTGCCGGCGATAATTATATCACGGCGCCTGGGAGCGTTCAAACCCTGAGTTGCGATCGGCTTTGGCGATCTTTTCCAGGCGGTATTTGCGGGGGAGCCACCCTTAAAAGTAGAATAGCAAGATGTATGGCGCCGCTTGCCCTGGAGACTGCAGAGAGGTGTAATGAAGCAACCTGATGTCCTGGTGCGGGTAGATGATCGGGTGCGGCTGATGTCCGCCGTCCTGGCCGCCACTACCTGGCCGGATGACGAGCAAAGAGATGACCCCCACGGTACCCATGCCCACGCCCGCGCCACCCGTAAGCTGGTCAAGGAGTTTTCCCATCACCCCGCCGTTCACGCTATGCAAGTGCTGTTGGAGCAGGGGGCACCGCTTGAGGCCATGTTCACCTATGCGTTGCGCCTTTCGTGGCCCGGCCTGGAATCGGATGATGTCCCACGCTGGGTGCCTCCCAGGTGGAATGAACATCTGGCGCACTTTTACCAGGTGACCGGCCTGGAGCAATGGTGGGCAGATGAGGCCGATGAGTGGAATGAGGCCGTCGAAGGCTCCGAGAAGGTCTTTGCCGAGGTGTCGTTCCACGATTTTCTGGAGCCTTTCATAGGGCCGGTGGCCGAGAGGTTTGTGTTCATCCCCAATATCTGCTACCCAACTAAGAAGGAGCTGGGCACCAGGGTGGGGACGGAGCTTTTTTGCATAGCGCCGCCCAGGCTGGCATGGGGCGATAGTCCCCCGTGGCCGTTTGACGAGGACCCGGCCCATCTCTACCGTGCTGCCCTCAGTCAGTACGGGCGGATGTTGATCCTGGCCTATCTGCGCCAGTATTCGGATCGCGTGGCGGCAGTGGGTAATAACAGCCTGCCCGTGGGCGATGAGTTCAGGAAGCACTACCCCACCTGGAATGAGCAATTCGCCGCCCTGTTCGTCATGGGGGCGGTGGCGTTGTTCCTGGAACAGGCGGTCAGCAAGCAGGAGGCAAGGGCTTACATCCTGATGGAGCGTAAGGCCAAAGGTGTGACGATCCTTCCCGGCGTGGTGAGCGTGCTCAGGCGCTATCTGGAAGGCCACGCCGAGGGGCGCTATCCCGAGCTGGTGGATTATCTCCCTAATTTCCCCAAACATTTGCGGGTTGCCAAAAGCATTACCACCCTTTAGGAGGTTGCGGTGGAGTACGAGAATATCCTGGTCGAAAGGCCGGTGGAGGGCGTCGGGCTGATCCGGTTGAACAGGCCCCGCCAGTTTAACGCGCTTAATTCGGCCCTGCTGTCGGAGTTATCCGATGCGTTCGAGGTGCTGGATCGCGATGATGCGATCGGCTGCATCGTGATCACCGGGAATGATAAGGTGTTCGCTGCCGGCGCCGACATTAAGGAAATGGCCGATGCCGGGGCCGTCGAGATGCTGACGCGCGATTTCGTCGGTCTCTTCGATAGAATCCGGGCCGTGCGTAAGCCGATCATCGCGGCGGTATCCGGTTGGGCGCTCGGCGGGGGGTGCGAGTTGGCGATGAGTTGCGATATGATCGTCGCTTCCGAATCGGCCAGGTTCGGACAACCGGAGATCAATCTGGGCGTTATACCCGGCGCGGGTGGCACTCAGCGACTCACACGGGCGGTCGGCAAGGCCATTGCTATGGAGATGGTGTTGAACGACCGACGGCTTTCGGCACAGGAGGCTTATGACTTCGGGCTGGTGAACCGGGTCGCCCCGGTCGAGAGTTATCTCGACGAGGCCCTGGAGCTTGCCAGGTCGATCGCTTCTCGTGCGCCGATAGCGGTGCGCCTGGCGAAGGAGGCGGTCAATAAGGCCTTTGAGCTTCCTTTGGGCGAGGGGCTGGAGTTCGAGCGCCGTAATTTCTATTTCCTGTTCGCCACCGAGGATCAGAAGGAGGGGATGAAGGCTTTCCTGGAAAAGCGTCCCCCGGAGTGGAAGGGACGATAGCCACCGGACGGATTTCTCGCCCGCACGGGGAGCTGAGCCGGCGTCCTCGCCGGTGGGGTGCGGGGTGTCGGTGGCACCGGATGGGTGGCTTCACGGGGCTTGGACGAGTAATATTTCCCTTTGCGGGGTTGTCAGGTATTCCACTCCGTCCCGACGTACGATCACGTCTTCTTCCAGGCCGATGTATCCACGCCCTTCGACCGTGACGCCCAGTTCCAGGGTGAATACGTTGCCTTCTTCGGCCTCGATGTAGACTGAATCGCCGTATCGCTCCCATTTGGGGCCGAGTACGGCGGCCCCGTCATGTACGGTTCTGCCGATCTGGTGGCCGGTCGCGTGCTGGTATTCCGGGTAGCCGGCGTCGGTCAGGTATGTCCTGGCGGCCCTATCCACTTCCCAGCCGGGGACGCCGGGCTTGAGGGCTTTTTCCGCCGCCCGGATCGCGCCGAGTACGGCATCGAACGCTTTTTGCACTTCGACCGGTGGGGATGTTTCGCCTTTTTCCAGCAGGTACCAGCACCGCTGTATGTCGGATACGTATCCGTCCTGTTTGACGCCCACGTCTATGACTAAGGTCTGGCCATGCTCCAGGCGTCTGTCATCGGACGGGATGGAGTGGCCGAATCTGGCTTCCGGCCCGATGGCCACTATCGGGCAGTATTCCGGTTCCCAGGCGGGTTCGACGCCGCGCTCTTCGAATTTCCGATGTATGAACGCGGCCACGTCGGCTTCTGAGAGGCCGGGCCTGAGATGTTGGTGTAGCTCTTTGGCGATCTCTTCTGTGGTGCGGATCGCGTTTTTGATCCGTTCCACCTCGGCGGCGGTTTTGCGGCCACGTAGTGCCGCGACGATCGGCTCGGATGAGATCATGCGGGCGGTGTAGGGGGTATCGCCCAGGTAGCGAAATAGCAGTTGCCACATGCCGTGTGTGAGTCCGTCGGCGGCGGGATCGCTTTCTGAGTAGTTGATGGCAATGGTCTTGGGATCGAGCAGGCGGAGCGTTTCTGCCAGCAGTGGGCGGATGCTTTGGTCGTAGCCGAGCACTTCGTCATAGCCGCCAACCCCGACGATGTTGTCCACGTCGAAGCGTCCGGCTATTGCTATCCGCCTCCCGGTGCGGGTGAAGATGAATGCGGTTTGCCAGGTCACGTCCAGGCCCAGGATCAGCTCCAGGGTCGGGTCGGAAACCTGGCGGGTTTCGCGCACGAAGATCAGCCAGGCATCTATGTTTTTCTCGTCCAGGATCGAGATCGCCTGGTCGATCTTTTCCCGGACGATGCCGAAACTGTTTTGTCCGTTTTCTCCCACCGTCACTGGCTCCTGGTTATAGCCCTTCTTTTTTATGGGCCTCGACACGTGCCAACTACTTATCAGGAGTCTATCCCCAAGCGGGAATATAGTCCAGAGCGGATGTGCCCGCAGCTTTGGCTCAAAAGCGCCCAAAGGCCGGAAGTGTGAGCGGGTTCCCGTCCAGCACTACGTGCCAGTGCGGAATCCAGCCGACTCCGTATAGCTCCAGGAAGATGTCTTTTTTGAATGGGGTTATGACTACTTCTTTTGCTTCGGCGGCGACGGCGGCCCATTTTTCGTGCACGGCGCGGAGCGCTTGCTCCATCTCGCGCCGGGTCTCTTCGATCTCGGCTTCCAGGGCGGATATGGTTTCCTCGGATTCGCGCACGTCTTCTTTTGCCTGGCGGGTGAGGCGACGGGTGCGGCTCATCCGCGAAAGTGTGTAGGTGGTTCGGCCTCGCAACAGGCTGAGTACGGCTTCGCCGGTGGTGAAGAGTTCCTCGCGTTTTCGATCATCCAGTTCGCGGCGGTCTGCTTCCAGTTCTTGTATTTCGCGCCGTAGCTTTTCTTCCAGCCGGTCGAGTTTCTCTTCGTACCTGGCGGTCACTTTGTCGACTTCGGCATCGCGGCGTTCGCGGGCCAGGGCTTGTACTTTGACTCTGAATTCGCGGCGCGAGCCGCCCGGTGTCCCGTAGACTTTCAGGGTGGGGTTGTAAAGCACGGTGATGCTCATCGTGTGGTATATGTGGTCGATCAGGTCTTCGCGGAGCCGTTTCATGGTCGGCGGATCGAGCAGTCCGGGTGATGGTTGGCCGAACCACGCTTCTTCTAACGGCTCTGAGGCGACCGAGGAGGGCGGCACTACGGATGCGCGGTGCTCGTCCCACCGGACTGTGGAGCTTTTTTCGACTTCCGGCACGTGGTAAGCGATCTGCCGGGTGACGTTGACGCTGGCTTTGCGGTCCTGGAATCGGACACGGGCTTGGGCAAGCAGTACCGGCAGGTATACCAGGTGGGCCTCCCCCAGTTTTTTGGCTTTGGTGTTATGTTCGCGCTCCCATTTCATGATCGCCATCTGGAGTGTGAGGCCGGTCGGCAGGAAGTATTGGGCGATGGCCGATGGGATCACCGGCCAGGTATCCGAGAATCCCTCCGGTAG
>JALXEW010000213.1 GCA_027069285.1 Ardenticatenia bacterium | reverse complement strand
GTGATGGAGCGCATCATCGGCGTGCTCCGGTGGGCGACATGGGAAATGGACAGGCGCTACAAACTCCTGGAAGCCGAAGGCGCCCGCAACCTGACCGCCTTCAACCGGGCAGTCGGGCGCGATTCCGGGCTCCCCTGCATAGTAGTGATGATAGACGAGATCGGCGACCTGATGATGATGCACGGCAGCGAGGTCGAACCCACCCTATGCCGGCTGGCGCAAATGGCACGCGCAGTTGGGATACACCTGGTAGTGGCAACCCAACGGCCCAGCACTGACGTGATCACCGGCCTGATCAAAGCCAACTTCCCGGCGCGAATATCCTTTGCCGTGCCATCGGGCGTGGATTCCCGCGTGGTGCTCGATACACCGGGTGCCGAGTCCCTGATCGGGCGGGGAGACATGCTCTTCCTGGCACCGGACGCACCCGGGCCACGCAGGGTACAAGGGTGCATAGTCACCGACATCGAAGTGGAGCGCGTGGTCTCATACTGGGAGCGGCAATTCGAACTGGCCATCGAGGCAGGCGAGATCAAACCGGATGAAGCAGCCCCGTGGGATCGCGGCCTTTCCAGGAGGGAGATACTGGCCGCCACAGATGAACTCCTGGAAGAGGCCATCGCCCTGGTTCTGGAAGAAGGCAGCGCCTCCGCATCGCTCATCCAGCGCAAACTGGGCATAGGATACCCGCGTGCGGCCCGCATCATGGACGCCCTGGAAGAGTTGGGCGTGATAGGCCCGCCCAGGCCCGGCACCAGGACACGCAAAGTCCTGATCCGGAAAGGCGACGACCCGTTTTACCGTTCCGTGCGCCGCCGCAAATGATCAGGCCCACATACCAGCCTCAAGCGCCCCGGAAAGTCCCAACCGTAAACGTAAACCGGCGCCGAAACCCTCTCGCCCCCGTCGAACGCGATATGCCCGGTTAAACCCTCCAGATCGGCATCCCTCAAAGCGGCCTCAACGGCCCTCCGTGTTGGGTAACCGGACGAAGCAGCGCGGGCTATGGCATCCAGCGCCAAGATGGCCGAATCGTAAGCCGTATACGCCAACGGCGACTCTGACCATTCCGCGCTGATCCTGAGCATCGGCCCGATCCCCCCGGGAAGGTCATCCGGCATAGCGTGGCCGGTCACATAGTACACGCCCCGGAGCGAATCCCCGGCCAGCGCCCGGAACTGATCGGTGGCCCAAAGCGGCGGCCCGATCACCGGCCCGGAATCCCCGGATAGGGAGCAGACGTACCCTGCCGCCTCGGTGACAGATTCCCCAAAGTCCATGTGAAACTCCGCGTCCGGCAGGCATCTCATCGCGAACGCTCGCAAACGCTCAGAGTTGGCGACCATGCGAAAGATAGAGTCGCCGGTGACCGTGGCCGAGTCGGTTATAAGCGGAACCCCTTCCTCCGCGTATATCCCGGATGCGGCGCGGGTAGTCGGCTCCATCCAATGTCCGATCACGACCAAGACGGTCGGGTCTCGCGTGACCTTATGGGCCTGCTCCACCGCCGAATCCGGGTCGCCACCATCGTCAAAGGCGACCAGCTCCACCATATAGCCCCCCACCCCACCGCCCACCGCCGCATCATAAAGGGCCATCCTGATCGCCGGGATCACATCGTAGCCGATCTCGCGGTAACGGCCCTCAAACGGCGCCACCAGCCCGATCCTGACCACAGGTACAGTCCCGCCGGGGACGCAACCGACGGCCACAAACCAGATCAAAGCCGTCGCAACGGCCATAGCAACGGCGATTCTGCTCACGGGCATTCGTTTGCCAAATGCTCCTCGAAAGTGGTGGCGAAATTGTGGCGACCGGTACCATCGCACGTGGCGCGGAAGTAAAGGAACTCGGTGCTGGCAGGATATATCACCGCCCGGATCGAATCGAGGCCGGGGTTAGCTATCGGCCCAGGCGGCAATCCCGGATGCAGATAAGTGTTATAAGGCGAATCCACCGCAGTGTAATCCTCGAACGTCAGGTGATTCCACCACCGTCCGGTTTCCGGCCTGTAGCCGATGGCGTACTGCACCGTGGGGTCTGCATCCAGATTCATCCCGCGAGCCAGGCGGTTGAGGTAAACGCTCGCGATCAACGGGCGCTCATCCGGCACTATAGCCTCCCGCTCCACGATAGAGGCCAGCGTGACGACCTGGTAGAGCGTAAAACCGGATGCCGCCGCATCCGCCCGCATCTGAGGCGTAACGCGCGAATCGAAATTCCTCAGCATGGCATCCCGCAGCTCCTGCGGCGTCGCATCTGGGGCCAGGCGATAAGTATCCGGGAACAGATAACCCTCGAGCGAGCCGCCCGGTGGTATCTCGGCCAGGAAGTCGAACCCGTCCGGCCTTTCGGCCCCCGGCCCGACCAAAGCCAAAAACTCCGCACCGGAGAACGCCAGACCGAGCGTATCTATAAGCTCGCCGATCTGCTCCATCCGCCAGCCCTCGATCACCTGCACCACGATCTCAACAGGGCATGCGGATGTGAGCGCCTCGGCTATCTCCGGGATGGTCATCGAGGCACTCAGGCGAAAGTGGCCGGCCTCCAGCTGCGAATCCAGCCCGTGGAAGCGGACGTAACGGCGGAAGAGATCCGCATCCCAGATCAGGCCGCGTTCATAAAGCCTCTCCGCGATGTCCGCCGCCGACTCCCCCGGCTCGACCTCGAAATCCACATCCGGGGCGAACGGCGCCACAGGCCGGTTGAGATCGTTTGCGTGGAGCACCAGGTAAAGCTGCAAGGCCAAAGCCTCGACCGGAAGCTCCCCATCCCCACCTGCCGGCGCAAGCAAAAAGTGATACGCCGCCATCAGGCAGGCACAACCCAGCACCAGCACCACAGATGCGAATATGGCGATCCTCAAAAGAACGCGCAAAGGTTGCTTGGCGGGATAGCTCATGATCCTAACGACGTGTTATACGGCAGCCCCCGGCACCGGGATACTTTGCACGATCTCCCTGATGATGGAGCGCGGGGAGATCTCTTTGAGGCGCGCGGTCGGGCCGACTATGATCCTATGCGCCAGGACGCTTTCGGCCAACATCTTCACATCATCGGGCGTCACAAAATCACGCCCGGTTATCGCCGCCAGGGCCTGTGCGGTGCGGTATAGCGCCAGGGAGCCGCGCGGACTGGCTCCCAGATATACATCCGGGTGGCGGCGGGTATACGAAACCACATCCACTATGTACCACTTAACCTCCGGCGAGACGTATACCCGCTTGACCATATCCTGAGCCTGTAACAGCTCGTCCGTGGTGGCCACCTGTTCCAGCTTCTCTATCGGGTGGCGGAACTGTTGCGAATCCAGGATCGCCGCCTCGTGATCCGGAGATGGGTAGCCCAGCGAGATCCGCAACAGGAAACGGTCCAACTGCGCCTCCGGCAACGGGAAAGTGCCCTCATACTCAATAGGGTTCTGAGTCGCCAGCACCAGGAACGGCTCCTCAAGGGGATGGGTGATCCCGTCAACGGTGACCTGTCGCTCCTCCATCGCCTCCAGCAGGGCCGATTGAGTTTTGGGCGTGGCGCGATTGATCTCATCGGCTAGGACGATCTGGGCCATTATCGGCCCTGGGCGGAACTCAAACTGGCGGGTATGCTGATTATAGACCGAGACCCCGGTCACATCCGAGGGCAACATATCGGGCGTGAACTGGATACGGCTGAATCGGCACCCGATGGAGCGGGCGAGGGCCTTCGCCAGCATCGTCTTACCCACGCCGGGCACATCCTCGATCAGCAAGTGCCCCTGGCATAGCAAACCGATGACCGTCAACCTGACGGCCTGGCGCTTCCCTATGATCACACGCTCTATATTCTCGATGATCCGCGTGGCGAGCGCATATACATCCATACAGCCTCCGCCGAGAATTATACCCGGAAACGCGCCGATGCCATAACCACCGGGTCACGCCGGCAACGCGAATCTTGACTGTATTGTGTCGTTGGTGTAGACTGACCCTGAAATTTAAAGATTCCGCGATCCCGCCCGCCAGGGCAGGGGCAGGATGTCTTGAAACACCACCGGTTGCCAGAGGAAATCGGGGTCAGCTCCGCAGGAGGTCAGGATGAGAGTAATACCGAGATATTTCTGGGTCGCCATAAGCCTGCTGGCGATGTTGATGAGCGCCGGCTGTTTCCAGTCGGCCTCGACGGGACAACCAACGCTACCACCGCCCGCGCCGGCGACAACGGCGCCACAAGGCGTCTCCCCGACCTCCCCACCGGTCTCACCGCCGACATCACCCCCGGTCTCGGCGCCAACATCACAGCCGGGGCCGGTATTCGTCCCTCCAACCTCGACGCTAGTGGCGCAACAGGTATTGGCCACGGCAACCCCATCCCCAATGGTGTTCCAACCGCCGGTCGTTACCACCCCAACTTCGGGCGTGATAGCGCCACCATTCCCAGGCGCCACTTCGGCGGCGCCGTCACCGATCCCCGGCTGGCCCACACAGCCACCCGCCGGAGGGCCGACTCCGACGCCGACCTTCAACCCATTCGCGGCGGCCACAGCCACGATCATAAGCGCCACGGTAACCGAGGCGGCCCGTCTGGGCACCATATACCCGACCGAAACCCCCGGTCCGGGAACCGGCACACCGGCTCCGGGCGCCACCCCGACGACCGGCTCGTGCACCTACGTAGTGCAGCCCGGCCAGAACCTCTTCCGCATAGGGCTTGAGGTGGGCGTCCCATATCAACAACTGGCAGCAGCGAACGGGATAGTTAACCCAGACCGCATAGTAGCCGGTCAAGTGCTGGTTATACCCGGCTGCTCACAGGGTGGCAGCACCGGCGGCACCGGCCAGCGCACATACGTGGTAAGGCGAGGGGATAACCTGTTCAGGATCGCGCTGAACCACGGAGTATCGGTCCAGGAATTGGCAGCGGCCAACGGCATCACCAACCCGCGCCTGATATACGAGGGCCAGGTACTGATCATACCGGAATAGACCGTCGTCCCGGGTGATCGGGTCATAGCAATTTTGGAGCGAGACCAGGTGGACCTTACCGAAGACATACTCGGCTCGGAAGAGATATTCAAAGGCAAAATATTCGATCTGGTCATAAAAAAAGTCAGGCTGCCCAACGGAGCCACGGCCAAAAGGGAAATGATCGAACATAACGGTGCCGTTGGCATGGTCCCGATCACCGATGACGGCAAACTACTCCTGGTACGCCAGTACAGGCTGGCGGTGGGGCGGGAGCTTTTAGAGATCCCCGCCGGCAGACTAAAGCCCGGCGAGGAACCCAGGAACTGCGCCGAGCGCGAATTACAAGAGGAAATCGGCTACATCGCCGGACGGTTGGAGCACATGATCACAGTTTGCGTCGCGCCCGGATACTCCAGCGAGCTGATTCACATCTACCTGGCACGCGAGCTGACCCCTTCCAGGCTCAACCCAGACGAAGATGAATTCATCGCCGTGGAGAAAATATCGGTATCCGAGGCGCTCTCGAAAGTAGATGCCGGCGAGATCGCCGATTCCAAGACGCTGATCGCGCTAATGCTCCTGGCCAGGCGGCACCCGGAGATCATCGGCGGATAAGCCTGCCCGCCGCAAAAATCGCTAAGCCTTGAAGGCCCCTGCGGTCAGGCCGCGCAGGAACTGCTTTTGCATAGCAAGAACCAGCAGGATCACCGGGACGGTCGCCAGCACCGAAGCAGCCATCTGCACGCCCCAGACCACCATACCCTGGCGCATCTGCATCTGCGCGATCCCGATAGTGAGCGTATACATCGTCTCCTCGCGGATCATGACCAGGGGCCACAGATAATCGTTCCACACCAGCAGGAACTTGAAGATCGCCAGCGTGCCCAGCGCCGGGCGGCTGAGCGGGACGATAATATTCCAAAATATCCGCAACGGACCTGCCCCATCGATCCTGGCCGCATCCATCAACTCCGACGGGATCGTCTTCATATACTGGGTCAGCAGGAATATGCCATAAGCATCCACCACACCCGGAATGATCAGCGCCTTATACGAATTAACCCAGCCCAGGATGCGCGAAAACAGGTAAAACGAAGGGATCAACGTGGCGTACACCGGCAGCATCATCGTGATCATCATGATCCAGAAGAGCACCTGCTTACCGAAGAAGTTATATTTAGCGAACGCGAAAGCCGCCAGCGCGTCCAAAGTCAGCACCAGGACGAGGCTGGATACCGTCACGATGATACTATTCTTATAATAATCCGGGTAACGATACTGCAAATTATACTCCTCGCCCACCTGATGTCCGAAGAACAACCGATAATACTGGATGACACTGGGATTTTGGGGGATCACCGAGCCGGAATAAAGCTCATCATCGGTTTTGAACGAAGTGGAGATCATCCACAGGTACGGAAAAGCATAGAACACGGCGAGGATGCAGAGGAAAACCGAGATAGCGTATATCGAAAGCCTCCCACGTCTGGTCACCATGGCTAATACTCCACCTCCCCGCCGAAAAAGCGGTAATTGAGAAAACTGGCGACGAACATGATCAGCGTCAGCGTCACGGCGATGGCCGAAGCATAACCGAATTCCTGATAATCGAACGCCTGGTGATACAGATACAACGCCACAGTCTCAGTCCGGTGAAGCGGGCCGCCACCCGTCAGCAACTGCACCGGTGCGAACAGGCCCAGCAGGTAAATAATGCCCGTCGTCACCACAAAGAGCAGAACCGGCCTCAGAAGCGGCAGCGTCACATACCAGAACTCCTCCCACGAGCCTGCCCCATCTATCTTAGCCGCGTCGTATAATTCCTCCGGGATACTGCGCAGGCCGGACATTATGATCAGTGCATCCCACCCCAAACCCGACCAGATCAGCATAACGATCAGCGCCCACAACGCAGTTGAAGGGCTGCCCAACCAGTTATGTCGTTCCAGACCCAGGTTCTCCAGCAGCGCATTGAGATAGCCATACTTCTCACTGAGGATCTGCTTCCATATGTAAGTGATCACCACAACCGAGGTGACCGAGGGCATGAAGAAGAGCGCCCGCAGGATCATGGAGAGCTTTTCCGGCACCTTATCCAGCAGCACGGCCAGGCCAACCGCCAACGCCGTCCCGACCAGAGTACAAACCACCGTGATGATCCCGGTGACCTTGAGACTATTCAAAAACCTGGCATCGGCAAAAAGCTGCACGAAATGCTGCAAACCGACGAAACTCAACCCGGTTCCCTGGCGCACATAAGGGTTCCATTCGGCGAAGCCGAGGTAAACCGAGAACGAGATGGGAAATAGCTGGAAGGCTGCGAACCCGAGGAAGAACGGGGAGATGAAAACATAAGGGGCCAACTTCTCCCACACCCTCCCCCATCTCTCACGCGCTTCGACGTTCAACAACATAGGCGGCCTCCGTTGGCACATAGGGGGCGGCCACAGGGACCGCCCCCATGGGTTAGTGGGGCTGAGGCGACTACTGAAGCGGTGGGCAGGCCTCTACCGCCGCGTCGAGCGCCTCCTGTGGGTCAACGCCCTCTGCGGTCACCAGGTAAATAGCCTCGCCCAGCGCATCGATCATCTCTGCGGATGGCAACTCCATGCCGACCACACCCTCAGACCAATCGGCGACCAGGCGGCCCAGCGGCACACCCATATACTCATTGACGGCATCCAGGTCGGTATACTCCCATGCCGTCGCAAGCGATGGCACACCGCCAACGATGTCGTAATAAGTCGCCATCACCTCCGGCTGCTCCATGTAGACCAGGAAGTCGAAGGCCAGGTCCTGATTCTCGGCAGCCAGCGGGATCGAGAAGCAGGCGCCACCGGTTGCAGCGTGATACTGCCGATCCTCCGGGCCGAACGGCATCGGCGCCACATCCCACAAGCCCTCCATCTCAGGGGCGGCGGATTCCAGCTCGGTTGCGTACCACGAGCCGTGCATGATCGCCATCACATCGCCCTCCTTGAGGGCCACCATTGGGTCGCCATCGGTATCCCAATCCCACATCAGGCCGACACCGTAAGTATTGACCAGGTCGCTATAAAGCTGCAAGGCCTCGACCGCCTCCGGTGAGTTGAAGGCATATCCGGTGCCGTCCTCGGTGAACAGCCTGCCCCCATAGGGCACCAGGAAGCCCTGGTACCAGGTATAATAGTCAGACTGGTATAGCAGGATCGCCGGGACGCCCTGCTGCTCGGTCACGATCTGGGCCACCTGGATGAACTCCTCGGTATTGGTTGGGAAGTGATCCAGCCCGGCCTCCTCGATGGCAGGCTCGTATGCATCCCTGCGGTAGAACAGCAAGTTGAAGTCCATATCCGCCGGGACGCCATACTGGACGCCCTGATAACCGCAGAGGTCCCAGCCGCCGGCCACAAAGTCATCTGGATTGAGGTATTCCTCGATGTTCTCCAACGGCACCAGCGCCCCGCTCCTGATCAAGTCGCCGGCCCACATCGGGTCGAGTGTTGCCACATCCGGCACCCCCTCGCCGGATGCCAGGGCGGTGACGATCGCGTCCTGATAGGCATCGTACTCGAAGCGCTCGACCTCGACAGTCACGCCGGGATGGGCCTCCTCGAACCCGTCCTTGATGGAATCCAACCAGTCGGCGGTCCAGACGAACCCCCAAACGGTGATCGTAGTTTCCTCCTGGGCCGTCGTCGCCCCGACCGCCGTCGCGAGCATGGCCGCCACGGCCAAAACACCAAGCAAAGCGTACCTGCGCATGGCTTACCTCCTGTTAAAAGCTGCCGAACGAACACTTCCAGGGAGCCTAGTCCCTGCCGATCCCATCTCTCGCAACCAGATGCCTTTCGCCGACTCCTTTCTCCAGCCTTTTCCTGAATCCCTCGCCGGCATCCAACCCGGCAAAGTCGGCGGCAAGCAGGGCCGCGCCGATCACTGGGTCTACGTCCAGGCGCAAAAGCTCGGCCTTTGGCGCGACCGGGTTTACCACCTCGGCCACGGTATCCAGGAGCAGGGTGCCTTTGCCGTGGAATATGCTTCCCCCCAGAACAACATCACACGGCTCATCTATCAGGTCGAGCCTGCGCAAGATCGCGACTATTGACACACCGACCTCGCGGCCCTGCGAACGGATGATGTCCGCTGCCACCTCATCGCCGGACTCGGCGACCTCGAAAACCATCGGCGCCAACCTCAAGACCTGTTCCCTCGTGATCCGGCCCTGAGCTATCTCCTCGGCCAGGGCCATCATATCCGCAGCGCCTAACTCCCTCAGCACCGCCTCGGTCAGCGCCGTATGTCGTCCACGCCCATCCCAGGCCCTGAAGGCAGCCGCCATAGCGGATTCCCCCAAAAGCTCCCCACCGGCGAAATCACCGGTGAGCGGACCCAGTGCGGGCAGCCTGAACTCACGTCCGTCCTTACCGATTCCGCCTGCGTTGAGCCCGGCCCCGCAGACAACTGCCATCCCATACGGCCTGCGGCTCCCGGCCCTGAAGATCGCCAGCAAATCGTTATAAACAACCGTCTCCCGGCAAAGCCCCAAAGCATCCAAAGCCGGTCGCAAGATGGCGAAATCCGGCGGCAGATCCGCCCCGGCCAGGCAGAAACATCCCAGCTCGGCGACCCGACCGGCCAGTGCAGCCTCGGCAGCCTCACGGATAGCGCTCATAGCCGCATCCAGGCCGATCACCTGGTGATTAGCGCACCCCCCGCGCCCAAAGCCCAGGACATGACCCTCCCCATCGAACGCCACCGCGTTCGTCTTAGAGCCGCCGCCGTCAACCGCCAGATAGATCGCGCCCACAGTGGGTTCCCCTTGCGGACTATCGGAACTGCGGCAGATACCGCTCGTTTGCCGACTTAATATCCTCCCAAAGCGCCACCGCCACATCCCAAGAAGGCACCAGAGGATGCGTCAGCAGCGCCAACTTCGCCTTATCCTCATCGCCGGTGATGGCCGCCTGGATGGTCAGCTCCTCATACGCCTTAACCGCAGCCGCCAGACCGCGTATCTCCGGCGGCAACCGACCCATCACCAGCGGATGGGCGCCGCTCCCACCGATCACCGCAGGCACCTCCACCACACACTCAGGCGGCAGATCGGGCAGAGAATCCCCGTTGCGCACATTGACTATGTGCACCTCCCGGCGGTCCAAAGCTATCGCCCGGATCAACTCGACCGCCGCAGTCGAATAGTGGGCGCCGCCCCGCTCATTGAGCAAATCGGGCTTATCACGCAGCTCCGGATCGGCGTACATCTCCAGCAGCTTGCCCTCGATCTCCTGCAGATACTCGGCCCGCGTCTGCTCCTGCGACTTCTGCTCGGCCAGCACCCTATCCGGATGCACGTAGTAACGTAGATAGTAATTGGGCAGCATCCCCAAGGCCTTCAAAAACGAGCGGTCAAAACCACCACCGAAGTCGGTCGTCACAGCCCGGCGCGTCACATCATGCCCATCCACCAGCACCCGGCGCGCCCAACTAAGGTGATTCAGCCCAACATAATCCAGCTCAACCCGGCCCGGCTCCACCCTCAGCTCCTCTGCCACGCTCAGCAGCATATTGATCGGCACATTGCAGAGACCTATCGCCTTCACCTCGCTATAGCGCAGCAGCACTTCGGTGATCAGGCCCGACGGGTTGGTGAAATTGATCAGCCAAGCGTCCGGCGCCAGGCGCTCGACATCGTGGGCGATCTCCATCATCACCGGCACCGTGCGCAAAGCCTTCGCAAACCCGCCCGGACCGGTCGTCTCCTGGCCCAGGATGCCATGCCTCATCGGAATACGCTCATCGAGGGCACGGGCCGTCATCCCCCCAACACGCAATTGAGTTATCACAAAATCCGCCCCCGTCAGCGCCTCGGCCCGATCCGTGGTGACCAGGAGAGCGATGCCGGAACCTTCCAACATCCGCCTCGCCAGCCCGCCGACCACCTCCAGGCGCCCGGCATCCACATCCATCAAAGTGATCTCGGCAACGGGCAACTCGCGGACATAGCGCCTGAAGCCCTCTATCAATTCCGGAGTGTAAGTACTCCCGCCTCCGATGACGGCTATCTTCAAGTCCCTCACCATCTGATATGCCTTCCAGGTTGTTAAGCTCAGGCCGCACCGGGATCGGATGCGACCGGGCTGAGTTCGAATTGCGGCAGATAGTCGGCGTGTTCGGCCAGCAGAGCCGCCAGCAATGACCTGGCAACCTCGAACGAGGGCACCAGCGGATGTGTCATCAGCGCCTGCAAGGCGATTCGCCTATCGCCGGTGACCGCCGCCTGTATGGTCAACATCTCGTATGCCTTGACCGCCTCGATCAGGCCCCTCACGGGCAACGGGATCGGGTCTGCCGGGAGCGGATGCGCCCCGCCCGCATCCACCCTGCACGGCACCTCGATCACCGCCTCCGGCGGCAATTCCGGGAAAACATCGCCATTTGGCACATTAACAATCTGAACCTCGCCGGTATTTCCGACGATGGCTTCCATCAAATTGACCGCCGCCGTCGAATAATGCGCGCCACCGCGTTCGGCCAGGAGCGGTGGCTTTTCGGCCAGAGCCGGGTTCTCATAAAGCTCCAGCAGCTCCTTCTCGACCTCCCATGCCCGCTCGGCACGGGTCTGCGCGGCCTGGCGTTGCGCCGCCAGCACCCGATCGTGATGGTAGTAAAACGTCAGATAAAAGCCCGGCAACATCCCCAAAGTTTCCAAAAGCTCCGGCAGGAAGACCGGGTCCTCATCCTGTCTTGCCATCTCGATGTACGCCTGCATGACTTCACCCAGTCGATCCTCACCGTTCACCAGCACCCGCCGCACCCATCCCAGATGGTTCAGCCCGACATAATCCAACGCCACCTCGCCCGGATCGACCCCCAGGATACCGGCGATCTCCGCCTGCATATTTATCGGCAAATTGCAAAGCCCGATGACCTTCACCCGGGTATGGCGCAATATCGCCTCGGCGATCAGGCCGGACGGGTTGGTGAAATTGAGGAGCCAGGCATCAGGTGCCAGACGTGCCACGTCATCGGCTATATCCAGCATCACCGGCACCGTGCGCAGGGCCTTGGCGAACCCCCCTGGGCCGACCGTTTCCTGGCCGATCACACCGTAGCGCGGGGGTATGGTCTCATCGGCCAGGCGCGCGGCCATACCGCCGACCCTGATCTGGGTTATGACGAAATCCGCCCCCTCCAGGGCTTTTTCGCGGTCGGTAGTCAACTCCAATCTGGCGGGATGGCCGGCCTTTTCCAACATCCTCCGTGCTATCCCGCCGACCACATCCAGCCGGCGCTCGTAAAGGTCCATCAGCACGACCGATTCGACCGGCAAACGGTCGCGATGACGGATAAAACCGTCAATCAGTTCCGGGGTATAAGTGCTCCCCCCGCCGATGACCGCGATCTTCAGCCCTTCTCCCATCGTCAGTCCTCTCACACGGTCGCCCCGGCCACCTCGACTGCCGCGTCGATCGCGCCCAGGAGAGGGGCCTCATCGCCCAACCCCGCAGGGACGATAGCCGATGAGTCCGCACACACCTCCCGCACGCGGTCGTTCACCAGCGGCACCAACACGTCGGACGCGCCCCCCCAAGGGCCATCCAGCAGCACGCAATCAAGCGAAAGGGCGTTATAGAACCAACACACCGCGAACGCGATGTCATCCGCCATCATCTTGACCGCATCCCAGGCCACCGGGTCCCCCTGCCTGGCCGCCTCGAAGATCATCCCACGCGAAAGCTCCCGCCCGCCGGTCACGGCCCGCAGGGCGCTCGGCCTACCGGATTCCAGGCCGGCGAGTGCGGCAGCGATCAGCCCATCGTCACAGAGCCTCATGGCCAGCGGTCTGCCGTCCCTACCCAGGCCCAGACCGCCAACACAAATCTCCCCGTCGATATAGACGCAGGCGTGGCTTGTGGCGCCCAGGTAAAGCACCGCGAACTTGTGATATTCCTGGGCGGCGCCCCATCTGGCCTCGGCGCGGGTGGCCAATTCCGCCACATTTGCGGTCATGATCGGCACATCGGGCATCGAGGGCATTGCAGGTAGGCTCCCGTCATCATCCAAAACGCCCACGCATATAGCGGTCAGGCGTGGGCGGTAGCTTGGGTCTACGCTCAGGAGATCGTCCAGAAGCAACTGCAGCTTTCGCTCCATTGGAGCGGGGGTCGAAAGGTGGGTACGCCTGCTCAGGATCGTACCGGCCAGGTCTGCCACCGCGCCGGTTATCCGGCCCCTGCACTCCTGGATGCCGATCACCAGCCTGGCACGGTGGTTGAAGCTGAGCAGGACGGGTTTACGGCCTGCGCCCCTACTTTCGCCCTCGCCGGTTTCGACGATGACGCCCTCGTCGAGCAGGGCGCGGGTGATACGGGTGACGGTAGCCGGGTTGAGATCGAGTTGACGCGCCAGCTCCGCACGGGAGATCGGGCCATGTTCCCGGATCGCTGCCAGGATAACGGCGCGATTTTGCTGGCGCATCAACTCAGGTGGCCGAGGGCGAGCCATACCGACTCCGATTAATTGATTGCACTAAAGCAATTAAATCAACCCCAGTATACCACCGGCATACCCACCTGTCAACCCCCAACCCATCCCAGATTGACACCCACCCCGCCCTGGTGCATAATCCCAACATGGGAACCAGCCATGATCAAACCAAGATGCCCCCTGGACGGCGGGAAACTCATCGAGGTCAACGGAAACACCGCCTGTGAATCGTGCAACACCATATTCCCAAAGGTCGAGCTTGCCAACGGCAGGCACGTCCTCGATCTCCGCTGCCTCGATAGGCCAACAGAAGTCACATTAACATTCACCATCCCCCAAACACCCCTTCAATCAGGCCAGGTAGACCGATTCGGCGCGGCAACCAACGCCGACTTCCGACACCCATCACGGGAGAAAATCCGAAAACTCTACGGCACCAAACTACAGAAAGAATTCCTGTACTACATCGACACCCTGCTGGATCGTGCGGGAACTGCCGCCGTATTAGACCTGGGGTGCGGAAGCGGCGGGAACAAGAAATACCTCGAATCCATAGGCTTCCAAAACGTCATATCGGTGGACTACATGGCGCCGGGCGCAGAGTACCTGGTGGATGCCCACAGGCTGCCCTTTGCCCCCGGAACTTTCGACCTGGTGCTGACGACCGCCACACTTGAGCACTTCTACAACCCGTATATCGCGTTCAAAGAGATAAGCCGGGTACTGAAGCACGGGGGCATACTATTGGCAAGCGGCAGCTTTTGGGAAAGCTGGCATGGCAACTCATGCTTCCACTTCACACCCGGAGGACTCGACCTATTATGCCGGTCGGCGGGACTTGAACTCATAGACCTATGGCCTGGCTGGGGATTCATCCCCAGCGTGGCATCCCATGCGCTCGGACTGGGCAGATTCAAGAGAGTCACCTACCTGCTTCAGGGACTCTTCGACTTTACCGTCTCGATACTTCTAGGCCGCGACGCATCCAAGAGACACAAATTCAAAACCGGTGGCTCATTTGGGCTATGTGCGCAAAAACCCGAAACCACCTAGGGGAGCCGCCACAACCCCTCAGAGGGGCGTAGAGCGGGAGAGCACAAAATGCTAAAACGGCCAAAATACC
>JALXEW010000212.1:14516-46845 GCA_027069285.1 Ardenticatenia bacterium | reverse complement strand
GCGCTGACCGGATCGGTGCGTGGGCCACATCTGGCCGATGTGCTGGCGCTGATCGGGCCGGAGGCGGCACGGCGCAGGGTGAGGAGGGCTTTGGAAGCGGGATGATCCTGATCTCCGGCGGGACCGGATTCGTTGGACGGAACCTGGTCGAAAGGCTGGCCGAGGCCGGCAAGCACGTCACTTGCATTGTGCGACCCACTCGTAGGATGCCGCGCCTGCCCTGGGAAACGACCGTGGATGTGATCCCCGTCTCATTGGACGATCTTGATGCGTTGGAAGACGTGATGCGGACTGCCCACACCGTGATCCACCTGGTGAGTGCCCAATGGTGGGGAAGCCCGGACGATCTCCGCCGGATTGACCTGGAGACCACCGAGCGCGTGGTCGAGGCTGCAAAGGCAGCCAGGATCGGCAGGATTATGATAATTAGTGTGCTGGGCGCGGATCGCACGTCTGCGTATCCGCTGCTGCGGATTAAGGGGCAGGTCGAGGAGGTGGTGCGTGATTCCGGGCTGCCGCATACCATATTCCGTGTGGGGATCGTGTTCGGCCCTGGGGATGTATTCGTCAACGGCATAGCGATGGCCTTGCGGCTTAACCCGATTTTCTTCCCGATCCCAGGCGAGGGGGAGACGTTGTTGCACCCGCTCTGGATAGGCGATCTGGTCGAGGCTATACTAAATAGCCTGGAGAACCTGGATACGGTGGACCGCACTTTGGAGATCGGCGGGCCGGAGTACCTGACGTATCAGCAGACGGTGCGTACGGTGATGCGCGTCAGTCGTGCGCCGAGGATATTGATCTCGTTGCCGCCTTTTCTGCTGCGGAACGCTGCGGAGCTTGCCGGACAGATATTGCCGAACCCGATAATAACGCCGCAGTGGTTTGACATCCTGGCGGCCAATCGCACTGCCGAGCTGGATAGCATGTCGCGTTACTTTGGCATTCGTCCGGCGCGCTTTGAGGATACCTTGATGACTTATATGCGCGGGCATTCGTACTGGCCGGATCTGATCAGGCACATGACCAGGCGTCCGCGAGGGAGGTTGTGAGGTGGGTGAGATCGCGATTCGACCGGTCACGTCCCTGGACGAGATGTATCAGGTGGAAGAGGTACAGCGGGTGCTCTGGGCCGGGGACGAGGCCATGATCGTGCATACGCATATGTTGCTGACCATTGCACGCAACGGAGGATTGGTGCTGGGCGCGTTCGACGGTGATAAGGTGGTCGGCTTTTTGATTGGCTTTCTGGGCGCAGACGAGGGGGATGAGCGTCGCCCGGTTATGACGCGGCTGAAGCACGTTTCCAAGCGGATGGGCGTGCTGCCGGAGTATCAGGATTTGGGGCTGGGCTATCGGATGAAGCTGGCCCAGCGGGATTTCGCGATCAAACAGGGGGTCCGGTTGATCACGTGGACTTTCGACCCGCTGCGGAGCCGGAATGCTTATTTCAACACGCATAAGCTGGGAGCCGTGGTGGAGCGGTACCTGCGCGACTATTACGGCAGGCTTGAGGACGCGCAAAACGTCGGCCTGCCCACGGATCGGCTGCTGGCGGAGTGGTGGATAACCAGCAGGCGCGTGGAGCGTAGGCTGGCAGGGAAGCGAGAACCGCTTTCCATCTCGCATTATACCCAGGCGGGGGCGGTGATACTGAACCCGGCGCGTTCCGATGGTGACGGCGCGGTTCGTCCGTCTGACGTGATCCGTTTCCCGGAGGGCAGGTGGCTACTGATCGAGATACCGACCGATTTTGATGCCATCCTGGCCTCGGATATGGGGTTGGCGCTGGCCTGGAGGATGCATATCCGGGAGCTTTTCGAAGATGCATTTGCGCGCGGCTATATGGTGACCGATTTCATCCGCCAGGTGGTCGAAGGGCGCGAACGCGGCTTCTACGTGCTGACGGCGAAGTGAGGAGATATGAGGGCTTTATCGCCCGGCGAGTCTGCCGGCCAGGAATGCGGCTGTGATCGCGGTGATGGCGAACGCGGCGCCCCAATCCGCCGGGCGCATTTTGATTTCGTGTAGTGGTGTGCGGGGGCCGGCGCCAAGCCCACGCGCTGCCATTGCCAATGCAAGCTGATCCGCCAACCGGAGC
The DNA here is from genome assembly GCA_027069285.1 of Ardenticatenia bacterium. Classification (GTDB taxonomy): domain Bacteria; phylum Chloroflexota; class Anaerolineae; order Aggregatilineales; family JALXEW01; genus JALXEW01. The sequence continues at coordinate 44,744 of JALXEW010000212.1, read as the reverse complement.
GATGAGATCACCACGCCGACCAGTATCGGCATATAGCTCCTGGCCCGCTCGAACAGGTTCCCACGTCCGGATGTCCAGCCGCGTACTTCCTGTGCTTGCCGTATGTTCTGGAACATTTCGTATGCGGTCGGCAGGTAGTGCAGCGATAGGGTGATCGTCAGCCCCCACGTGTATGGAAGGCCGAGTTTGACCATCCCGTGTACCAGGGTGTCCTGTCTGGTGCTCAGCAACGGAGTTGCCACTATGAATGCGAGAAGTGCCACCCGTACGGCAAAGGTCAGTCCGCTTGTGATCCCGCCAACGGTCAGGTGCAGCGGCCCCAGCCGGAAGATGGCGGTGCCGGACGGGGCGAACCACGGCTGAAGTACCAGTATCAGCACCATGATCGGTGTGATCGCTCCCCATATCCACCTCAGACGTCGGAACGGAACCCCGCAGCACAGCAGCAGCGCGTTCAATCCCACCAGGCCGCCGAGTAAGGGAAAAGGGTCGGCGGTGGCCAGCCCGGCGATGATGCCCAGGAATGTTCCCCAAAGCTTCACCCTCGGATCGAGGGTGTGCAGCCACGAGCGTCCAGGCGCGTACAGGTCGGCGGATATTCCCACATTTCCCTCCGTTTTCGAGTCCAATGGCACGGAACTTGCATGGCAGTATGTGGAAGTTCTATCCTGATCACAAGTGGATTACAACCCGATTCGTACAGAATCGGGGCGCCTGGATGGGTAATATGACAACAGAAAGATACAAAAAGGCATTGAATGACTTAGGTTATGGACTGAAACTGCTATTCTGGCGAGAAATTGCCCGCATGACTACCTGGTTGTACCTGCATCGCAGCTATAAGCCAATGATCCTATGGGGGGCGATATTCTACGTTTCCGCCTTCCTCGCAACCCTTATGACGTTATCTTTCTTCCGCATCGGCTGATTGTTATATGAGGTGAGGGCAAAATGACCCCGGCAAAGGCGAATATGATCCGGTTGCTGATGATCGTAATGGTTTTTGTGATGTTGCTGATGTTATGGCCGGCATGTATTAGCATATCTGCACAGAGCGGATTCGGGTATGGGGTGGCCGTGCAGCTGTGGGGACAGGATCCGGAGCCGGTGATCAACGGGGTGGCCGGGATGGGGTTCGACTGGCTACGCCAGGCGGTCAGATGGGCCGACGTGGAACCTGTCGAGGGGCAATATTATTGGGAGCCTTTGGATATACTTGTTGCTGCGGTGGGGCCTTTTCGGATAAAGGTGCTGGTTGCTATCTACGACGCGCCGGATTGGGCGTTGGATGACGGTGGCTCCGGCCTGCCTGTCAGGCTGGACGCCCTGTCGGCGTTCCTGACGGAGATGGCCACCCGCTACCGTGGCAGGATCGCTGCGTATGAGATATGGCCGGGGGTGAATCGGGCCGGGAGTAACGGAATAAGCCCTGCCGGGTACGCCATCTTGTTGCAGACGGCTTATAACGCGCTCAAAACGTCCGATCCGATGTGCGTGGTGGTATCCGGGGGGTTGGAGCCGGTGTTGGGGGAAGAGGGCGTAAACGGTATGGATGACGTGGCTTATCTGACGGAGCTTTATCGTGCCGGTGGAGGCCAGTGGTTTGATGTGCTCGGAGTGCATCTGAACGGCTACGATAACCCACCGGATGCTTTGCCCGGCAGTCAGGGGGGTAACTTCGAAGGGTCACAGCGTTTCTTCTTGCACTACGAGGAGCTGAGACAGGTAATGGTGGAGTATGGGGATGCCGAGGCTCAGATGTGGCTGACTATGGTCGGATGGGCCTCGGCAGACGGCAGCGGTCAGGGGTATGTGACGGAGGAGCAGCAGGCGGAATACCTGGTCAGGGCGTTTGAGATAGCATCCCACGAGCCTTTTGTGGGCCTGATGGTGGTCAATAATTTCAATTACGCCACTTTGGTCCCAGCCGGTGATATAATGGGGGCATTCAGTTTACTGCGCCCCGATTGGACGGCTCGGCCTGCGTTCATGGCCCTGGCCCGTATGCGCCAGTCGGTGCGGGTTTGGGATGAGGCGCCGATTGCGGCGGAGCGCCATAGCGCGGATGCCATGCCCGATGTACCTGATTGACCGATGGGTTACCCATACTACAATCGTCGTCTGGAATTTTGGAAGAGGTTGATTTTCCTGCTCGCCAGTGTGATGGCGGGCATTGTTTGTGCATTGGCGGTCTGGGGTGTGGGGAGGTTGCTATCCAGGCCAACCCGCCAGCGAGTCGAAGTGCAGCTGTACCGCGATGGGGACGAGACGAGCCTCTTTGACGAGGAAACGGTAAGTATATTGCTGGCCTGGGTCTGGAACGACCCGATGAGCGACCCGGTTTACGACCTGATGGGGCTGTGGCTGGTTCGCATAGTGCCGGGATATGCCGGGGTATCGGTGGTGGGCTTTTCGCCGTGGCTATGGCTGGATTGGGAGGGTAGACGGCTGGTGGACGCTTTCGATAACCCTAATCTGACGGTCGCGGCCCATATGGTGGCCGATAGGATCGAGGAGCTGGTGAGCAGGATGGGGCTGGGGGTGGAGTTGGAGCCTGGGGCGGATGCCGTGCTGGTGGTGGACCAGTATGCGTTCATATGTGCGATCAATCGCTACGGGCCGGTTGAGATCGGCGGGGTGGGCATGGACGGACAGGAGGCGATGGATTACGTTCACGGCGCCGATGACCCGATCTCGGCCCTGGAGCGGCAACGCAGGGTGATGGAGGCGACGTTGAGCATGTTGAGGCGGCGCTATACCCAGCAGCGCCTGGAATACCTGATGATGGTTTTGGAAAGGCATGGCGAGTCCACTTTGCGCCGCCGGGATATGGAGCGCTTCGTGCACGGCTACGTTTTGAACCTGGCACATCCGTTCTCGTTCGTGGTGCCAAATCATGTGCCGATGGAGCCGCCGCCACCGGATGGTTTGCCGGCGTTGTACCTGGTGCCGTGATCCGGTGTTATATTTTGGTGAGATTTGGAATTTGAGCGTAACCCCTCGACGAATTGGGGTTTTTTTGATTCAGGTACTTGACACATTGGGGGTACTTCTGTACTATCTTTTAAGTGTCCTGCCGTGAGGAGGTGATGTCGGGGGCATCGTGAAGTCGCTTCGATGCGCCTGCTGGGGCGGGGTTACCCCCTCCCGCCGGGCAGGTAGGGGTCTCTTCTCTACTACACATTAAGGAGGAGGATGTTATGCATTACCGATGGGTTCGTATGGCAGGTCTGGTGGCTATCATCGCTATGCTCCTGGCGACTTCCTCAATTGCCTCGCGCATCATGGCCCAGGAAGGTGATCCGTGGGGCGAAGTCGTGATCGAACCCGGTGATCCGGTACGCATCGGCTTTGCCGCCGGTCTTTCGGGCGCCGGCATCGACGTACTGGGCATCGACGAGCAGCGCGGCGCCGAGCTGGCCGTGCGCGACCGGCCTGAGGTACTGGGCTTCCCGGTCGAGCTGGACGTGCAGGATAGCCTCTGCTCCGCCGAGGGCGGCCAGACCGTGGCCAACCGCTTCGTCTCCGATGAAACCATCGTGGCAATCGTGGGGCACATGTGCTCCAGCTCCTGCGTGGCAGCGGCACCGATCTACGAGGACGCACACTACACAATGGTATCGCCCTCGTGCACCGCACCGGTGCTGACCGCCGGCGATTACCCGGCCTTCACGCGCGTGGCCTGGAACGACCGGGTACAGGGCCCTGCTGCGGCAGAGTTCCTGTGGGCACAGGGCGTCCGCTCGGTGGCGACCATCCACGACGGCAGCCCATATGGTGAGGGTCTGGTGAACGCGATGGCCGAGGCCTTCGAGGAGATGGGCGGTGAGGTGGTGGCCCAGGAGGCCATCAACGTCGGCGATACCGATATGCGCCCGGTGCTGGAGCTGATCGCTTCTGCCGGCCCGCCGGATGCGATCTACTTCGGCGGCTTCATCGCCGAGGGCGCATACCTGGCAATGCAGCGCTTTGACGTCGGCATGGGCGACGTGATCTTCATGGGCGCCGATGGTATCCTGTCGCCTGAGTTCGTGGATGCCGCCGGTGATGCTGCTGAGGGCGCATTCGCCTCGGCGGCTAACGTGGCTGCCTCCGGTGAGGCCTACGACGCAATGGTCGAGGCCTACGTCGAGGTCTACGGCGAGGAGCCAACCGCCGCGTTCCACGCACAGGCCTACGATGCCGTCAACGTCATCCTCAATGCCATCGAAGAGGTCGGCTACGTCGATGATGACGGCGCCCTGCACATCGGTCGCCAGGCCCTGCGCGATGCGATCAAGAGCACCGAGGGCTACGAGGGCCTGACCGGCACAATCACCTGCGATGAGTTCGGTGACTGCGCCAGCGGCGCCGAGATCATGTTCTATCAGGTGGTTGATGGCGAGTTCGTGCCCGTCGAGGTGACCGAGGACGGTGAAGTAGTGCCCGTCCAGCCGGAGGAAGAGGAACAGCCTGAGGAAGGCGCCGAGGAGGCCGAGCAAGGTGAGGCTGAGGGCGAGGGAGAGTAATCTCGCATCGGCGCCCGATCCTTAGCTGATAACGGGAGGCGGACGGGTTGCCGTCACGCCTCCCACTCTTATATTGGGATAGTCCTCGGAGGAAGTCCGTATGGGTTTACGTTTCCTGCGTCGCCTTACTCTGACCAACGTCATCATATGGGGGATGGGCCTGGCGATGCTGGCGTTCGTGGTGATCAGGGCCGTTGGCAATCTGGCGTCCGGCGCATATGGCTTTGACACATTTATACGCCAGCTCATCTTCGGCCTTGCCCAGGGCGGTATTTACGCGCTTATCGCACTCGGATACACCCTGGTTTACGGCATCCTGTTTATGATTAACTTCGCCCACGGCGAAGTCTTTATGTCCGGCACCTATATCGGCTACTTCGTCATCGCCGCAATGGATGAGAGCGGCTTCCTGGAAGAGCATACCCTGCTGGCCGTGACGGTCGTCTTCCTGGTCGCGATGGCCACATCGGTCATCGTGGCGGTGCTGCTGGAGCGGATCGCATACCGCCCACTCCGCAAAGCCCCACGCCTGGTCCCGCTGATCACCGCAATCGGAGCGTCGCTTTTCTTGCAACAGGCATTCCGTGGGCTTTTCGGTACCGGCACTAAGAACTACCCAAACGTGCACTTGTACGTGTTGCCGCAGGTCTTTGGCGACCTCGAATGGGCAGTTGACCCCGAAACCGGACGCCGCGTGGCTTTGGGCCTAGATCTGATCAGCGGGCGCTATCCCGTCACCCTGTGGATCTCACCCTGGGGGGCGGTGATCATCCGGGCGGTGGTGATCGCGGCTGCCGTGGCTTTGGCCGTCTACCTGGGCCTGCGCCTGAGCCGCAAATTCAAGGAATCTGAGGTTGAACTCTCACCCCTCGGCATCCTGAAGTGGGCATCTAATAATCTCACCCCGGTGATCACGATCCTGATCATGGCGGTGCTGGTCGTCGGCCAGCTGTGGTCACTTCCGGGTGACCTGCAGGCCGCACAGATGGGCGATGAGTGGCTGATACACCGTCTGGATGGGGGGGATTTCGACGCGGTGATGGCTGGGATCAGCTCGGATGACGCGCAGACCTTGTCATACCTGGACGTCGGGCCGGTGCTGGTGGTGCGTGAGGATGATGCCGAAACTATCACCGGGCCGGATGATCTGAGGCCCGGTAGCCGCGTGGCCGTGACCAACGGCGGCCTGGCAGAGGAGGCGGCTCATCGGCTGGATGGCGTCGAGGTGGTCACCTTCCATTCGACTAAGGACGCATTCCTGGCAGTGCTCTACGGTGAGGTGGACGCGGCGGTGGAGGAGTTGCCGGTCGCCGCCAGGGAGATAGAGTACTGGCGCATGGAGCTGGTGCCGGTGGGCGCCCCGATCATCGAGAGGCCGGTCGCGATAGCCCTATCGCCAAACCGTGATGACCTGGCCGAGGTGCTCAACCATGCGCTCCACGCCGTGGTGGCCAACGGCGAGTATGCTAAGGCGTATCGCCGTTGGTTTGGGGTGGAGCCGGCGGAATTGCCGTTTGAGCCGGATGCGTCCGGCGAGTCGTACCCTGATGTGGATTTGATTGTGATCGGCATCAATGCCAATCAGCCTCCGCTGACCACTTTGCGCGAGACCGGTGACATAGACGGCTTTGAGGTGGATTTGATGGAGGCGATGGCCGAGGAAGCCGGTTTTGAGATCAGGTGGGTAGATGTAACCGGCAGCATCAAGCTGATAATCCGCCCGATCTACTTCCTGGTCTTCGTGGCCGCAGTCCTGATGATGTTGGGCCTGTTCTGGTTTGTGCAATATACAAAGGCAGGTAAGGCCATGCGTGCGGTCGCCGAGGATAAGGAAGTTGCAGCGCTGATGGGCATTGATGTGGATCGCGTGATCGTGACGACGTTCGTATTGGGCGCGGCATTGGCGGGAGCTGCGGGCGTCCTTTTCGCGCTCTACACCCGCCAGGTCACACATACTATGGGCTTCATACCAGGCCTGAAAGCGTTCACGGCTGCGGTTCTGGGCGGCATCGGTAACATTCCGGGCGCTATGTTCGGCGGGTTCTTCCTCGGACTTGTCGAATCGGTGGCACCGGCGCTGCTTGGGATCGCTCCGCAGTTGAAGGACGTTATCTCGTTCGGCCTGCTGGTTATGGTCCTGATCTTCAGGCCTACCGGCATCCTGGGCGAGGTGCTGTCCGAGAAGAAAGCCTGATCCGGAGGGGATGACATGCTCGCGATTCGACGGAAATCTCTCACAACAGGCGCTCTTTTCGGCGGGGTGACGTTGTTCCTGGTCGCCATCGGTACCTTCCTGGTCTTCAGCGGCAAGTACGTCATCTCCGGCGCGGTTAGCCTCTCGGATGCACTCTTGCTCATGATCCTGGCCGGTGCCGGTTTCGTGGCGGCGGCGGCAGGTGATGACGCCGGTAATGCTGCGGCCAACGGCGCCGTATCCGGCGCGACGGTTGGAACTTTCGTGGCAGTTTTCACCCTGTTGGCCCGTAGCGTTAACCTCCGCCAGATATTCCCAAACGTCTCGCCGGAGTTGATAAACTTGCTCTCGTTCGGGCAGGAAGGCGTCGGCGGGCTGATGCTCATGGTCATACTCGGCGCCACGGCAGGGGCTTTGGGCGGCCTGGCGCGTCTGGTTCCGCCCAGGCAGATGGGGATAGTGCTTTTCGCGGGCGCCATCGTCTTGGTGGTCGGCCTGCTGCAAAATGCCATCGAGGACCTGGTTACCCTGGTGGACGCCACAATACTCCTGAGTACAGGCGGGGTGGGGTATGTGATCGCCCGCTCGCGTGGCTCTGAACTGGCCGATTCACTGGGATATGGGGCGCTGGCCGGGCTTGTGGTGGCGCTGCTGGTGGCGATCACTTTGCCCCTGGGCGGGCCGGAAGATAATGCCCTCATCGGCGAGGTGATGATATGGCTGCAGGGTAATGCCATCGCCGTCGTGATCGCCATCGCCGTGCTGGGGGCGGTGCTCGGCGTGATCGCCAGGGTGACCGGTCAGGCCGAGTTCGACGAGGTGCTTCGAGGTATGGGCGTCCCGATCCCGCGCCCGCGCCGCGAGGATGATAAGACCCTCAATGCGATCCTGGCGGGCATATCCGGCGTGCTGATCGGCCTGGTCGCGGGCCTGGTGCTGCTATTGCTGATGGCGGCGCTCATCCCAATGCAGCGCGAGTTCGCCTCGATGATCACCAAAAGCGAGTCTGACCTGCTTTCCGCCTTCTGGCTGGGCAAGGAAGGGGTGGGGCGCTTTGTGGTGATGGCTTTGCTGGGGGCGATTGTCGGGGCGCTTGGCGGGATGCTTACCGTGGCATCTGGCGCGGTGCATAGCGCCGGGCTTTCCCTGGTTTCCACCATCATGATCCTGGGCGTGCTCCAGAGCGCCGGCGAGGTGAATGTGCCGGTTGCCATCGCGATAGCCGGTATAGTGGTCTTTGTCCAGGTCGCCGGTCGCTCGACTTCGATGGAGGCGGCAACCCGATATAACAAAATGCCAGAAGGTAAGCGCCGCACGGTTAACCTGCTGGGCCTGATCGTGGCGGCATTCCTGTTGCTGATGGTTCCGCAGGTGTTCAATCAGTATATCACCAGCGTCCTCGACCTGGTGGGCCTGTATACCATGATGGGCCTGGGATTGAACATCGTTGTGGGTTACGCCGGGCTATTGGACCTGGGGTACGTGGCCTTCTTCGCCATCGGCGCCTATATAACCGGCATCCTCACCACGCCGAACCTGGTTACCTGCGGCGGCGTCCGACCGGAGGCGATTGACCCGGCCATGATCGGCCAGGTATGCACCGGCGTGACCACGTTCTGGGTTGCGTGGCCGGTGGCGATGTTGGCGGCGGCCCTTGCGGGCATATTGCTCGGCATCCCGGTCTTGCGGATGCGTGGCGACTATCTGGCGATCGTCACCCTGGGCTTTGGCGAGATCATACGGTTGATCGCGCTTTCGGATACTTTTGCCGATTATCTGGGCGGCGCCCAGGGCATCACCCAGATACCTTCGCCGATGATAAACCTCAGTGCTTTGGCCGGGCCGTTATCGTCGGTGCCCTTCCTGGAGGGCCTGGCCGAGAGGTTGAGGGAGCCGATAGTTCTCACCAGCGCCAACGAGATATACTACCTGATACTCGCCGGCGTGCTGATCGCGGCATTCGTCTCATTCCGGCTCAGCGGGTCTCGCCTGGGGCGGGCGTGGATGGCGATGCGCGAGGATGAGGATGTGGCCCAGGCGATGGGCATTAATCTGGTCAACGTCAAGCTGCTGGCATTCACGACCGGGGCGGCGTTCTCCGGCATCGGAGGCGCGGTTTTCGGCTCGTGGCTGCACTCGATATTCCCCAATAGCTTCACCTTGCTGGTTTCGATCAATATCTTGTGCCTGATCATCATCGGCGGCATGGGCAGCATCCCCGGTGTGCTGATCGGCGCCTTCGTGCTGATCGGGTTGCCGGAGGCATTGCGTGAGTTCGCGGACTATCGCCTTTTGGCATTCGGCGCCTTGTTGGTCATTATGATGCTGGTCAAGCCGGCTGGCCTGATGCCACCGCCTGTGCGCCGATTGGAAGCCGAGGCCGAGGCAATCGCTCAGGAAGAGGAGGGGGCGTAGCATGGCAGATAAGCTCGTGCTCGACGCCAGGGGCGTTACCAAACGCTTCGGCGGCCTGACCGCCGTCGATAAGGTTGACCTGCAGATACCCGAAAAGGCCATAGCCAGCCTGATCGGCCCCAACGGCGCCGGGAAAACCACGTTCTTCAACTGCGTCACCGGCTTCTACACCCCGGAGGAAGGCGAGATATACTTCATGGGCAGGCCGATTATCGGCTACCGGCCTGATCAGATCACGGCAATGGGCATCGCCCGCACATATCAGAACATCCGGCTCTTCGCCAATATGACCGCCATCGAAAACGTCATGGTCGGGATGCACCCCAGGCTCAAATCCGGGCCGACCGGCGCCCTCCTGGGCCTGCCCGGCACGGTGCATGAGGAACGTTGGGCGCTTAAACGGGCGTTGGAGCTTTTGGAATTCGTCGGATTGCGCGGTCAGGGGGACGTCTTGGCGAAAAACCTCCCATACGGAAATCAACGCCGCCTGGAGATCGCCCGCGCGTTGGCCTCTGACCCTAAGCTGCTGCTCCTGGACGAGCCAACCGCCGGCATGAACCCGCAGGAGACTGAGGAGACGATCCAGTTCATCAAGCGGCTGCGTGATGAGATGGGATTGACCATCTTCCTGATCGAGCACGACATGAACGTGGTGATGACGATCTCGGATCAGGTCAGTGTGCTGGACTATGGCAAGAAAATATCTGAGGGCACTCCCGCCGAAGTCCAACGCGATCCGAAAGTGATCGAGGCGTACCTGGGCGCTCCCGCCGGGGAATTGCAGTAAGGAGGCTGGCCGTGGCACTGCTTGAGGTCCGAGATATACACACATACTACGGCAAGATTCACGCGCTCAAAGGCATCTCGATCTCGGTCGATGAGGGCGAGATCGTGACGCTGATCGGCGCAAACGGCGCCGGCAAAACCACCACGCTTAACACCATCTGCGGCCTCACCCCGGCATCCGAAGGGCAAATCTTGCTCGATGGCGAGGATATAACCCGCCTCAAGCCGCATGAGATAGTCAAACGCGGCGTGGGGCAGGCACCGGAGGGCCGTAAGATATTCACTCGGCTGACCGTGCGGGAGAACCTGGAAATGGGTGCCTATAGCCGCACCGATCCGGCGGGCATCGAGCGGGATATGGAATACGTTTTTGGCATCTTCCCGCGCCTCAAGGAGCGCGAAAAGCAACTCGGCGGCACCCTCTCCGGCGGTGAGCAGCAGATGCTGGCGATTGGCCGTGCGCTGATGGCGCGTCCGCGCATATTGCTCCTGGATGAGCCTTCGATGGGATTGGCGCCGATGTTGGTTCAGGATATTTTCCGGGTCATCAAGGAGTTGAACGAGCAGGGGACAACGATCCTGCTGGTGGAGCAGAACGCGCTTATGGCCTTGAACGTGGCCGATAGGGGCTATGTGCTGCAGACCGGCACCATTGCCCTTGAGGATACCGCCGAGGCGTTACGTAACAACGATATGGTGCGTAAAGTCTACCTGGGTGAGAAGTGAAAGTGAACGTTACCCGACAGGGCGCCCGATCCGGGCGCCCTGATCACCTGTTTACCGTTCGCATGGGGGATCGCCGGAATCTGGTGGTTGCGGGCCGCAGATGAGCACGCGCGAGAACCCCACCTCAACGCCTGGGATGTCGAACGAGCGGGCCGCAAGCCCGATCCGCCCTTGTGAATAGGTCGAATCCTCGATGGTGTACGTCGATTCGGCGCCATTGCATGTTGTGGGATCGAAGTAATCCCATATCGCGCCTTCTGCCGCCGGACAGAGCAACATCGGCTGCCCGTTGACGTAGAATGAGAACTCGGCACCTCGCGCGATCACCCGGATCGTGTTTTCCGCCTGCCCTGTATTGATGGCCTCGGACGGGTTCCACTCACTCAGAGCCGTCATTTCGTCGCCGTCCTGGCGGATCAGGCGGTAGAAGCCATCGCCACTGATCTCGAAGAGGTAGAAGTGCGTGGGGTCTACGCGGCGGAATACCACCCCGTATCCGTTATCGTCTGGGCCGGCCAGCTGGACGGCAGTTGTCTCCAGGTCAAAATCGGCCAGCAGTAGCTCCAGCGAGGAGTACGCTCCGTCGTTCGATTCGCCGATCCGCAACCTGAGCATCCCGTCCGCGATCGAAGCCTCCAGTGTCCCCCCGAACGTATCCCACTCGTCGGATGGGCCGTTAAACTCAGTGTGGTATATGCGTTCTCCCGGCCTGGCCGTGATCGGCTCCGGCCTGCTGCCGCAACTCCATACCAGCGCGGCCAATAGCAGGGAAAACGTCACCACCAGTTGCCGGCGATGGACGCTCACCTCGCCTCGCCCCCGATCTTATGCATCAATCTGCGCAACCCGGCATCCAGGCTGCCGCGAATGTGTATGCGCATCACACGCCTTCCGCGCTTTTTCAGCGCGCGCATATCGCCGATCACCTGGGCCATTTGCAATGTGCCGAAGTCGTACCCGACATCCGGGATCGTCAACCCGGTCTGGGTGTCGGCGGTGATCATCAGGAACACGCCGTTATTCGGCCCCCCCTTGTGCAGCTGCCCGGTTGAGTGCAGGTAGCGCGGCCCGTATCCGACGGTGACGGCCCGTTTCAGCGTCTTACGCAGTGTTGCCTGCATTTCCCATAGTGCCTCATCCCGTTCTGGGGTTGGGCGCATGTAGGCCAGGATCGCCACGTACTCGTTCGGGCCGGCCTGGTTCAGGTATGCGACTATCGCATCGTCCACGGATGTACCTGTGATGCTGCGGGCGTATAGCTCGAAGCTCTCGTCGGCGAATAGCGGGGTTTCGCCCAGGTCGCCCCCAACTTCCAGCTCGGCCAGGATCGAGGCGGTGATCTCTTTGCTTTCGCGCACGTTCGGCTCGTCGAACGGATTTACGCCGATAAACGCGCAGGCGGCAGCGGTTGCCACTTCCCAGCGGGAGAATTCCCCGCCCAGATGTGCCGGCGATGGAATGTCGAGTTGCACCACGGGATGGCCCGCATCTTTTAATGCGGCCACCCTTCCGTCGGTGACCGGATCGGCCCCTTCGGGACGCAGGTAGATAAATAGCCTGTCTGCCGGGTACTCGTCGGGGGCGCCGATATAGCGTTCCGGTACCGGGAGGATGCCTCTCCCCTCTTTGCCGGAGCTTTCGGCGATCAGCTGCTCTATCCAGGCCGGGAAGGCCTGGATCGGTTCCGGTGCTATCAGCGTGAGCTTATCCCTGCCCAATCCGTAAAGCCCGCCGATCACGCCGCCAAGCCACAATCCGGGATTACGCTCCGGCGGGATGCAGGCGCCGCTTGCGCCCATGATCTCGCGCCCGTGTTCGATCAGCTCCTCAATGTCCAGCCCCATCAGCGCCGCCGGTACCATGCCGAAGTAGCTTAGCGCCGAGTAACGGCCACCTATATCGGGCGGGTTCAGGAATTTTCGCCTGAATCCGTTTTCGTCGGCGATCTTTTCCAGCGGCGAGCCGGGATCGGTTATCGCCACGAAGTGATGCCCTGCCTCGTCTCCCGCCGCTTCTCTCATGCGTGCCATGAAGTAGCGGAACAGGGAGATAGTCTCCAGCGTGGTGCCGGATTTGGATGAGACCAGGAACATGGTGTGCCTTAAATCCAGGGCGGCCTCTTGCGCTGCGATGGCCTCTGGATCGGTAGTGTCGAGCACCGATAGAGTCGGATAGCCTTCCTGTGGGCCAAAACATGCCCTCAGCACGTCCGCAGCCAGGCTACTGCCGCCCATTCCCAATAGCACGATGTGCGTTATCCCCTCGCCCTTTACCTCATCGGCGAATGCCTTGAGATCGGCGACTTTTTCGGCCATCCATTCGGGCGCGTTGAGCCATCCGAGGCGAGATGAGATCACTTTCCGGGCCGACTCATCGTCCTTCCATAGGGAAGGATCACGGCTCCACAGCCTGGGGCCGAATCCATCCGAGGCCATGCGCTTGAGGGCCGAGTTTATCGCGTTATCGTAGCCGCCGGATGTGATGTTCTGCCGCTTGCCGGCGCCACTGCGGATCAGTTGCCGCTTGCTATCGATGCAGCTCAGCAGCCTGGTGAAGGCATCTGCGAATGCCTTTACCCCATCGCGTTGGAGTTTATCCGTCACGGCGTCGATGTCTATCCCCAGGTGGGCCAGGTCTGCTATCACGCGCTCCGCTTCCCTGAAGACCGATTCATCTTCCAGTGTGGGCCTCACTTTGCCGTGGTCTTTGAAGGCTTCCAGGGTATGTGGCGGTACGGTGTTGACCGTATCCGGCCCTATCAATGGCTCCACGTACATCAGGTCGGGGTAGGCGGGGTTTTTGGTGCTGGTGCTGGCCCAGAGTAATCTCTGGATGTGAGCGCCATGTTTTTCCAGCCTGGCGAATCTTTCGGATGCGAATAGCTCCCGGAACCGCCTGTATGCCAGCCGGGCCACCGCGAGGGCAGCCTTGCCCATCAGCTCTCTGCCCCGTGTGCCCATAGACTCCAGTATTCGGTCAACTGCTGTGTCTATCCTGCTGACGAAGAAGCTGGCGACCGAGGCCATGACGTGCAGAGGTAGCCCACGTTCCAGGCGCATTTCCAGGCCCTTGAGGTATGCTTCGACTACCTGGGAGTAGTTTTCCACCGAGAAGATCAGTGTCACGTTGACGTTGACGCCCTCGGCTATTGCCTGGGCGATGGCCGGGATGCCTGCCTGGGTGGCAGGTATCTTGATCATCACGTTTGGGCGCTCCAGCATCTCGAAGAGCCGGATCGCCTCTCTCACGGTCTCGTCGGTATCGTCGGCTATGTAGGGCGATACTTCCAGGCTGACGTACCCGTCTCTGCCCTCGGTTTGGTCGTATACATCCAGCAGGAGGTCTGCGGCCATGCGGATGTCGTCCAGGGCGAGTTTTTCGTATATGACGTATGGGTCCGGCTCATCAACGAGAGGGGCCATCGCCTCATCGTAGTCGGTGCTACCGGCGATGGCCTTTTCGAATATGGCCGGGTTGGATGTCACGCCCCTGATGCCGTCTTCCTCGATCAGCCTTCTCAGCTTGCCCGATCTCAGGATGTCTCTGCGGATGTTATCGTACCAGATGCTTTGGCCGTATTTCAGCACTTCGACCGGCGGATTATTCGCCATTGCGCCTCCAGGTGATCGCGTTGGATTTCGCGCTTACCGATGTGATTGTAACGCGCGGCCTTATGCGCAGGCAAGGCGTCGCTCCCCCTCTAGTCCGGGTGGTAGAAGCATACCCCCAGGACTCCGGGGCCGACGTGTACACCGACTGTCGGGCCTATCAGCGAGACCAGCAAGTCATCCGGCGAGAAGCGTTGCCGCACTTCATCTGCCAGTGCCTCGGCCTCGTCCGGCACATTCCCGTGCAGGACCGCCGCGATCAGGCGTTTGCCAGGTTCAACTCGCTTTTCCATCTCGTCCAGCATCCTGGCGACTGCTCGCTTCTTGGCCCGGATGCGGGCCAGCGGTTCGATCCTGCCGTCGCGCACCTCTAGCAGCGGCTTGAGGTTCAGTGCCGTGCCGACCAGTTTAGCTGCCCCGCCGATCCTCCCGCCACGGTGCAGGTATTCGAGGGTATCCACGACGAACAGCACGTTCATACGTTCCGAGACGCGCTTGGCCGCCTCGTAAATATCTTCCGGTGAGCCGCCCGCATCTCTGGCATCTGCCCCGGCCAGCACCACCAGGCCGAGTCCCATAGATACCGTGCGGGAATCAAGCGCCAGCGATGGGAATTCGTCGCCTATCTCTTGGACTGCGTTCAGGGCGGAATGGTAAGTCCCGCTCATCTCCTGCGAGAGTACTATGGCGACCCCACCCTCGGCTCCGTTTTTCTTTGCCTGGCGGAAGGTTTCAACGAAATCGTATGCCGTCGGCTGGGCGGTGCTCGGATGGACTGGATCGCGCTGTAATCGCTCGTAGAATTCCTGCGGTGTGATGTCAATCCCGTCCTTCAGCTCCTCGCTGCCCCAGACGATGGTTTGGGGCACGACTATGATGTTCCGCTTGGCCACGATTTCCTGTGGCAGGTCGGCGGTGCTATCGGTGAAGATCGCTACGTTTGGACTCATTCTCCCCTCCAGAGCGGTGGTTTTCCGGTCGTCTGATCTATATAACATAACCCTCTTTAGTTGGCCGGGATGCCCTGTAATGGCCTTAAAGGCCCCTGGCGATGGATTTGACCCTTGAGTGCGGTATGTTAGCATATGTTGGTGCTCTACAGGTAATGGGGCCGGCATCCTGGGGGTGATCGTGATTGTGCGCCGTCGCGCTTGAGTTAGAATGTAGCCATCAGGTGGCTTCACCCGGCCTGGCGTGAGTCGCCGATTGGCTACACTATTCCGGAGGGGCGAATATGGGTACTGGTGGCTCGGAGATCAAGCGTCCGGGGCCGTTCCAGCTCTGGAGACAGATTCGGCTGGCCTGGCGCCTGTTTTGGGACGGGCGTGTGGACCCTATCGTCAAGTTGATCCCACTCCTGGCGCTGGCATACCTGATTTCCCCCATTGATCTGATCCCTGATGTATTCATCCCGGTTGGGGAGCTGGATGACATCGGCATCGTGCTTGCAGCCCTCCAGATTTTCATCGCGAATGCGCCTGAGTATGTGGTGCAGGATCATTTGAGGGAGATCTTGGGCATCCCTGTGAATGCGCCGTCTGAGGAAGATCAGGTGATCGAGGGAGATTACAGCGTGGATGAGTGAGGGTCGCATGAAGATCGGGGTGCTTTCGGATACGCATAACAATTGGGAGCGCGTGAGCGCGGCTTTGGAGATATTCCGTGAGCGTGGAGTTGAGGTGATTCTCCATGCCGGAGATGTCACTTCACCGGATATGTTAGCGCTTTTCGAGGGGTGGAAGTTCGTCCTGGCGCTGGGCAATATGGATCGCGATGTGAGCGGCCTTGTCGCAGCTGCAGAAGCCATCGGCGCCGAAAGGCCCAGGGCGATGCACTCGTTAAGCCTGGACGGTGTGCGCCTGGCGCTTTGTCACGGTAGTGATGATGGCCTTTTGCGCCACCTGATCTCAAGCGGCCAGTACGACATAGTTGTGCACGGCCATACGCACCGCAGGCGTGATGAGCGTATTGGCAACACCCGTGTGATCAATCCGGGGGCCTTAGGTGGAATCCGATT
This sequence comes from Ardenticatenia bacterium, assembly GCA_027069285.1. Classification (GTDB taxonomy): domain Bacteria; phylum Chloroflexota; class Anaerolineae; order Aggregatilineales; family JALXEW01; genus JALXEW01. The sequence continues at coordinate 28,490 of JALXEW010000212.1, read as the reverse complement.
TGGCGCCAGGACGGTTTGCGTCCTCGATACGTCCGGCGACCTGGAATTTGTGGAGGTGAAATGAGTACCGGGCGAAGGGATACGGTGATCCTGTCGGTGGCGATAGTGATCGCTGCCTTGCTTTTGAGCGCTGCCATATGTTTTAACGCGGTTGTCCAGATGGGTTGGGGATTCCCGTTTTATGGGCGAGGGGCCGGGACTACCGGGGCCGCTACCCCGACCGAGACTGTGGAGGTGCGTGCCACGTTGGCTACTGCGACAAGGCCTGCCGAGATAGCCACTCCATCTCCGGGCGGCACCGTGGAGGTGCGGACTACGTTGGTTGCCACCTCGGTACCCACCGGTGAGGCGGGGATCGGCGGCAGGGTTGAGGATGCGCCCCTGGGCGTTTCGCCTGGTATGCCGGCACCGGTTTTCTCGCTGCCTACTCTGGACGGGCAAGAGGTCACGATCGGGGGGCCGGGAAGGCCGATTGTCCTGAATTTTTGGGCCAGCTGGTGCCCGGAATGTGGCCCTGAATACCCGGTGATCGAGAGCATACCGGCACTATACGGGGATGTTGTGGACGTTTGGACTGTTAATTGGCGCGAGAGCGCCGAGCAGGTCCAGGAATATTTCCGCCGGCAGGGCGTGGAGCTTCCGGTGCTATTGGACGCCGACGGGGAGGTAACCACAAGCCTTTACGTCGTCAGGTGGATACCGACGACCGTTTTCATTGATGCAGACGGGATAGTTCGTTGGATCCAAGTCGGCGGCCTCACACCGGAGGTGTTGGACGAGGCCATCGCTTTGATCGTCCCAGAGACCGGGGTTCCCCCAATTACCCCTACCGGGCCGGCCTAGTCCATCTTCAGCATCTGGCGCACTTTGGCGACCAGATCGTGATGCAGGATCGGTTTCGGCAGGTAATCACTGGCCCCGGCTTCCATGCCGCGTACCACGCTTTCGGCATCCCCTCGTGCGGAAAGGATCAATACCGGGGTGTTTTTGGTTTCTTTCCTCTTCCTTATACGTCTGCATAGCTCGATCCCATCCATCCCGGGCAGCATCACGTCCAGGATGATCAGGTCGGGCGTTTCCTGCTCCAGTATCTTCAGAGCGGATGTGGCATCTTTGGCCTTTAGCACCTCGAAGCCACCCCGCTCCAGCATGATCCCGATGAGGGTCAAGGCTCCTATTTCGTCGTCCACGACCAAGATTCGTTTATCTGCCACTGGGTGCTCTTCCTTTCACCAACAGGTTCATCCCGCTCGTCAATCGCAGGATTTAGTTTAGCATCAATTGGTAAGGGTGCAATTCCCCTGCCACTGGTTGTCTTTCCGGGTGGGGAAGTATTCACGGTTTGGCAAGCGCTCGTGCTATGCGTGCAGCCACGATTGCATTATTGCGCAAAAGTGCAAGGTTAGCATCCAGAGTTTTCCCGTCGGTGATCTCGGCCATCCGCTTCAGGATGAACGGGGTCAGGGCCTTGCCCCGTATCCCTTTAGCTTCCGCCTCGGAGTGGGCCTGGGATATGGCATTTTCGACCAGTTCCGGCTCCAGGGCAGCCTCTTGTGGGATGGGCACGGCTACCAGCACGCCTGCCGTCAGCCCCAGATCCCAGCCGGCCTGGATGATCCTGGCCGCCTCGTCCGGCGATTCCACCCTTTCGGAAACCGGCAGCCCGCTTGAGCGTGCGTAGAAGGCCGGGAACTCATCGGTACGGTACCCTATCACCGGGACTCCGGCAGTTTCCAGCCATTCCAGGGTGCGCGGCAGGTCTAACAGTGATTTGGCGCCTGAGCATACCACGGCGACGGCTGTGCGTGCCAGTTCCGGCAGGTCTGCCGAAATGTCGCCGGAGCTTCCACGGTGAACCCCGCCTATGCCGCCGGTGGCGAACACCCCGATGCCGGCCATTCTCGCAAGCAGCATCGTGGCGGCTACCGTGGTGGCGCCGGTTGCCCCGGCGGCAACAGCTCCGGGCAGGTCTCTGCGGCTGAGCTTTAGTACCGGTTCCTCGCCTTTTGCCAGGCGTTCGATTTCGGATTCTTTCAGACCCACGCGCAGTTGCCCGTCTATCACGGCCACTGTGGCCGGGACTGCGCCCTCGGTGCGCACCAGTTCCTCCATATCGAGGGCCACTTCCATATTACGTGGCCAGGGCAACCCGTGCGCTATCACTGTGGATTCGAGCGCCACGACCGGATCGCCGATCGCTATGGCGCGTCTCACGGAGTCGGAGACGATGAGTAGATTGGACATGTTTCACACCGCCAGTTGATCGTAGAGCATCTCCAGACTGAGATCGGGAACCACGGTCTCGCGTGATCGGAGTGTGAGGGATGCAGCTGCTGCCCCTAATCTGACCGATTCGTCCAGTGGGATCTCGTTCAACAGGCCGAAGATGACCGCTGCCGTCAGTGCATCCCCGGCGCCGGTGGAATCGATTACCTCTGTCCGGATGGCAGGGACATGCCCGCTGCTGGACGAATCGGCATACACCACGCCCCATTCCCCCAGGGTGACGATCGCGATCTGCACTCCCTGCGAGACCAGCTTTTTGGCCACTATGAGGGCCATATCGCGGTCTTTTTCTGAGATGATACCCGTATCATCCTCGTTGCACAAAGCGAATGCCTCGGCCATATTCGGCGCCACCATCATCAGCTGGTTCAGATGTGGCCTGAGTTTGGGGGCCAGGCTCTTTGATGTGGGATCGGCGCAGACCGGGACTTTGTGCCTGGCCGCCAGTGAGCAGACGGTTTTCAGCGCACCGGGTTCCAGGTTCGCGTCCACGGCAACCATGCTGGCTTCGGCGAAAAGGCGACTATGCTCGCGCAGGTACCTGGGAGTTATGGCCTTGAGCACTTCGAAATCATCCACGGCTACGTCCAGCCCGCCTTCGGGCTTCATCAGGGCCATGTAAACGCCGGTATGTGCGCCCGGTACTACCTGGATGTAGCTCGTATCTATGTTGCTTTCGCGGGCCTGTTCCAGCACTCGTTGCCCTGCCGCGTCATCGCCAACCGCGCTGATCAGGATCGTCGGCACTTCCAGTCGGGCCAGGTTCTCGGCTATATTCCTGGCGACTCCCCCAACGCTATGTCGGACATAGCCGGGATTAGACGTTCCGTATACAAGTGGTGCGTCGGGATGGCCTTTGACGTCCATCCCGGCGGCTCCGATCACAAGGACGTATCCCTCGTCCACCATGACGTCTCCAGGAAGTACGGGCGATGGCTCGCCCAGGTGCGCTATCAGATGATAGCACGAAGATGCGATGGTGTGTAGCGATTTTGTGGGAAGTTCGGCGAATTCGGCGATTGTTCGGATTGGGAATAGGTGATATTTTCACATTTACCCCAGATGTCATGCTCTGGGTGGTGCGCCTTCTTCATCAAGTGGGAGGTACCGTGATGAGCAAGTGGGTTAAAATCGCCGGAGCCGTGGTGGTGGGCCTGGCGATCGTGGGGTTATTGGCCGCTTCCGCGCTCGATCGCGAGCTACGCCGTGCCCTGCCGACTCTGGACGGGACGCTTGTCGTTCCCGGCCTGGACGCAGAGGTACATGTTTACCGGGATGAGTGGGGGGTGCCGCATATATATGCCTCCACCATGCACGATCTGTTCATGGCTCAGGGCTTCGTGCACGCTCAGGATCGATTCTGGCAGATGGAGTGGTGGCGCCATATCGTACAGGGGCGCCTTGCCGAGATCACCGGAGAGGAGTTGGTCGAAACCGATATGTTCCTGCGCACACTTGGTATCCGGCGCATTGCCGAGCAGGAGGTGGAGCTGCTGGATGATTTCACGGCATCCGCGCTTGAGGCTTATGCCGACGGCATCAACGCTTACATATCATCCCGCAGCCCTGCCGATCTGGCCCTGAACTTCGAGGTGATGGCGCTGACCGGTCATACCTGGGAGATCGAGCCGTGGGAGCCTGCCGATACGCTCACCTGGGCCAAGCTGATAAGCTGGTACCTGAGCGGTAACATGGATAACGAGATGGCACGCATGATCATGCTGCGTGAACTCGGCGAGGAGATGACCGAGGACTATTTCCCAGGCGACTACGAGCTTTTCCCCCTTATAGTGCCGAACCTGGATGAGCTTTACTCCCGTGTCGATGTACGCCTGGTCGGTGGCGTCTCACCTTCGGCGGATTTGGGCCTGGGCTTTGAACCCGGCGAGGGGATAGGCTCCAATAACTGGGTGGTCGCCCCCGCCAGGAGCGAAAGTGGCGCCCCATTCCTGGCCAATGACCCACACCTGGGGGTTATGATGCCGTCGATATGGTATACCAACGGGCTGCACTGCAGTCCGGTCACCGATGATTGCCCGATGGAGGTGATCGGCTATACCTTTCCCGGCAGCCCGGGTGTGATCATCGGACATAATCGTCGTATAGCCTGGGGCGTTACCAACGCCTTCCCGGACGTACAAGACCTGTACATCGAGACGCTCAACCCCGATAACCCGGATCAGTACTTATTCGACGGTGAGTGGGTGGATATGGACATTGCGACCGAGACGATTCACGTCTTCGGCGGCGAACCGGTCGAGATCGAAGTCAGGTGGACGCGACATGGGCCGATCGTGACCGATTTGAATGATGAGGCCGATGAGGTGCTCGCGCTCAGGTGGACGGTCCTGGAACCGGGTAATCTGCTTGGGGCGGTCATCGGAATCGATATGGCGCGGAATTGGGATGAGTTCCGGCAGGCGCTGGAGCTTTGGGATTGGCCTGCGCAAAACTTCGTGTACGCTGATGTTGAGGGCCACATAGGTTATCAGATGTCGGGCAAGGTCCCGATCCGCGTCCAGGGCCATAACGGGCTGGTGCCCGTTCCCGGAACGGGCGAGTATGAGTGGCAGGGGTATATCCCATTTGAATATCTCCCGTCGGTTCTCGATCCGGAAAGTGGGTACGTGATCACGGCAAATAACACGGTGGTGGATCCGGTCGAGTACCAGGCGTTGCTGGAGGAGGAGCTGGGCACCGGAAGGGTCTACCTGATCTCCGGCGAGCTGCATCGCGGCTACCGTGCCCGCCGGATCGAGGAGATGCTAACGCGCCTTCAAACCCATGATATGGCCAGCTTCAGGGCGATGCAGGGGGATAATTTCAACAACGTCGCGTCCGAGATTTTGCCCTTCCTGCTGGAGCTGGATTTCGACGATCCCCTGCTGGAGGAAGCGGCCCAGGTGCTTGCCGAATGGGATCTGCGCAACGATATGGATAGCACCGGGGCGCCGATCTACGAGGCCTTTTGGATGATGCTGGTGCGGGATGTGTTTGCCGATCAGATGCCGGATGAACTCGATCCACCGACCGGGATATTCAATAATCAAATGGCCGTCCGGCTGCTGATGGACGAGCCGGATAACCCCTGGTGGGATGACGTCGGCACCCCTCAGATCGAGGCGCGCGATGACATCCTGCGCCGGGCGTTCGGCGAGGGCGTGGAATGGCTGGTGGATAACTACGGGGGCCATCCGGGCGAATGGTCGTGGGGCGATATGCATACGGTCACATTCGTCAGCGACCCGCTCGGACGCTCCGGCATCCCCATTATTGAGGCTATGTTCAACGCCGGGCCTTATCCGGTGGGCGGTGGTTCCGCGATCGTGAACAATACGGTGTGGGATGCCAGCTCTGGATCATTCGCCGTGCGCTGGCTGCCTTCGATGCGCATGATGGTTTCCCTCGAGGAGCCTATCGTCGCCTACGGGGTGCATACCACCGGCCAGAGCGGCCATCCATATAGCGAGCATTACCGCGATATGATCACGCGCTGGCAATATATCCTATATCACCCACTGCTGTTTTACGAGACGGAGGTGCTGAGTTCAGCCGAACATCACCTGGTGCTGGCGCCGGAATCTGGGTGAACGTGTACTGATCGCGTGGGGGCGTTACCACCACCTGCGCCACCATCTTCGTCTTGGCGGCGGCCTGAGCCAGGGCCTTCTGGGCGGTGGCGGGCGGCGCGGAATCAGCAGAATGGCCGCCACCACTCCGATCAGTATCACTATTGCCGCAAGTAATCCTATCGGGAAGAACATCATCTTTTCTCCAGGCACGGGTCGCTTGACACGTGTTGTATAATAATAAGGGTTTTGCCAATGCCATCATAGCTCAAGCTTTCCCCCTTTGGCTAGGTGGCTTCTGGCTCAAAGCCTGTTTCGAAAGGGTAGGCAAAACGTTGGGAATGTGGTAAAATAGGAGCGTTTTGCCGTTATAATATATAGAACAAACCTCGGTGATAAGTCTGAGGTGGGACGTCATGGAGAGAAAAGAGGGTAGGAGCGTGATCCAAGAACTGCTCGTCCGGGCCGACCGGCGCGGCTATGTCACGTTCGAGGACGTGCTCGAATTGCTGGACGAAGAACAAGACGACCTGGGCGCAATAGAGGCCGTGCTGGACGAACTGGACGAGCTGGGGATCGAACTCAGGCGCGATGAGCTGCCGGTTTCGGATGATGTGCTCGAATCCGATGAGGATGGGTCTGCGTCGGATGCGGAGCCGGAACCCGACCTGGGCGATATAGAGGCCGTCTCCGCCGACGACCCGGTGGGTCTCTACTTCCGCCAGATGGCCCAGGAGCCGCTCCTGACAGCAGAGGAGGAGGTCGAACTCGCCAAGCGCATCGAGCTTGGCCGTGAGGCGGCTGAACAACTCAAAGAACTGGGCCATGATGCCGATCCAGAACTCCGTGCGGAGCTGGAGGCTTTGGTGAGAGATGGACAAGAGGCCCGCGAACACCTGGGCCGCGCCAATACCCGGCTGGTGGTCAGCATCGCCAAACGCTACATGGGTCAGGGGTTGCCGTTCCCCGACCTGATCCAGGAAGGCAACGTCGGCCTGATGCGGGCCGTGGATAAGTATGACTATAAGCGCGGTAACCGCTTCAGCACATATGCCACCTGGTGGATAAGGCAGGCGATCACGCGCGCACTGGCGCAGAAGACCCGTACCATCCGCATCCCGCTGCATATGACCGAGCGGATTCGGCAGATGTATCGCACAGCACAGGTGCTGGAGCAGGCACTTGGTCGCCGCCCCACGCCCGAAGAGATCGCCAAAGAGATGGAATTGCCGCCCGAAAGCGTCCGCAGCATGATGGACGCCAGCCAACATGCCATCGCACTGGAGCGACCGGTGGGCGATGACGGCGATAGCGAATTCGGCGACTTCATCGAGGATCAGGATACCCCCAGCCCGGTCGAGGCGGCCACGCAGCATCTGCTGCAGGAGGCTATCGAGGAAGTACTGGCCGAGTTGACGCCGCGCCAGAGCCATATCCTGCGGCTACGCTTCGGTCTGGGGGGCGGGGAGCCGCATACCCTCGAGGAGATCGCTAACAAGTTCGGCCTCAGCCGCGAGCGCATCCGCCAGCTGGAGAAGGAAGCGCTGCGCAGGCTCCGGCACCCGCGCCTGGCCCACAACTTGCGCGACTACCTGAGCTGATAGAACCTCTTACCCTTGACGAAAAGCCCCCGCCGGAATGCGGGGGCTTTTAGGTTTCCCATAGGCTACGGGACTAGAACATGCCCAGGCGCCGGATGACTGCCAGGTTATCCAGGGCGCGGCCCGCGCCGACCGCCGTGCAGACCAATGGGTCTTCTGCCACATAGGCCGGGACGCCGGTTTCGCGCGTGATGAACTGTGCCATGCCCCGCAGGAGCGCCCCGCCGCCCGTCAGCACGATGCCACGGTCTATAATATCCGAGGCCAGCTCCGGCGGGGTGCGTTCCAGCACGGCCTTAGCCGCTCCGGCGATCATGGAAAGCGGCTCGGCCATCGCCTCGGCGATCTCGCCGCTGGAGACGGTCATAGTGCGCGGCAGGCCGGAGACTTGATCGCGGCCCTGTATCTCCATCGTCAGCTCCTCGTCCGTGGGGATCGCCGAGCCTATCTGTATCTTGATCGCCTCGGCGGTTGGCTCGCCGACGATCAGGCTGTACTTGCGGCGCAGGTAGTTGATTATGGCCTCATCCAGGCGGACGCCGCCGATGCGGATCGATTCGGCGACCACGATCCCGTTCATGGCGATGACGGCAGCCTCGGTTGCTCCGCCGCCGAGATCAAGCACCATGTTGCCCGAAGGCGTTCCGACCGGCAACCCGGCCCCTATTGCCGCTGCCAGTGGCTCCGGTATGAGCATCGCCTCTTTGGCCCCGGCCTGAATGGCTGCCTCGTGGACTGCACGTCTTTCGACGCTGGTGACGCCGTACGGCACGCTGATCATCACGATCGGCTTGAACAGGCGGAGCCTGCCGACTACCCGGTTGATAAAGAAGCGCAGCATCGCCTCGGTGACCTCGTAGTCGGCGATCACTCCATCGCGTAGTGGGCGCATCACCTCGATATTTTCCGGTGTGCGTCCCATCATATCGCGGGCCTCCTGGCCGATTGCGACGATGCGCTCGTCTTCCACGGTCAGGGCCACCATAGAAGGTTCGTGCAGTACGATCTGGTTATTGTAGTAGACCAGGACGTTTACCGTGCCCAGATCGATGCCGATCTTCTTGGAAAACATGGCCTGCTAATCCTCATCCCCGCCGGTGCGGAGTATCTGGCTTTCGCGGTGGGGGCGCATACGGCGTGCGACTTTGATGCGCACCTCTGCCCGACGCAGTGCTGCCTCGAACGCGGCTGCCTCACCGGGATCGGGTGGCGGCCCTTCTTTGAGCATTTTCTCTGCCCGCCGTCGGGCGCGTTCGGCGCGATCGATGTCTATCTCGTCCGAGCGCTCGGCCACGTCTGCGAGCACGATCACGCTTTCGGGCATCACCTCCACCACTCCGCCGTGTACCGCGAATATCTCCTCGGTTCCGTCCTTTTTGCGCACGATCAGCTCGCCGCTTGTCAGCAGGCTGAGCAACGGCGCGTGGCGCGGGAGCACTCCCATTTCGCCCACGACCCCCGGTATGAGCACGGACTCGGCCTCACCTGAGAATAGCTCCCGTTCCTGAGTGACGATTGTAACCTGAATCGGCATGATTTGCTGCCCTCACACGGCGACCGTCTTCTTTTCCCTGGTTTTCTCGTAGCGTTCCAGCACGTCCTCTATCGGGCCGGCCATTCGGAACAACTGCTCCGGGATATGATCCAGCTCCCCGTCGAGGATCATGCGGAAGCCGCGCACCGTATCCGGGATCGGGACATAGCGGCCTTCCTGGCCGGTGAACTGTTCGGCTACGAACATAGGCTGCGAAAGGAAGAATTGTATCTTACGGGCGCGGGCCACCAGGGCCTTATCCTCGTCGGAAAGCTCCTCGATGCCCAGGATGGCGATGATGTCCTGCAGGTCCTTGTAACGCTGGAGCACCTGTTGCACCTCGCGGGCGGTTCGGTAATGTTCCTCGCCGACTATATCCGGCTGGAGGATTCGGCTGGTTGAGGCCAGCGGGTCGACTGCCGGGTAGATGCCTTGCTCGGCTATCGAGCGTTCGAGCGCGATTGTCGCGTCCAGGTGGGCGAACGTCACCACCGGCGCCGGGTCGGAGTAGTCATCCGCAGGCACGTAGACCGCCTGCATTGAGGTGATCGAGCCGGTCTTGGTTGATGTGATGCGTTCCTGTAGCTCGCCCATCTCGGTTGCCAGCGTGGGCTGGTATCCGACGGCGCTTGGGATGCGTCCGAGCAGCGCCGATACCTCCGATCCGCTCATGCTGAATCGGAAGATATTGTCGATAAACAGCAGCACGTCGCGGCCTTGATCGCGGAAGTATTCGGCCATCGTCAATCCGGTCAGGCCCACGCGCAACCTGACGCCGGGTGGCTCGTTCATCTGGCCGAAGACCATCACCGTTTTATCGATGACGCCCGATTCCAACATCTCGAAGTACAACTGGGTGCCCTCGCGGGTGCGCTCACCGACGCCGGCAAAGACCGAGAAGCCGCCGTGCTCGGTTGCGATGGAGCGGATCAGTTCCATGATGATCACGGTCTTGCCGACCCCTGCGCCGCCGAAGATACCGGTCTTGCCGCCTTTGGTGAAGGGTGCGATCAGGTCTATGACCTTCAGGCCGGTTTCGAAGACTTCGGTGGTTGTGCTTTGCTCTTCAAATGGCGGGGCGGGGCGGTGGATCGGGTAATATTCCTCGGCCTTGACCGGGGGCTTTCCGTCGATGGGGCGGCCAAGCACGTTGAAGATGCGCCCAAGTGTCACCTCGCCGACCGGTACCGAGATCGGGGCGCCGGTGGCGATGGCCTTATCGCCCCTGCGGAGGCCGTCGGTGGTATCCATTGCCACGCACCGTACCCAATCGTTGCCCAGGTGCTGTTGCACCTCCAGAACCAACGGCTCCTTGCCCTCGCGGGGCACCTCGATAGCGTCGTATATCTCCGGGAGGTGTTCCGGCGGGAACTCGACGTCCACCACGGCTCCCAGGACTTGTACGATTTTTCCGACAGCGCCTTTCATTCAAAAGCCTCCGCTTTTTGTTCCGTGATTTCCTCATGGCGACGCAATGCCTCTGCGCCGCCGACTATATCCAATATCTCGCGGGTGATGCTCAGCTGGCGGGCCTTGTTGTAGACCAGGCGCAGGGCTTTAGTCAACTCCTCGGCATTTTCCGAGGCGTTGCGCATCGCGACCATGCGGGCCGAATGTTCGCTTGCCAGCGATTCGAGCATCGCCTGGTATATCTGCAATTCGACAAAGCGCGGCACCACGGTGTTTAATATCTCCGCCGAGCTGGGTTCGTAGATGTACTCGAATTTGCGACCGTTATTGGGCGCCCTGCCGTCACCGCCGGGTGGTGGCGGCTCATGGCCCCCGGTGGGGCGGAGTGGCAGCAATTTCTCGATCACAGGTCTCTGGGTGAGCGTGTTTATGAAATCGGTATAGGCTATGAGCACCTCATCTGCCTTGCCGCTTGCGAAGTCATCGATTGCCGTGCGGGCTATTGGGGCCACGTAGGTGATCGTGAGTGGGGTTGGCAACTCGCTGAATTCGGCTATCACGTTATGGCCGCGCCTCATCAGATGGTCACGTCCTTTGCGTCCTACGGCGATCACCGAGACCGGGATGTTTTGTTCTGCTATGAATTGCTCGGCCAGTCTAAGTATATTGGTATTATAGGCGCCGGCCAGTCCACGGTCGCTGGTGACGACGATGAGACATCGCTTCCTGATCTCATCGCGTACATCCAGAAGTGGGTGGAGTGGCGGGCCGGTTCCGACCGTCGTTTGCGAAGCGATATGCTCCAATACTTCCCAGGCCTTGCGTGAGTATGGGCGACTGGCCAGGACCTGTGCCTGGGCCTTTTTCACCTTCGATGCACTGACTGCCTCCAGTGCCCGCGTGACCTGGGCGATGTTTTGGACGGCTTTCATGCGCCGTTTGATCTCACGGATGGTTGCCACGGCTCTCTCTCCCTCTGAGGGCTAAGGCGCGGTCTACACCCAGGTCGAATTGAATTCTTCGATGGCTTTTTGGAGCCGCTCCTCGTTTTCGGGAGTTAGCTCGTACTTGGTAGCTATCTCCTCGCCAACTTCCGGATGGTGGGTATCCATGAATTTGAGGAAGGCGGATTCCCATTCCCGGATGCGGTCCACCGGGATTTGATCCAGGTAGCCGTGGGTGCCGGCGTATATCGCCATGACCTGGTGCGCGAGTGGCACCGGCGCGTATTGGGGCTGTTTGAGCAACTCGGTGAGCCTGCGTCCGCGTTCGAGCTGGGCCAGGGTTTCCTTATCCAGGTCTGAGCCGAATCGCGCGAATGCCTCCAGAGCACGAAACGCCGCCAGGTCCAATCGGAGGCCGCCGGCGACTTGTTTCATGGCCTTGCGTTGTGCATCGCCGCCCACGCGGCTGACGCTGAGGCCCACGTTCACCGCCGGGCGGATGCCGCTGTAGAACAGGTCGGATTCCAGGTATATCTGTCCGTCGGTGATCGAGATGACGTTGGTGGGGATGTAGGCCGAAACATCTCCCAGGAGCGTTTCGATGATGGGGAGTGCGGTCAGGCTGCCACCGCCTCGCTCGTCGGAAAGCTGTGCTGCGCGTTCCAGCAGGCGGCTGTGGAGGTAGAACACGTCTCCAGGGTATGCCTCGCGACCGGGGGGACGGCGTAGCAGCAGCGATACCTGGCGATATGCCCATGCGTGTTTTGAGAGGTCGTCGTAGACGATCAGGGCGTCCTTGCCGTTTTCCATGAAGTACTCGCCCATCGCGCATCCGGCGTACGGGGCGATGTATTGCAATGTGGCCGGCTCGGACGCTGAGGCGACGACCACGATGGTGTGATCCATCGCGCCGTACTTCTCCAGTGTGGCCACCACGCGGGCCACCTGAGCCTTCTTCTGGCCGATTGCCACGTATATACAGATCAGGTCTTTATCTTTCTGGTTGATGATGGTATCGATTGCCAGCGCGGTCTTACCGGTCTGGCGGTCGCCGATGATCAACTCGCGCTGGCCGCGCCCGATCGGGATCATCGAGTCTATGGCCTTGATGCCGGTTTGCACCGGGCGGTAGACGTTTCGCCGCTCGATGACGCCCGGCGCTATCCTTTCGATGTTATAGTAAGTATCGGTCTGGATCGGGCCTTTGCCGTCAATTGGTCGGCCCAGGGCGTCCACCACGCGCCCGATCAGTGCCTCGCCGACCGGGACGGATGCTATGCGACCGGTCCCTCGCACCTGATCGCCTTCTTTGACGGTGGTATAATCGCCCATGATGATCACGCCGACGTTATCCACCTCCAGGTTGAAGGCGATTCCCATCACCCCATTTTCAAACTCAACCAGCTCGCTGGACTGGACGCTATCCAGCCCGGATACGCGGGCGATGCCGTCGCCGACTTCGATCACCTCGCCGATCTCGACCGCTTCCACCACCGGCTCGAAGGCTTCGATTTGCGTCTTCAGGGCCTTTGTGATGTCACTGGTCAGGTCCGACATGAAAGAGCCTCCTGCAATATTCGTTGCTGCCACGGATGCGGCACCGGATTCCGTTTCGGACTGCACCAGTATACGCTATTTGGGCGTAATTTCCAACGGTAAAACGTTTCCGGTGCCGGTTGCGGGCGTGATCGGCGGGTAGCCTGGCCGGGTGCTTCGGCTCCTGGTAAGCCTGTCGTGGCGTTAAATGGATTTTTGGTGTAGCCTTAAGTAGGGATGGGATTTCACATGGGGGCTTGGCCGGATGAATATATCGGTGCCTGGAGCTGTGGCTGCTGTTGCGAATGTCATCACCATGACGGTGACTGTCGGGTTGATGACTTTGGTGATCACGCAGCCAAGGCGGGAAAGATATAATTGGTATGTTGCCGCCTTCCTGGGCGCGCTTTTCACCTGGTCGCTGTTTTCCCTTCTCAGGGCGGTGCCATCACTTCGTGTGCTGCCGCCCGCACCGCTGTTTTACCTGGATGTGATGGCCCTGGGAGCCACCGCTCTGACTTTTTATTTCATGGTGGTTTCCTTTTGCGAATCACGCTTTGGATGGGGGCCGTGGCTCACGAGGATTTTCCTGGCCCTTTACCTGATCCTGATGGCAGCGATGTGGGCGGGTTACCTCTTCACCGATATTTGCTATGAGAACCTGCCCGAATGCTACCATGAGTACACGCTTATGCCTATGGGTGGGGTAGGGCTGGGGGTGTTGTTCCTTTCGACTCTGGCATCGTATGTACACCTGCGCCTTTCTCCCGATCCGAGGGCAGACCGCCTTGAAGTCCCCGCGTTGCTAATGATCGCCGGATGGCTCACCAACGCCGTGGAAGAGCTATCGTCCCTCCCGTTGGACGTGGTTTTGGCGACGTTGGCCGCCATATGGATCGGGCGGGAGGTGGTCAAGTCGCAGCTTTTCAACCCGCTCAGCGAGATGAACCGGCGGCTTATGGCTGCCAACCGAGACCTGCGGAAGGCGGTGGAGGAGCTGGCCGCCGAACGTGATAGGGTCGAGGAGCTGAACCGGGAGCTGAGTGACGCCAGCCGTTATAAGAGCGAGTTCCTGGCTAATATGAGCCATGAGC
>JALXEW010000212.1:0-14506 GCA_027069285.1 Ardenticatenia bacterium | reverse complement strand
CATGAGCTGCGCACCCAGCTCAACTCGATAGTCGGCTATACCGAGCTGATGCTCCAGGGATTCTACGGCCCGCTGACCGATCGTCAGCGCGATAGGTTGGAAAAAGTCCTGCGTAACGGGCGTAATCTGTTGGATTTGATCAATGATATACTTGATCTGTCCAAGATCGAGGCCGGACGGCTCGATCTGGAACCGGCGATCGTGAGGGTGCCGAAGATGATCTCGGAGGTGGTGGAAACCTTCGAGCCTATGGTCAAGGCCAAAGGCCTGAAGCTTTATGTGGAGTTGGAAGATAACCTGCCCCCGCTCTACGTTGACCCATTGCGGTTGCGACAGATATTGACCAATTTGCTTTCCAATGCCGTCAAATTCACCCATGAGGGTTGGGTGAGGCTGAAGGCCGTTCGGGTCATGGTCAGGGACGGCCTGGGGGATACTATGTCGTTTCCGGCTCGCGGCTGGCTGGAGGATGGCCAGTGGGTGGTTTTCAGCGTGGCCGATACCGGCATCGGCATCCCGGTGGAGTACCAGGCCGATATATTCGACGAGTTCCGCCAGGTGGATAGTAGCCCAACGCGAGAGTACGAGGGAACCGGCCTGGGCCTGGCTATAACTAAGAAGCTGGTCGAAATACACCACGGGCGTATATGGCTGAAGAGCGCGGTGGGGGAAGGCTCTACCTTCTACGTGGCCCTGCGCACGGAGATGGCGCCGGAGGATGCCCAACCTCAACCGGAAACCCAGGATGTCTGCGGCGAGGGTAAGGGCGATCTGGTGCTGATCATAGACGATGACCCAGAGGCCGCCGATATATTGGCGACCTATCTGGAGGACGCGGGCTACCGGACTCGGGTTGCGTCCGACGGGCGGGCCGGGATCGAGATGGCAAGGGCACTTAAGCCGGTCGTGATCACCGTGGACATTATGATGCCGGAGATGGATGGCTGGGAGGTGATCGAGCGGCTGAAGATGTACGACGAGACTTCATCCATCCCGATCGTCGTCGTCTCGATCGTGAACAACCGGCCACTTGGGTTCTCCCTGGGCGTATCGGCCCACGTCAGGAAGCCAATTAGCAGGGATGAGCTTCTGGATGCTATGCGACGTGTGTGCCGCGCATCGCCAGAGAAGCCGATCCTGGTGGTTGACGATAACCCGGATGACATCGAGATACTGCGTGCCTTTTTGGAGGGCGAGGGCTTTAAGATCGAGACCTGCAGTGGGGGGGAGGAGGCCATAGCCTGGCTGAGATCGAATAAGCCGGGGCTTGTGCTGCTGGACCTGATGATGCCACACGTCAGCGGGTTCGACGTTTTGGGGTTCATACGGGGTCGCGAGGACTTGGCCGATGTGCCGGTCATAATAGTCTCGGCCAGGGAGCTGGATGACAAGGATAGGGAATTCCTCAACGATAGGATAACTGCAGTGATCCAAAAGAGAGGGCTTACGCAGGATACCCTGCTGGAGGGTATCTCTCAGGCCCTGGGGGCGCGTTGAGATGAATTGGGGCAAGTTCCTGGAGGCTCTGGAACGGCTGTTGGAGCTGCTCATCAGGTGGAGGGGGGCGGTCGGCCTGATCGTGTCGGCGCTGGCGCTGGCCGGAACTCTTGCCTTTTATAGGCCGGCGGATAGCCCAGTGGAGGTGATCGTTAACTCGGTGTGGGCCGGGGTGATCGGCCTCCTGGCGTATACCGTGCTATTGCTCATGCACCGTGAGCGACGGTTGCAACGGGTGATCTCTAAATTGCGGGAGGAGCAAAAGAAACGCACCGAGTTGATCAAGAGCCTCGATGCCGAACGGGAAATGTCCCGCCGCCTGATCGCCCGCCTGCGCGAGGAACGAGATGCGAATATGCGCCTCTCGCGCGACCTGCAGGCGGCTAATCGCCATAAGAGCGAGTTTATGACCAGGATGAGCCACGAGCTCAGGACGCCGTTGAATTCCATCGTGGGCTATACCGAGTTGATGTTGAGCGGCGCTTATGGCGAACTCCCGGCCAGGCAGCGGGACCGCCTGGAGAGGATCATGCGGAACAGCCGTGAGTTGCTCACTTTGATCAACGACGTGCTCGATCTTTCCAGGATCGAGGCCGGGAGGATGGAGCTGACGCTCACGGCAGTGGAGGTGGAAAAGGCCGTCAGGTTGGCAGTTGCCGCCTATGCCCCGCAGATACGTGATAAGGACCTGGAGTTGAAGATCGAGGTGGAGCCTGATCTCCCACCGATCCGGGTGGACGAGTTGAGGTTGCGACAGGCTTTATCCCACCTCATATCCAATGCGATGAAGTTCACCGAGCATGGGCGGATAACGGTATCGGCCCGCATGGAGCAATTGGAGAGGAAGCAGGACGAGGAGCCATATCTGGATGCCGGGAAATGGCTCTTTATCGAAGTCTCCGATACCGGAATCGGCATCCCGCCTGAGTATCTGGATAAGATATTCGCTGCCTTTCAGCAGGTGGATAGCTCGCCAACACGCAGGTACGGCGGCAGTGGGCTGGGATTGGCAATTGCCAGGCGATTGGTTGAGATGCACGGCGGTAAAATATGGGTGGAAAGCACTTTCGGCTTGGGCAGCACGTTCACCATCGCGGTGCCGTATCGCGAGGTGCCGGTGGTGAGCAGTGAGGGTGAGGGTATCCCTGCGGATGGCCGCCCGTTGGTGCTGGCGATAGACGATAGCGATGAGGCTTTGGAGATTATAAGCTATCATTTAACACAGGCAGGGTATACTGTCATACAGGCTAAGAGCGGCCACGAGGGCCTGGCCCTTGCCAGGTCGCTCAGGCCGAATGTGATAGCCCTGGATATACTTATGCCCGATCTGGACGGATGGGAGGTGTTCCATCGGCTGCGGAGCCATCCGGATACCGAGCGGATACCCGTGGTGGTTATCTCCATCACCGATCGGGATGTGAGCGTGGATGCGCCGGATGTCATGTACGTCCCCAAGCCGATAAGTCGCGATCAGCTGCTTGATGCCGTGGCAAAGGCTTTGCAGATGGCAGCCGAGCAGTCCATACTGATCGTGGGGGATAATTCGGCGGATCGGGATATATTTTCTGCCATACTGAGCCACCACGGGTATCGGGTATTCGCCGTCTCCTGCGAGTTGGAGGCGATAAAGTGGCTGCAGGGGCATCCGGTTGGGCTGATATTGGTGGACCTTGCGGAGCCGGACCTATCCGGCTACGAGGTGTTGGACTTCGCGCGGGATCACGATAAGCTCGGCGATACTCCCATCATCGTCGTCACCACGCGCCCTCCAGAGTCCGAGGAAGTCCGCCAATTGGAGGGACGGGGCACGATAGTGCTCCAGAAACAGGGGTTGGGCAAGGAGACTTTGATCGGCGTTATCGACAAGGTGCTGTCCAGATGAGCACTCTTGCGAACCCACATACCGCTATTGTGCTTGTCACGAATGCTATATCTGCCATATTGTGCACGGCCTTGCTCTTGTTGGTGCTGTGGCAAGATGTCAGGCGACGTGCCAATTTGTACTTTGTGCTCCTGATGTTCTTATTCGTGGTCTATTCCCTCTTTAATGCCGCCGTGAGGTTCGCCCGGATCATGGAATGGGACCCGGTTTTCCTGACTTACATCAGTACCACGGCCCTGGGATGGACTGCCTGGTCGTTCTTCATGTTCGCCACCGAATTCGCTAATATGAGGGGAATAGCGGTCTCGGTCGGGCGTTTGCTGGGGGCCTTATTGGGACTGGTGTTCACTCCGGCGCTGTGGGCCGGGAAGTTGTTGGTTAACTTCCGCGTGAATCAGACCGGCGGGCTGGATAACGATATAACGTTGGCCGGTTATACGGTGTTCCTGTGGATGTTGGCGTATTATGCCTTCGCCACCATCGCACTATACGTGGATAAAAGTGAACGCAGCCGATCGATATGGCCTGCCGGGGCGGTGATTCTGGCGGGGCTGCTCACGTTGGGGATACCGTCACTGGCGCCGCTGCCGATGTTTGCGCCCGCACAGGCGGTCGGTGCCCTCATAATGGCGAATGCGGTCATGCGTTATCAATTCTTCAGCCCGCTCGCCGAGGCGAACCGCGAGCTGGCCGAGGCTAACCGCCGCCTGGAACAGGCCAGCCTCCTCAAGACCCGGTTCCTGGCCAATATGAGCCATGAATTGCGCACCCCGCTTAACTCGATCCTGGGATATACCGATCTGGTGCTGAGTGAGCTTTATGGCCCCATCAACCCCCGCCAGCGGGACCGGCTCAAAAAAGTTGCCAAGAACGCCAGGATATTGCTGGATTTGATCAATGACGTGCTGGATCTATCCAGGATCGAGATCGGACGGCTGACGATCTCACCTGTGCCGATCAATCCGGAGGCGGTGATAGACCCGGTTTTGCAAACTATCGAGCCGCTTGCCAGTGCCAAGAACCTGAAGATAGAGCGCCATTACTCTGGCTTGCCGCCGATCATGGCGGATGAGATAAGGGCCAGGCAGATAATGATGAACCTGCTCTCAAACGCGGTGAAGTTCACCTTTGAGGGCAAGATAGTCGTCGAAGGCAGGGTTGACCGGGAACGGAATCAGGTCATCATCAGTGTGAGCGATACCGGCATCGGGATACCCTCGGATCAGATACCGTTCATATTCGAGGAGTTCCGCCAGGTTGATAATTCCACCACACGCGAATTCGAGGGTACGGGATTGGGCCTGGCGATCGCCAAACGACTGGTGGAGATGCATGGCGGCACGATCTCGGTGGAAAGCAAGGTGGGGATCGGGTCTACCTTCTCGGTCTCCTTCCCAATCGCCCCGACGGCGACTCAGGAATCCGTGCCCGGCGATAGCCTGGGGAGAAAGCCTCTGGTCCTGGTTATAGCCGATCACTCGGAGGCGGTCGAGACGATCAAGGGGTACCTGGCATCGGCTGGCTATAAGGTGGATGCCGTGGGATCCGGGCGCGAGGGGGTGATGATGGCCCGTCAGCTGTTACCGGACTTGATCGCGCTCGATATTGCCTTGCCCGGTGGGGACGATTGGGATTTGCTGGAGGCGCTTAAGGCCGATCCGTTCACGGCAGGTATACCGGTGGTCGTGGTCTCCGTTGTGGATCGGGAGCCATTGGCTTTTGCCCTGGAGGTCGACGGGGTGCTCAAGAAGCCCGTTCGGCGCGATGAGCTTTTGGCAGTGCTGTCCAGGGTTTTGGGCCGCGATTGCGAGTCGCCGATCTTGATCGTGGACGATAGCCCCACCGACCGCGATGTGATGAGCGCGATCCTGACCTCGGAGGGCTATCCGGTGGTCGCCGTTGCCGGTGGCCAGGAGGCTATAAAGTGGCTGGATGAGCATCGGGCGGGAATGATCCTCTTGGATTTGGCCATGCCGCAGGTATCTGGGTTCGACGTGCTGGCTCACATCCGTGAGCATGGCCGGAATTCCGAAGTGCCCGTGGTGATTGTGACGGCCAGCGAGTCCTCCCCGGAGGAGGGGGAATTTCTGCGACGACGCTTTGCAGAGGTGGCCAGGAGGGGGAACCTGGCTAAGGAGCGACTTTTGGCAGAAGTAAGGGAGGCTTTGCGGGGACATGGCTAAAAATCGAATCTTGGTGGTGGAGGATAATCCCGATAACCGTACCCTGATCATGGACATTTTGCTTTCGATGGACTTCGAGGTCATAGAGGCAGTGGATGGCGAGGAAGGCATCCGCAAGGCGGAAGATGAGCAGCCCGACCTGATCTTGATGGATTTATCTCTCCCTCATCTTGACGGCTGGACCGCCACCAGACAGATCAAAGCAAACCCCGCCTTGGAGTCCATCCCGATCATCGCCCTGACTGCTCACGCAATGGTCGGCGATAGGGAAAAGGCCCTGGCTGCAGGGTGCGATGATTACCTTTCCAAGCCAATAGATTTGCGCGAGCTGGTAGTGAAAATCCGGAAGTATTTGCAATGAGCAATGACCCGATCAGCACGATCCTGGTTGCCGAGGATAATATGGACAGCCGCCAATTGGTCGAAGACGTCCTGCGCAGCGCGGGATATAACGTGCTTACGGCGGTTGATGGTGAGGAGGCGCTGGAGATCGTGCAGGCCGAACGTCCCGACCTGATCATACTGGACGTTAACATGCCGGGCATGACTGGATTCGAGGTCTGCGCGCGGATCAAGGGTAATGAGTCCCTATCCAATATCCCGGTTCTGATGCTGACGGCCCTGAGTGACGTGGGCCATAGAGTGGAGGGCCTGTCGTGCGGGGCAGATGATTACCTGCCGAAGCCGTTCAGCCCCCGCGAGTTGCTGGCGCGTGTGGATGCCAGGTTGAGGGCCAAGCAGGCCTCGGATGAGCTACTGATCGCGCAGCAGCAGATAAGGGCCACGTTCGAGCGATTCGTGGCCCCAGAAGTGGTCGAGCAATTGCTTGCCAATCCGTCTGCGGTCAAGCTGGGCGGCAGGTTGCAAAATGTGACGGTCATGTTCACCGACCTGGCCGGATTCACCGCAATATCCGAACGCGCGGCCCCGGAGCGTGTGCTGGATGTTCTCAACGGCTACCTGAGCCTGATAGCCGGCACGATAAAGTCCCACGGCGGGACTATAGATAAGTATATGGGCGACGGGGTTATGGCGCTTTTCAACGCTCCTCTTCCCCAGGAAGACCACGCCCTGCGAGCGGTTAGGGCTGCCCTGGCGATCAGGGATGAGTTGCCGGATTTCCATCGCCAGTTTGACCCGACTTTCAGGGTTGGCATCCACTTTGGGATCCACACCGGTAAGGCGGTGGTGGGCAACGTGGGCACTCCTGAGTTTATGAATTTCACCGCCATCGGGGATGCGGTCAATCTGGCATCCAGGTTGCAGGGGGCCAGCGAGCCGAATCAGATATTGATAACCGAGGATACTTACGAACTGGTGAAACGCGAGATCGCTGCGCGGAAGCTCGGACCATATCGATTCAAAGGGCGCTCCGGGCGCGTGCCGGTGTACGAAGTGATAGGTTTGACGGAGTGAGACGTAAGATACTGTTGGTTGCAGGCTCGGCAGATGTCCTGGCGGATATGGAAAATGCCGTCGCCGGGATAGATGCCGATGTTGCCCTTGCAAATGGGGCCGGGCAGGCATTAGAAATGGCTGCAAATGATAACTTCACGGCCATCGTGCTGGATATACCCTCCCTCGGTGAGCATGGGCTACGCCTTTGCAGGGCGTGGCGTGATGACGGCACCGGTTCCCTGAGCGCGGTTCTGGCCCTCACCACGCCGGATGCCGAATCCAGACTGGCGGCGTTTGAGGCCGGTGCAGGCGAGCTTTTGACCAGCCCGTTAAATGCAGTCGAATTGGAGGTGAGGCTGGCCGCCAGGGTGGCAGATGGCGTTACCGGTGCGGTTGACCTGCTGGCACACGACTTGAAAAGCCCTATGGGAACGGTGATCAGCGCGCTGGAGCTTTTGGCCGAACGGGAACGGGGGGCCGATGATAGCTTCAGCCGCCTGCTGGATGGGGCATTGATCGCCGCCAGGCGCCAACTTAACCTGATAGATGATGTTCTGGACCTGGCCAGAATGCGCAAGGGGGCTTTCCATGTCTCGCTGACCACGGTTAACCTGCCGGATATGGTCGCAGAGGCCACTGCCGAGGTGTTCCACCTGGTGCACCGTAAGGGGCTGGAACTGGAAATAGACGTGCCGGATGAGTTGCCACCGGTGCTTGCCGATCCCCATTTGCTTGCCAGGGTGTTCAGGGCGATTTTCGATAACGTCCTCAAATTCACGGTGCGCGGGGATAAGCTGAGTATAGAGGCAGAGGAACGCGAAGGCCATGTGGTTTTGAGCATAAGGGATACCGGTCGGATGGTGCAGGAGGAGTATGTGAGCCGGATTTTCGATACCGATATTCAGTGGGAAGCCCGCCAATCCGGCTCGCGCACCAGTGTGGCGTTGGGACTGCCGTTCTGCCTGGCCGCCATGCGTGCCATGCGGGGACGTATCACGGTGGGCCGCGATTCGCGAAGCGGGGAGAACGTGTTCAAGCTGGATTTATCTGTGGCGGATGGGGGATGTGAATCATGAGCGATAAAGCCAGCTTCAGGAAGGGATATGTGGCCGCCGACTTCCTGGCGCACAACTACCGCATATCCGGTGAGGTCAGCGTCCGCCTTAACCCGATAGCCGATGTGCTCAATGACCCGACCAGATCGTATATCACGGTCGAAAACGTATACATTTCCCCGATACAGAACCCCGCCGACATCAAGGGGAACTTCCGCCGTGGCCAGCTGCGCAAAGATAACATCATCATGGTCGTGCTGGCACGCGAGGAGGATGGATTGCCGAAAAGACAGGCTTACGGCAGTTACATCAGCCGTGTGGTGCACGATGTTTTCCTGACCGTGCCCGGATTTGAAGTCCGTGGCTCGCTCACCATGAGCGCCACGCTGGACCTGGAAGGGTTGCTGGTTCTCGCAGCCGAGCGCTTCATCCCAATATCATCGGCCACGGCCACGGTCACATTATCCCCGTCAGTGAAGTTCAGGGGTGGGATGATCCTGGTTAATCGGGACTATATCGGTATATTCTGCCTGGTAAAGGAGGCGTGATGGCACGCATACTGATAGTGGATGATGACCCCACCCTTTTGCAAATGGTGAAGATCATGGTCGAGCGGGAAGGCCACCAGGCGATCCTGGCCGAGGATGGGCTGGAGGGGGAGAAACTGGCCAAATCCCATATCCCAGACCTGGTGATCCTGGACGTGATGATGCCCAAGATGAGCGGCTACGACGTGGTGAAGGCACTGAGGGCAGACCCGCGTACTTCCAAGATACCGATCCTGATCCTCACCGCGCGTGCCCAGCCTATGGACGAGCAGATGGCAATTGAGGTGGGCGCGGATTCTTACCTGGCCAAGCCGGTCACCTCGAGGGAATTGATCGAAAAAGTGGATAAACTGCTGAGTTCCGCTGCGCCGCTACCGTTTGTGAAGGGAGAGGGATTGCTTCCGCTGGTGACCGTGCTGGGATTGCGTGGTGGGGTGGGGGCCACGACCGTGGCGGTTAACCTGGCCCTGGCCCTCATGGCGCATAAGCATCGAGTGTGCCTGGTCGACCTGGCCGCTAACTGTGGACACGTGGCGCTACAGTTCCGCATGACCCCGACGGCTACCTGGGCCGATCTGACCGACGTGCCGGACGATAGCGCTGTGGATGGGGTTCTCACATCCCACCCCTCCGGCCTGTCGATCCTGGCCGCACCGCCGATCCCGTCCACTAAGCCGCCGCCGCCTCACGTTATAGACCGGGCGCTGGCTTTGATTGCCGGGAAGTTCGACCGGATCGTGGTGGATGCTCCGGAGTTAAACGATGCCGTCGCCGCTACCCTGGAGAAGTCAAGTTCGGTTATCATAGTGCTTGGCGATGATCTGGCCTCGGTGCAAACCACCGGCGGTCTGTTGCGCGAGCTGAAGGGTATGGGCGTGAACATGGATCGGGTGAAACTGGTGCTTAACCACGTTCGCGCCGATAAGATCATACCGCCGGCATCTATACAGAAGGCGCTCGGACGCCATCTGGACGTGGAGCTGCCTTACGACCCGGCTCAGTCGGTAGCCGTCGGAAGGGGCACGCCTTTGATCATGTCCCAGCCGAGGTCGCCGTTTGTGCAGGGAATCCTGTATCTTTCGAGGATGCTATGAGTACTTTGCATCGCTTGTTGCTCGTCGAAGACGATCTGGACGTTGCGGAGATGCTGAGCCTCTACCTGGGTGAGCACGGTTATGCCGTCCACAGTGTCCCGACCGGGGAGGAGGCCCTGACGCAATGTCGCGAGATCATGCCCCACTTGATCTTGATGGACATATCACTGCCGGATATAGACGGCTACGAGGTCTGTCGGCGGCTGAGGATGCACGCCCGTACCGCCCATATACCGGTGATATTCCTCACCCAACGTAGCCATCGAGCCGATAAATTGGCAGGACTCAGCCTGGGGGCCGACGATTACATCACCAAGCCGTTCGACCTGGAAGAACTAAGGCTCCGCATCCGGAATGCCATCGAACGGATCGAGAGGGAAACCCTGAGCGATCCACTCACCGGACTGCCGGGGCCGCGCATCACCGCCGAACAGGTCGAGCGCGCGGCATCTGACCCGCAATCGGCGGTATTGGATATTGTGATCAAACATGCGGAGCCGTTCCGTGACGTATACGGGCCGCTGGCGATGAATGACGTGCACGTATACATGAGCCGATTGGTGCTCGGCGCGGTGAACGCCCTGGGAAGCGGCGACGAGTTCGTTGGAACGCCGGATTGGGGGCGCTTTACCGTCATCTGCTCCCGGCGCGATGCGGATGCGATAGGCCGACGTGTGGTGGGCATTTTCAACGCAACCGCCTCGAAGCACTACACCCTGGCCGACCGTGAACGCGGGTACCTGCTGGTCAGTACCGGCGGCGGCGAGCGGCGTGAGCCGTTCATGCAGGCCGAATATACGGTCTGGGTCGGCAGGCGCGAGCCGGATGTTCCGACCGGCGACGAGGGGGCAGCGACGTGAGCTATACCGATCTCGAACGCTCCCTGCGCGCGATGATGTGCCGTGTGGGGAGCCTGATGCATTTCCGGGGATATATCGACGGCGGCTCCGGTAACATCAGCGCCCGTTTGGGGGATGACGCCATCCTGATCACGCCAAGCGGCATCTCCAAAGGCTTCATGCAACCCGATCAGATGCTTATTGTTGATATGGGAGGGCGTGTGCTCGGCCCGACTTCCGACGCTAATCGGGAGCTGCGCCCCACGTCCGAATTGCCCATGCATCTGGAATGCTACGCCAGGCGTCCGGACATAGGCGCCGTGATACACGCCCATCCGCCTACCGCCGTGGCTTTGACCATTGCCGGGGTCTCATTCCAGCGCCCGTTGATACCGGAAGCCATACTGGTGCTCGGCGCGGTGCCGGTAACGGAGTATGCCACCCCTTCCAGCGAGGAAAACCGCCACGCAATCCGCGACCTGATCGCGGCTCATGACGTGATCATGCTATCGCATCACGGCTCGCTGACCGTTGGCCCCGATCTCTGGGACGCATACATGAAGCTGGAGTCTCTGGAGCATACCGCCAGGATACTTTTCATGGTCGAGCAGATGGGCGGCGGGCGCGAGTTGACCCCGGAACAGGTCGGGCGCCTGCTGGAGACCAGGCGCCGGATGGGACTTGGCCGCTTGGGCGAGGAACTGCTCTATTGCGAACGGTGCCATGCCGTGCACATCGCCGGGATGCATTTACCCGACGCGACCCGATAGGTTATAATGAGCCTATCGATGGCATTTTGAGGTTCTGGCGTGAGGCAGTTGGCTTTATTTGGCCAATCGGAGTCTGGAGGAGCCATAGGGTTCGGCCCGGAGCGCGCCCGTATAGAGGCCAGGTTCGCCCCGATCATGCGCGAAGAATTAGCATTGGGGCGCTTGGTTTCGTACGTAGGCAATAAATCAGTTCCCCTGCTGAGGTTGTACCGCTATAAAGAAGCCTTCTCTCTGGGATTTGTTGAGGAATTCATACGCCGGTTCCTGCTAGATGGTGATGACTATATCCTTGATCCGTTTTGCGGTATGGGCACGACGCTTGTTGCCGCAATGAAGCGTCAAGTTCCTTCTGTTGGGATTGATAAATTGCCGCTCGCTACTTTCGTGGCCGACGCGCTTATTCGGCTGGCTGCCCTCGAGCCTGGAGTCTTGTACGCCACGTATGATAAGTTGCGGGCACGGGTCGCGGACGCGGAACCCGCGCGGGTGGCGGGTGATGTGTCTATTATGAAAGTGGCTTTCGTGCCGGAAATACTAGAGATATTGCGTAAGTGGAAAAGCGTTATAGACGATTTGGAAACACCTCTGAGAGAAGTCTTTCTTCTCTTATTCTTCTCTATATTGGAGCCATGTAGTTATACGTCTAAGGATGGGCAGTTCTTGAGGCTGAGGAGGGATAAGCCGGTTGCGGACCCCGGTGAAGTGCTCGGACGGAAGGTCATGGAGGCCGAGAGGGATTTGAGACTCTTTCGGCAGGTTATAGGCGATGTGCGCCTGGCCCCTAGACCTGAGATAATAACGGGCGATGCCCGTGCTCTCGGGGATATGGGCTTCGACAGGCCTCCAACCGCTGTGATCACTTCACCGCCATATGCCAATAGATATGATTACACCAGGACATATTCGTTGGAGCTATGTTTCCATTTTGTGCGCAACTTTGAAGAGCTGAAGGCTTTGCGGTTTGGCATCCTGCGTTCCCACATAGAGTCGAGGGTCGAGGAGAACGAGCGTCCTCCACACCCTGCTATCGAGGAGTTAGTGGATGCCCTCGAATCGCAAGGTAGAGATCTGAACAACCCGCGTATACCCCATATGTTGACCGCATATTTCGTGGACATGCGGCAGGTGATCAGGCAGCTCGGCGCGGTACTGGCGCCTGGCGCGAAAGTGGCCATGGTTGTGGACAACGTGCGTTTTGGTGGGGAGCTGGTGCCGGTTGACCTGGTGCTTTGCGAGATGGCCGAGGAATTCGGATTCAAAGTCACCGAGGTGATTGTGGCCAGGTATAAAGGCAACAGCTCGCAACAGATGGGAAAGTATGGTCGAGTTCCTGTGAGGGAAAGCGTTGTCGTGTGGGAAAAGGACAGGTGAGTAGGAAAGCCTATGCCCGCTGATGGGACCGATGTATGGCGGTTGGAGCAGCTGGCCAGGAGCGAGTTTTTTCACCAAAAGCTTCACTCCTGGGGGTTGCTGGACATTGCCCGTTATGTCGAGCACGTTAGAGGTGAGATGTTGGAGTGGCGGCTGGACCGCCTGGGTATATCCGAGGGCGCATGGAATAAGGCGATACATAGCGGGATCAGGCCTGTGACGCTTTTTGCGCATCCGACTATTTTGATGGAGAGGCCTCGTGCAATCGGTTATTATCGTATGCTTGCTATGGTATCGCAAAAGTCAATGGCACGTATTGGGTTGCCGGTTTCCGGATATGAGCGGGGAATGCCAATTACCGATCCGGAACGAGCGGTGATGATCGCAAGGCGTCTCAATGAAGTGATAAGCCACCTGGTTGAGGCCGACGACGAGCTTGATCATCGGGAGTTTGACATTTGGCGGGGGATGGCAGCCGGCTCGCAGGCACAAGGCTCCTGGCAAAATTTCAAGGGGGATAAAGTAGAGCTTTTGGTCAAAGAGATGTTCAGGCGCAGATTGCGCGAGCGGGGAATGGTCGTCGAGGAGTCGGAAGGTGGCCGTGAGGTTGGCCTGATCGACGGACGTATGTTTGTATTCGGTGATGAGCCAGATATAGGCATATACCGCGCCGGCAGGCTGCTTGCTGCCGTGGAGATCAAGGGCGGTATAGATGCGGCTGGCGTTCTGGAACGCATCGGCGCGGCCTTGAAGAGCTTGAGCCGCGCTAAGGAAGCGAGCCGGCAATCTGTGACGGTGCTGCTGCTTCAAGGCGTTTCTCTGACCGAGCGGGCGGTTGATGATTTGAAGGCCAATCGGCGAGTTGTTAACAGGTGGTTCAAGGTTGAGGATGTCATCGGAGATGAGGTGGTGCGCGAGGAGTTGTTCTCTTTGCTGAATATGTGAGTGAGCACTCACCTGCACTGGATCGCCACGAATTCCTCGTACGTGGAGGCGAAGACGTTGCGCCCGCTGCCGTCACAAGCCCCGGTGAAAAAGAGGTAATCAGTCTGAGCCGGATATAAGGCGGCGTTTATCGCCGGCAGGCCGGGACTGGCTATCGGGCCGGGTGGTAGGCCTGTGTGGATATGTGTATTGTACGGTGAATCCACGTTCAAGTCGGCGGCGCTTAGCGGCGGCCACCAGTTCGCCGGCGTGCCCAGCACGTACTGCACCGTGACGTAGGCATCCAGCCTCCGCCCGGAGCGCAAACGGTTATAAAACACGCTTGCCACCAATCTCTGATCGTCAGGGTATGTGGACTCCCGCCTTATTATGGAAGCCAGGGTGATCACCTGGTGAAATGTCAGACCTTGTGCTGCGGCATCGGCTATCATCTGCGGCGTCACATTGCGCTCGAAGTTATCCAGGATCATCTCGCGGAATTGAAGAGCAGTTGTTTCCGGCCACAGATGGTATACCGCCGGGAACATGTAACCCTCCAGCGATGAGCCGGGCGGACAACTGCTCAGGAATGCGCGACCGGCGTTGCCGGCTGCGCCCGGCCCGACTAATCCCAGGAATTCCGCACCGCTGAAGCTCAGTCCGGCAGTGCGGTCTATGGCGGCGGCGACCTGTTCCAAACGCCATCCGGGACGCAGCTGAAGCGTGATCGGCCCATCGCCAACCGGCCCGGATGGGGCCGATGAGGCCCCCACGGGTGCGGATGGGGCGGTACCCGGCGGAACAAGTAGTTCCTGACCGACGACTATCACATCGCTTTGCAGGCAATTGGCCTCCATCAGCCGCTCAACGCTGACGCCGCCCGCCTGGGCGATCCCGTAGAGGGTATCCCCCTGCCTGACGGTGTAGGATTCCCACGTCTCGGGT
>JALXEW010000211.1 GCA_027069285.1 Ardenticatenia bacterium | reverse complement strand
CGTGGCCCAGGGGCTGCGTGAACTGCGTGACTTCTACCAGAACGTCGCCCTCGATCGGTGGGACCGCCTCGGCGATAGTGGCTAGACTTTGTGAGATCACATCCAGCGCCGAGAGTACCATCACCCGGTCATTGCGGGCCTGACCAAGCCGGGCCAACATGTCACGGTAGCGCGCACCTTCCACGGTATTGCACAGGGCCGGAAGCGGTGGGATCTCTGGGTTCAGGCCCTCTTGGGCGAAAATAACCTTGCCGATCGCCAGCAGTTGAATGCGCAAAGGTTCGGGCGTGTCCGGCGGCCAATGCTGCGAAAGCGCTGTATCGATTTCATCATCGCTCAGGCGCACCCGCCCGGCGCAAGCATGGTAAGATGTGCCTGCGATAAAATTCAAGTGCGAGGCCGGACGGATAATGCGGTATTTGATCATCTCGGACATTCACGCCAATTTGACCGCCTTTCAGGCCGTGCTGGAAGACGCCGGATACTATGATTACGTCTGGTGCCTGGGAGATGTGGTGGGCTACGGGCCAGACCCTAACGAATGCGTCGAGCTATTGCGCAGTCTGCCGCACCTATCATTGGCCGGTAACCACGACTGGGCCGCGCTGGGACGGTTGGACATCAGGACGTTTAACGCAGATGCACGTAAAGCCGTGCTCTGGACAAGGGAGATGCTCTCCCCCGAAAACCGCGCCTATCTTGAGGAATTGCCCACCACCTTCATCCTGGGCGATTTCACACTCTCGCACGGCAGCCCACGAGAGCCGATCTGGGAATATATCCTCGATCCGCTGATAGCAGCACTCAACTTCCAGGCCTTCTCCACACAGTACTGCCTGGTGGGCCATACCCACACCCCGGTGCTATTCCGAGAGCTGCGGGAAAACGGCGGGTGTGAGGTGGTGATGCCAAAGTACCGGGAACGGATCCCGCTGGACGATTCGCGCTACATCATAAATCCAGGCAGCGTGGGACAGCCCAGGGACTCTATACCGGACGCCGCCTATGCGATCCTGGATACCACATCCGGCACATGGGAACACCGCCGGGTTCCCTATAACATAGATGCGGTGCAGCAACGGATGCGCAAGCACGGCCTGCCGGACAGGCTGATCATGCGGTTGGAACACGGCTGGTGATCTTCAGGCCGTGGGCAAAGTCAAGAGAGGCTCCCCCCTCAAAGCTGAGCGCATTGCCTCTCGGTCGTCCCAGGGGTATTCGGTCTCGCCAAAGCACATGGATTGCTCATGGCCCTTGCCGCAGGCGATCACCACGTCTCCGGGTCTCGCCAGTTTGCAGGCAAAGTGGATCGCCCTGCCACGGTCTGGCACAATCCAGAATGTCTCCCCTTCCACCCCGCCGACGCTCCGGCACCCGGCAGCCATTTCCTCCAAGATCGCCTCCAGCGACTCGGTGCGAGGGTCTTCGGCAGTCAGCACGGTGAGATCGGCCAGTTCGGCCCCGATCCGGCCCATCATGCCCCGCTTGGCCGGATCACGAAGCCCCGCACTGCCGAAAACCGCGATAACCCTCCCCCCATCGCCGCTCATCATCCTGGCGGCCTTTAGCGCGTTCCGCAACCCGTTAGGAGTGTGGGCAAAGTCAACAATCGCCAGGAAGTCCTGCCCCTCGTCTATACGCTCCATCCGGCCCGGAATCGGCCTCATCTCGGCAACTCCGGCCTCTATCGCGCCACGCTCGATCCCCAAGGCTAACGCGGTACCGACGGCCCCCATGACGTTATAAACGTTGAACTCACCCACCAAACGGGTTCGCAACCGAAGCCGCCCCCATCTGCCGCTCAGCTCGATGCGGGTCTCATCCGGCCCGTAGGAAATGTCCTCGGCCCAAAGGTCGGCAGCTCCCGAACGCAGGCCGTACATCAGCACTTCATCGGGTCCGGGTAGCGAACTGAAGTATCCGGCAGATGGATCATCCGCGTTCACTATCCCCCAACGCCTTAATCCGGTCGTCGAGCCGGAGGAGCCAAGCATCCTGAAAAGATCGGCTTTCGCATCCCGGTAGGCTTCCCAGCTACCGTGGAAGTCCAAATGCTCGTGTGTGACGTTGGTCATCACCGCCATGTCAAAGTCAACCGCCAGCACACGACCTTGCGCCAATCCGTGTGAGGTGGCTTCCAGTACCACGTGTGTGATCCCGTTAGCCCGCATACGGGCCAGGTAGCGCTGTACATCGGGAGCCGGCGGCGTGGTGACGTGCAACCCGGTCGGCACCTCCTCCCCGCCCAGGATGGCGCTGACGGTATTTATCATCCCGGCCCGGAAGCCCGCAGCACGCAGGATATGGAAGATCAGGGTCGAGGTAGTCGTCTTCCCGTCGGTGCCGGTGACGCCCACCACCACCATCTCGCGAGAGGGAAAGCCGTGATAAGCTGCCGCCAGGTATGCCAATGCGGACCTGCCGTCGGCCACCTGCACATACGGTACAGGGACGTTTACCTCCTCCGGGGGGAGTTCGCCGATAATCGCCACTGCCCCGGCATCCACCGCCGCGCGGATGAATTTGTGTCCATCCGTCACCAGACCATGCCTGGCAACAAATAGCCCACCCGAACGGATTTCACGGCTATCATCGGTTACCGGAGCGGTTATCTCAATGTCAAAATCTGGTCGGTACAGAACGCCAGGTACCGCTTCAAGAAGGATGCTGAGGCGCATCGATGACACTTCCGAGAACGTCCAGAAGCTCAAATGCAGCCCGGCGCACCAGTCTGCGCACGGTCACAAGGGGAAGATCCCCGCCCCACGCGGCGGACAGATATAGGTCACCGGCAACCTGGGTCGAGTACAGCGTCAGGGAGATGGCGCCGGCGCCGTTCTCGAAACTCTCAAAACGCACGATCTCCCGGCTGTGGGGTTTGCCACCTTCGGCGGTATGCCACCCGCGAGCCACCCACCTGGCTACTGCCCGCATCTCCTCATCGGACTCGGCCCCCACGCCCACCAGGGGATGTCCCCCCTGGCTCAGCAGCAGCACGCACGAATTCATCTGCCTGCTGAGGGAATCCAAACGCTCGCCAACCGCTTTCGATAGCTCCGGTGGCAGCTCCACATAAGGCAACACATCGTCATCATGCGTCGGATGGGACGGGGTAAGGCCGGGTACATCGGACACATGCCGGTCAACGGCTTCATCTCCGGCTTCCGCTTCCCGGTTGATCACTCGGAACAGCAATTCGGGAAGGTCCGGCAGGAAAAAGGGCTTGCTCAGCACCCCCTGCACGTCAACCGGCAGGGTCTCATCCGGTGAGGCATCCCCCGGCGCCACTGCGATCACCGGTAAGCCGGGGTGCTTTTCCCGCACAAGCCCGACCAATCCACCGGAATCCGGGATGCCGACGTCAAGCAAAAGCACGTCCGGCTCCCAATTATCCGAAAAACTGGCGAGCGCTGCGTCGAAGTCACGCGCCGTCTTCACATCGAAATCGCCAAGCGATGCCAATCCCTCACTCACCGCTGTGGCAAAGGATGTATCCGAATCTACGATGAGAACGCGAACCAGACTCATGACGCACCGGCGCCTGCCCGGCGCTGATAGGCGATAAATCTCCGCATCTCTTGCTGGGTTATCTCGCGCGGCGGCATGATCAGATAATAACCCTCCGCCCATAGCGAGCCATCCCCACCCACATCCGGGAATTCTTCTAAGGCCCGCTGCACGGCATACGATTTCATAACCTCGGCCACCTCCGCCGGGAGTTCGGATGCGGGCGCTTCTATCTGGACGTATACGTAAGTTGGGTGTATCTCTGCGAACTCCAGGTTCCAGCCACGCTCATCCGCAAGTTCGCGAAGCCAGGCCGCCAGCCGGTGTCGCATTCCCTCCGGTATGCTAAGCGCGTCCATATCACGCACGGCCCACGCGCAAGAATATGATGCCATAGGCACCGGTGCAGGCTCCTCTGATTTGGCGGTACTTGCTTCCAATACTCTGGGCTTCAGGCCCTCCTCGGCTTCCGGCTCGGCCTCCGGCCTGGGAGCTTCTGTCTCAACATCTTTAGTCGGCTCGGCGGCAGTTTCCGGTGCGACACTTTCCTCAGCCGGTGCTTCCTCCGGCACTTTTAGAATGCCGGCCAGCTCCTCTGCCATCGCGTTGATCTCCCGCCGTATCTGGCTTATGGGCACATTGGAGCCAAAGGCGCCGCTCAATACCCACTCACCGGCGACTGTGGTGGAGTAAAGTATGTAATCTTTGGAAACGCTTTCCAACCGCACGAACCTCATTTGGGACTGGTTGCTATCAGGCGGCGGAACCCATCCCTCGTGGGCCATGTAGGCCAATTCCACGGCTTCGTCCCACTTCAGGCTACCGTGCGCGATGAATAGGACGCCGCTCTTGGTCAAAAGGCACATATCCGCCGCCATTTCGCCACACAGAGTCTCCATGCGTTCCCCAAGCGCGGCGGCCTCTTCGTCCAATTCCGGCGGGCCGGCCAATTTTCCACGCGGCCTCTCGACCTTTTCCGGAGG
>JALXEW010000210.1:12613-14765 GCA_027069285.1 Ardenticatenia bacterium | reverse complement strand
TTTCTGGCGTTGCGAGGCCAGGAGCCTGGCCTGCTCGATCCAACTCTCGGCGTCTATCCGCCACGCCGGGACGTTGATTAACGCCACCAGCTCGTCCGGTGTGAGCGACGCCAGCTGTTTGAAGGTGTGGATGCCCGCCTCGTGCAGCTTGCCGGAGTAGACCGGCCCTATGCCCTTTATGTCGGTGAGCCTGTCCTGTACCTGGGTGATCACCCGTTCCTCGGTGACCGTTACCCGTCCGGGCGCGGGGGCGCTGATCAGTTCTTTGAGCAATTTCTCGTGTTCTTCGAGCTTTGCGGAGATGGCAGAAAGGGCCTCGCGGATTTCCTGGGAATCCGGTTGACCGGCTGGCGCGACTCCCATATCTGTGATCCGTTCCTCAAGGCGGGCCAGGGCGGTCTCCATAGCGTGCAGCTCATCGGCTACGGATGTGCTCGATTCGGCCGGGGATTCTGCCAGGGCTTTCCATCGTGGACGCAGGATGAACAGGTCTATGACGAACTCTATTCCCCATCCGATTGCCATGCCGGCGAGCAGCCAGAAAAGTGTTTGTACCAGTTCCTGGGACATCTGCGCCTCCGTTTGACACAGTTTAGACTGTATGGCCGAGTAGTGCAATACCGATCGTGGGGTTGCGATGCCGTGTTGGTGGAGTTATACTCCGCGTAGCTCTTGAGAAGGCGCAGGGGAGTCCGGGGTAGCCGGGCTGAGAGGGTGCCCAGGCCAGGTGGCGACGGCACCGACCCTTGAACCTGATCCGGGTAATGCCGGCGGAGGGAGCGTTGAATACCGACGCTATTCGACCGCTCTCCCGCATGGAGAGCGGTTGCCATGACTGAGACCGCCAGGGCCATCATCGTAGCCAACGGTTCGCTCGAAAAGGGGCCTGCCGTTGAGCGGGTGCTCACATATGCCGATTCGGCCCTGCGAATCGCCGCAAATGGCGGGACTTTTCACTGGCTGGCCCTGGGGTATACGCCGCACGTCGTGATCGGCGACCTGGACTCGCTCGATCCGGATGACCGGGGTCGGGTGTTGGCCGATGGCGCCGAGGTGATCCCTTATTCCCCCCGTAAGGACGAAACAGACCTGGAACTCGCGTTGCTTTTCGCTGCCGGGCGCGGGAGCCGGTGGATTCGCGTGCTTGCCGCCACAGGTGACCGGCTCGATCAGAGCCTGGCTAACGTGCTTTTGCTGACTCTGCCGGAGCTTGCCGGGTTGGATGTACGGCTCGTGACCGCCCGCCAGGAAGCCTGGGTGATACGGGAGCACTCGGTCATCTGGGGGCGGGAGGGAGATACGCTTTCCCTGATCCCCCTTGGCGGTGATGCTCGTGGCGTGCGTAGCCTGGGTCTGGGCTATCCGCTGCGCGGCGAGACGCTTACGTTCGGCCCGGCACGTGGGATCAGCAACGTGCTTACCGGGTCGCGTGCCGAGGTGTGGGTTAGGGAGGGGGTTCTGCTGGCCGTTTTCACTGAGGGCCGGGCATGAGCGCCGTTTGCTATGCTATTCCAGCCAGGAGGTTTTCGTGATGGATGGCGAGAGGATTGTCACCGTGGCGGTACAGGTGTTGCCGCTTTGCGAGGACCCTTATCCGGTGATCGACCGGGCTATTGAGGCTATAGCGTCCACCGGGGTGCGTCATCGGGTTTGTCCGATGGAGACTGTGATGGAAGGCCCGCTTGACCGCCTGCTGGAGGCTGCGAAGGCGGCTCATCAGGCGTGCTTTGAGGCGGGTGCGGAGCGCGTGGTGACCGTGATCAAGATAGCGGATGCTATCGGCGGTTCCACGATTGACGAGAAGATGGAGAAGTACAGTTAGGCATCGATTGTATTTCGTGTAGTCACTAAAAGGGGGGCCGAGGGTGTGAAGTCGCGCCAGATCGTGACCAGAATCCAGAGTTCGCTGCCGCCACTCGCCCTCATCCTGGGCCTGAGCGTCGCCCTGGGGACCGCCGAGCTGATCCTCCGCTCGGGCGGCTTCGGGATCGCCTCACGGCTCCCCCAGGTGCAGCGCATCGCTCCCCAAATAGGAGAAATCCCCCGGGGGGTGGGAGATATTGGGGTAGTAAAATGTTAAGCCCTCCAAAAAGAAGAGGAACTGCTCGGTGTTGTCGTTAAAACAGTTCTCCCCGCAAGGGAGGAGTATATC
>JALXEW010000210.1:0-12603 GCA_027069285.1 Ardenticatenia bacterium | reverse complement strand
CCATCGCCGAGGCTGCCTGGCGTACACGTTCGCTCCTGGCGGATCACGCCGTCTGGACGCTGCTGGAGGCGGTGATCGGCCTTGTACTGGCGCTGGTTTTGGGCGTGACGCTGGGCGCTGTGATAGATTTTTCGCCGCTTCTGCGGCGGGCGCTTTACCCGTTGCTGGTAACCT
Organism: Ardenticatenia bacterium; assembly: GCA_027069285.1. Taxonomy (GTDB): domain Bacteria; phylum Chloroflexota; class Anaerolineae; order Aggregatilineales; family JALXEW01; genus JALXEW01. The sequence goes on along the minus strand of JALXEW010000210.1, from coordinate 12,429 downwards.
CACAGACGATCCCGCTTTTCGCCATAGCACCGCTTCTGATCATCTGGTTCGGTTTTGGCCTGGAGCCAAAGGTGGCGGTTGTGGTGCTGGTGTGCTTCTTCCCGGTGGTGGTTTCCACGGCTGACGGGTTGGCGTCCGCCGACCCGGACTTGTTGGCGCTTTTGCGGGCGATGGGGGCCACTCGGCGGCAGACATGGCTTAAGGTCCGATTCCCGGCGGCGTTGCCCTCACTCTTCAGCGGACTGAGGATAGCGGCCACTTATTCGGTCATCGGCGCCATTTTCGGCGAATGGGTGGGGGCGCAATATGGACTGGGCGTCTATCTGCAACGTTCGTTCAGCGCCGCCCGCACGGCACAGGTATTCGCCGCCATCGCGGTGACCTCGGCCCTCAGTATCGCGCTCTTCGGCGTGGTATGGCTGGCCGAAAGGCTTGCCTTGCCCTGGTATCACACATCCGGTCGCCAGGCCCATTGGGAGGAGCCTGGGATATACTGACGGAGGTGAGAGATGTCCAGACTCAAGCTCGGTTTTGCCGTTTCGTTGATCGCAGTGTTCACGGTCTCCTGCGGCGGGGCGACCCCGACGCCTACCCCATCCCCTGTCCCGCCGACCGATACGCCCACTCCCGAACCGCTTACCCACGTGACGCTGATGCTGGATTGGACGCCAAATACCAATCACACCGGTCTATATGTGGCTCAGGCTAACGGCTACTTTGCCGACGAGGGCCTTGAGGTCGAGTTCATACAGCCCAGCGGCGATGTGCCGGTGGAGCAGGTGGTCGGATCGGGTGAAGCGGAGTTCGGTATCAGCTTCCAGGAGTGGCTCACGTTTAACCGCGCTGAGGGGGTGCCCATCGTCTCGATAGCGGCTATCATCCAACATAACACCTCGGCTTTTGCCTCGCTGGCGGAGCTTGGGATCGAGCGGCCCCGCGATATGGAGGGCCATACATATGGCGCCTTCGGGGTCAGTTTCGAGCGCCCGCTACTGCAACTCCTGATGGAATGCGACGGCGGCGATATTGATGAGCTGGAATTCGTTGACGTGGGCTTTGTGGATGCGTTGCCGCTGCTGGAAAGCCGCCGTGTGGACATCGCCTGGATTTTCGAGGCCTGGGATGGCATCCGGGCGCAGGTGGCGGGCGTGGAGCTGAATTTCATCCGTCTCTCGGATTGGACTGAGTGCGTGCCGGATTACTACACTCCGGTCCTGATCACGAGTGAGCAGATGATCGAGGAGCGCCCCGAAATAGTCCGCGCGTTTGTTCATGCGGCGGCCCGTGGCTATGAGTTCGCCATCGAAAATCCCCAGGAAGCCGCTGACATCTTGCTGGAGGCCGCACCTGAGCTTGATCCGGAACTGGTGCGGGCCAGCCAGGATTGGCTCTCCCCGCGCTATCAGGCCGATGCGTCGCAGTGGGGCCGGCAGGATTTGGAGGTCTGGCGCCGCTATACCGATTTCCTGGTCGATGGCGGTGCTTTGGATGAGCCGATTGACGTCGAGGCCGCTTTCACCAACGAGTTCCTGCCGTGAAGCCTAAGCTGGAAGTCCGAAACCTGAGCAAGACGTTTTATGAGAACGGGCGGGTGGTGAAGGCCCTCGATGGGGTGAGCTTCGCCGCCCGCCCCGGTGAGTTTATCACTATTATAGGGCCGAGTGGGTGCGGCAAAAGCACCCTTTTTAACCTGATCACCGGCCTGATCCGCCCGGATTCCGGCGACATCCTGCTGGATGGGGTGTCCATAGCCGGACGAACCGGTCTGGTCGGTTATATGCCCCAGCGTGACCTGTTGCTCCCCTGGCGGAATGTGCTCGATAATGTGATCCTGGGGCCAGAGCTGGCCGGCAGGCCCCGCGCGGAAGCACGCCGTAAGGCGCTGGAATTGTTCCCACTCTTCGGCCTGGAGGGATTCGAGCGGGCATATCCCGCCGAGCTTTCCGGTGGGATGCGGCAACGGGCGGCGCTTTTGCGCACTTTCCTTTGCGAACGGGATGTGTTGCTGCTGGATGAGCCTTTTGGGGCGCTTGACGCGCTCACCAGGCGGAGATTACAATCCTGGCTGTTGGGAGTCTGGCGCCGCTTCCGCCAGACGATCCTGTTCGTAACGCACGACGTTCGCGAGGCGGTTTTCCTCGCCGATAGGGTGATCGTTATGAGCGCAAGGCCGGGCCGTGTCCGGCAGGTTTTTGTGGTGAGCATCCCCAGACCTCGCGATAAGAGGGCTATGCTTGCGGAATCTGCGGTAAAATTGCAGGCAGCGTTGATCGAGGCTCTGGAGGCTGAAGTTGACCGAGATCCTGGTTCGCAAGCTCGACCTGACCGGGCGAGAAACCGTCCGCTACTGGGGTAAAGTGCTCGCCCGTGGCGATAACTGGGTGCAGATCGAGGCACGCCTGGATAAAAGCTATGCCAGGCCGTATATGACTTTCAAGCGCGGCGATAAGTTCATAGAGTGGCACTACTCCGACCGCTGGTACAACATCTTCGAGATATACGATCGCGATGACGATTCGCTGAAGGGCTGGTACTGTAATATCTGCCGCCCGGCCAGATGGTCTGAGTTCGCCATCTCTTCGACCGATCTGGCGCTGGATTACCTCGTCTACCCGGATGGGAAGGAAATGGTGTTGGACGAGGATGATTTCGCCCATACCGATATGTCCGATGAGGATAGGGCTAAGGCGCTGGCGGCCTTGGATGAATTGCAGGGTATGGTCGCGCGCCGCGAACCGCCTTTTGACAAACTCCCGCCTCCGCAGGAGCCGCAATTTCTGCCGTGAGTTCGGCGATACGGTTTGCGCGCACGGTTGGCCTTGCCTCTGACGCATGGCAGTATGGGGTTCGAAAGCGAGGTTATGCAAAGCAATGGGGCAGCCCATAGAGGCGGTGTTAGTCGGGGCCGGTAATCGCGGTGGCGATGTGTACGGGGCCTATGCCCTCGATCATCCGGATGAGATACGATTCGTCGCCGTCGCCGAGCCAATCCGGGAGCGGCGGGAGCGATTTGCAAAGGCACACAGTATCCCCCCGGAGAGGCAGTACGAGTCGTGGGAGGATATGCTGGCCGAAGGACAGTTGGCGCCGGCGCTGGTTTGTGCGACTATGGACTCGCAACATTTGGCGCCAACGGTTGCCGCGCTTGAGGCCGGGTACCATGTCTTGCTTGAGAAGCCGATGGCGACTACTCTGGCCGATTCGGTGCGACTGGTACAGGTTGCCGAACGGACGGGGCGTATACTACAGATATGCCATGTGCTGCGATATACGGACTTTTTCACTAAGGTGCACGATATAGTGCGATCTGGCCGGTTGGGCCGTGTGATCACTGTGGAGCATCGGGAGAATGTCTCGTACTGGCATATGGGGCATAGTTTCGTGCGCGGGCACTGGCGCAATAGTGAGCTTGAAAGTCCGATGATCCTGGCCAAGTGCTGCCATGACTTCGACCTGCTCTACTGGATTTTGGGGCGAAAGGTCAAGCGGTTGCAGTCGTTTGGTTCGCTCATACACTTCCGACCGGAAAACGCGCCGGGCGATGTGCCGGAACGTTGTACCGATGGTTGCGAGTTCGCCGATGAATGCCCCTGGTACGCGCCACGTCTGTACCTGGGCGATTGGACCGGATGGCCGGTTTCCACCATATCCGAGGACTTGAGCCTGGAGGGGCGCCGCCGTGCATTGGAGACCGGTCCGTATGGCCGTTGCGTGTACCGTTGTGATAACGACGTGGTTGATCATCAGACGGTCAATATGGAGCTGGAGGACGGTACCACGGTGGTGCTCTTCATGCACGGCCATTCGCACGAGGAGGGCCGTACCATGCGTTACGATGGTACCCGTGCCACTCTGATCGGGCGTTTTGGCATGATCGATTCGCGGATCGAGATACACGATCACTTGACCGGCGAGCGCGAGGTGATCGAGCCGGAGATGTCGCTTGGGCACGGTGGTGGCGATGAGGGGCTGATGGCGGCCTTTGTCCGGGCGGTGCGGAATCCGGATGCTGGGACGTTGACGTCGGCGCGGGACTCGCTGGAAAGTCACCTGCTGGCCTTTGCGGCGGAGCGGTCACGTGTTGAGGGTACGATCATAGATATGGGTGAGTTCCGCGCTGAAGCCGAGCGTACTACTGATTAGTGGCATCCAAAAAGCCTATTTTCAATAATGTAGAATCCAGGAATTCCCTGACCTGAGCCTCGGTGTAGAATCTTTCCTTCGGATCGTGGAGAAGTTCCGGCTTTATCGGGGTCATTTTGGTCACGCGAATGCCGTGGTGGGTTCTCATTTCGACGTAGACCAGGGACTCTGCGGGGATATGCGACAGCAGTTTGGGGGAGTGGGTGTTTACCAGCACCTGTCGCGGGACTCCTGTTGGGTCCTCTTTGAAGTCCACTGCCATGCCCTTGAGTATGCCTACTATTCTCTCAAGTCTACCTGGGTGCACCCCGTTCTCCGGTTCCTCAAAGCAGATGACTCCGCGATGGGTTTGGTCGTTCTTCAACGCCACCAACGCCAGTAGCCTTAGTGTACCGTCGGATAGTACCCTGGATGAAAAGGTCGTTCCATCCTGGGTTTTTGCTTTTATCAGCAGTTCGTCTCGTTCCGGCAGTGGCTCTACGGATATTTCCATCAGTCCGGGTACCAGGTTTGCCATATCACGCGATATATCGGTTATGGCAAACTCGTCCTCACGGGACATGCGATATAGTACGGCAGCTAGATTGGAACCATCTGGCAGCAGGGTTGTAGGTGAATAGATACTTCCGGGCGCCCGAAGCTTTACCGGGTCTAACTGGAGGAACTTCCAGCCGGACATTTCCTGTTTGGCCGCGTATGCGGTGGGGTATTCGGATGTTTCGATTGAGCTGAGGACCGTCCTTTCCATATTCCCCACCGGGTTACCCTGTTTTTGGCCACTTCTGCCGTCCTGGTGTTTGTATATCACGGCTGTGCCATCGGTTTCCCGCGAGGTGGAGATATAAGGCGCCCTTCTGCGCCTTACGATCCAGTTCCCCCTGTTAGCCGATGGGATGTTTTTTTGCCATGTGTCGTAGTCCGCCGGGATGCTCCTCAGCTCCTCCCTGGCGACGTAGAGTCTCTCGAATCCCCCTTGTTTTCGCCTTTCGACCTCTAGCTCATAGCGTAGCCTGGTGGAGGAAACCTCCACTGTTGTGCCGAAGCTATCGGTGACTTCACTGCCTATCAACATCTCTACGGCGAATCTGATCGCCTTGGCGCGGCTGCCGTCGGGCCTTATTGCGAACAGCTCGCCTATTTCCCCTCTGCTCTTACGGAATGCGTCGTATAGTGTGCCCCTGGCTATGTTGGAAAGCAGGACTATGGCATCGAATAGATTGGACTTGCCACCGCCGTTTGGGCCGATAAATACCTGGAACGGCATCAGCTCCAGGCTGAAATTCACGAAGGACTTGAAGCCGTCTATCTCTATCCTTGTGATCACGGGCACGCTCCGGTGCTCTTTTCCTACTTGCTGATAATTTACAGGGTTCTACGGCCAATGTCTAGTTAGTTATGGAGCGCGTGGGTTGGCTCGCGAGGCGGGTGTTCCTCCAGTGGCCTGACCCGACGGGCCTCTTTTGGCGGGCGGACGGGCAGGGTGATGTAAAACGTGCTGCCTGGGAAGTTTTCCGGGTCGAATCCGGGGCTTTCTACCCATATCTTCCCCCCATGCCCTTCTATGACGCCACGGGCTATTGTCAATCCCAGGCCGGGGCCGGCGCCCATGAATTTGGTCTCGCCGGTAGAGTGGAGGCGGGGGTCGCCCGTGCGGAAAAATTTCTCGAAGATCAGCTCGTGATATTCAGGGTCTATGCCAACGCCGGTATCGTGGACGGCAATTTGGATCTCCAATGGGTTGCCATCGTCGTAGTATTTGCTCACCGAGGCCTTGATGTCGATCCTGCCGCCGTCCGGGGTGTACTTTATGGCGTTGGTGATCACGTTGCGGAATGCCTGGACAAGCCGCTTCAAGTCCGCCTCGATCTCCGGCAACCCCCGTAGACCGCGACCGGTGAGCGTTAGCTTGCGGGCTTTTATCGCGTCCGCCAGCGGCTCGACCGCCATGCGCACTACCGCCTCGACCGTAGTCCTGGTGAAGCGCAGGTCCATTGCATCCACGTCCAGCTGCGAAACGTCCAGCATGTCGCTGATCAGTTCTTCGAGCCGGTCGGCGGCTTTGCGCAGGTTGGCGGTCATCCCCGCGATCTGTTCCTGATCCAGCATCCCCTGCTCGTTGAGGGCTTCCAGTATGTCGGTATAGCCGCGTATCTGGGCCAGTGGGGTACGTAACTCGTGGGATGCGATGGTGATGAAGTCGCTTTTCACCGCGTCCAGCCGCGCCAGTCGCTCATTCGCGCGGTTAAGGTCGATGTTAAGCGCCGCCATCTCGGCGTTGACCTCTCGGAGGTCGGAGACCAGGCGTGCGTTGCGTAGGGCTACGCCGGTTTGGTTGGCGATGGTTGCCAGGAGTTCCAGGTCTCGCGGGTAGAAGGGATCGTCGCTCATCTTTGGGCCGGTAGCTAATACGCCGATCAGCTCCCCCTGGACGATTATCGGCGCATAGGCACTCATCCGCAGCCCGGCGAAGAAGGCCTTTTCCTCAGGTGTGGTGCCGGAGTATTTGCGCCGGAATTCGAGGTCGTACTGGAGCAGGATGGATTTCTCATCGTGGAATGTGCGGTATATCGGGCTATCCGGCTTCATCACGACCGGTTTTTCGGGTATTTCGCCCATACCCCGCATGGGCTTCAGCTCGATTGAGCCATCCTCAAGGGGAGTTGCCAGGAGCAGTGCCCCACGGTGGACTCTTAAGGCCCGCGCCATCATCTCCATAGTGGCGCGCACCAGCTCGTCCATATCTATGATGGCGCCGATCTCTTGGGTATAGCGGCGCAGGATCTGGGTTGGCTCCTCGAGTGCGTGGCGCAGGGCGCTACGTATAAACCACTCGGCGAGGACTCTGAGCGGAGCGTAGAGCAAGGCTACCGCCAACGCGATCCCGGCCAGCGCCATCAGTCCCTCCGTGCCGGTGAGCGGCACCTTTAGCGCCTGGGCTACTAGCAGCCCGCCCAGGATCACCGCCGCCGTCATCATAGTCAGCAGCGCGAAGGCCATTGCTTTCCTGAGCGCGCGCCTGATGTCGAACACGCGATATGCCAGGATGCCGTGGGCGGCACCTATCATCCCGGCAAGCTGGGTACCCCAACCTATCGCGGCCCAGGGCTGGGCGCCGGATGCCCCCATTGCGATCCCAAGCGACATCAGTGGCACTACGAGCAACCAGTAAAGCAGCCTGTTGGCCACTTCTGGCAGATGGGCAGTGCGGTAGGCCAGGAAATTCATTCCCAACAGTACCAGGCTGCATATACCCCATCCGATGACGGCGGCCTGTGCCTGTGGGTCTATACTGCCCGTGAGGATGCCCGCTATCCAGTTAGCCGTGCCCAGGGATGTTTCCGGCCCGTAAGCGATGCGGGTGTAGGCCATTGCGCCTATCCAGATCAGGCCGACGGCGCCCCAAAGTGGGTGCCAGGGCTGTCTCATGTAGCTTACCGTGAGGAATCCAAAGCTTATCATCAGGGCAATGCCGAGGTATGGCCCGACGGGGTATCCTGCCGGGGCCGTGGCGCTCAGCTCCTCGACGTGTGCCAGCATGGAAAGCATCCCGATGGCCGCCGTTATCGTCAGCCAGAATCCGGGATGCTTCCCCCGTGCCCATGCGCTTATTATGACCGCCAGCAGTACCGCGTGGGCGGCGCTCAGTATGATCGGCGTGATCTGGGCAAGCGATGGCACTTCGCAAATACTCCGTATCGCCCGTTCAGGCGGCGGATTTGAAGTCCTGACCGGACAGAATCTTACCTCGATTCTCGCTTTTTGTCGTTTTTTACAGGAGCTACTGCCTGATCGGGGCGGATTTTTAAGGTTCGCCCGGCGCCCGCCGCCCCATTCTGGGGAGGATTTTCCTTGTTTTCTGGTCAGATCGGGACTGGTTTTGGAAGGCCGATGGGATACAATAAAAACGACCTGTTTTCCGGTGCTTCGTAGGACACTGGAGGATTCCGATAATGCGAGACCTTACCGAGGCATTCGTCGAGCTGATCCGGCGGGCATCCACCGATTTGCCTGCCGACGTCGAGGCGGCGCTGCGTAAAGCCCACGATAGCGAGGAACCCGGCTCTGCCGCCGAGAGGGCGCTGGCGACGATACTCGAGAATGTCGAGTTGGCACGTTCGGCGTCCACGCCGATATGCCAGGATACCGGCACCCCGATCTTCACCGTTTATCACCCACCCGGCACTTCCACGTCCGAGCTGGAACGGCAGATACGTAATGCCCTGGCGATCGCCACCCGCAGGACTTACCTGCGCCCCAATGCGGTTGATCCACTCACCGGCAAGAACAGCGGCGATAATACCGGTATCGCGTTCCCGACGATCCACTTCCATGAGTGGGAGCAGGACGAGTTGAGGGTATCCCTTCAGCTCAAGGGCGGCGGTAGTGAGAATGTCTCGATCCAGTATAAACTGCCGTATGCCCCGCTCAAGGCCGGACGTGACCTGGAAGGGGTTCGCAGGGTGGTGCTGGATGCTGTCAACAAGGCGCAGGGGCTGGGTTGTGCGCCTGGGGTACTGGGCATCGCGATCGGCGGCGATAGGGGCACGTCTTACATGAAGGCCAAGGAGCAACTCCTGCGGCCTTTGGATGACGTCAACCCGATCCCGGAACTGGCTGCATTGGAGGCCAGGTTGCTGGATGAGATAAATCGGCTCGGCATCGGGCCTATGGGGTTCGGGGGCAAGACCACCGTCCTGGCCGTCAAGATCGGGACGGCGCATCGCCTCCCGGCCAGCTACTTTGTCTCGATAGCGTATATGTGCTGGGCAGACCGCCGCGCTCATATGCGCGTTCGAGGAGAGGAGATCACCTATGAATGAGTTGACCGTGCCGATCAGTGAGGAAGCCATCCGCGCGTTGCACGTGGGGGATACCGTTAGCCTCAACGGTGTGATCGTTACCGCGCGTGATGCGGCCCATAAGTACATGATAGAGAATTTCATCGAGGGGAAGCCCCCGGAAAGCGAGCGCGAGCTGTACGAGAGGCTGAAAGAGCTTCTGAGCGGTAGCGCTATCTACCACTGTGGCCCGGTGGTAAAGCAGGAGGACGGCAAATGGTCGTTCGTGGCCGCCGGGCCTACTACGAGTATGCGTGAGGAGCCTTATCAGGCTCAGGTCATAGGCCATTTCGGACTCCGGGCGGTGATCGGCAAGGGAGGAATGGGGCCTAAAACGCTTGAGGCCTGCCAGAAGTACGGCGCGGTTTACCTCCATACGATAGGTGGTGCCGCGTCGCTGATCGCCCAGAGCGTGAAGGAGGTGCTTGCCGTCTACAAGATGGAGCTGGGTGTGCCGGAGGCTATGTGGGTGATCCGCGTGGAAAATTTCCCTGCCGTGGTCACGATGGATAGCCACGGCAAGAGCATCCATGCCGAAGTAGCCGAGCACTCCGGCGAGAGGTTGAAGGAACTGCTCGGACTGTGAGGCCACACGTCCCGACAGGGTATTTGCCCTGCCGCTTGCGACGTTGGGATTGCCGTGTTATCTAACGTGGATTTTTGGGGCCGCTGCAAAGCGGCCCCTACCGAACATGGGACGGTTGACTCTGAAGAACGTCGGCGTTGAGGAGTGCGGAGGTTGCCGAAATGGGCGGAGGTGGACATCGCAGGTTGGATGATCAGCAGCGTCGTGCCCTGATCGAGCACATCGGACGGCGTATGAGCCGGATGGATGATGAAAGGCTCATCAGGTTGGAAGAGGTCACGCGCGAGGGCTTGACCAGGCGTGGCTTTCTCAGGACGTTGATCGTTGGTATCGCGTCGGCGGCCTGTGGGGCCGGTGCGACGGCTTTAGTTTCCGGCCTGGGCGCGGGTGCCATCGGCGGCGAGCCGCTTCCGTCCCCATCACCCGGAGTTACACCCGCTCCCACTTCGGCGCCGACCAGGCCCCCCACTGTAACCCCACAGCCGACCGGGTTCCCAACCTCGACGCCTGGGATGCCACCGGAGGCGGCGGCCAGGATCGGTGAGCTTGAGAGTAGGGTTGCCGAGCTTTCTGCCCAACGCGATGAGTTGCTGGAGAGGATAGACGAGTTGCAGGCCAGCTTGCAGGATGCCCTTTCGCAGATAAGCGCCTTGCAGGCGGAAAATTCCTCGCTGAGGGAGTTGGTGGCGCTGTACGAGCAGTTGGAGGCCACCGGCCTGGATGATGCGATCATGGCCGGCTTTGGGCCGGTTGGCCTGGCCGTATTGGCCGCAGCCGGTAGCCGGGTCACAGTCGAAAGTGAGGTGGTGGCCGCCAGAGATGCTTTGGACGGTCTGGAATCCGACGTCCCGACCATCTCAAACGGCCTGAGCTGGCTGGAGGCCCGCCTGAATGAGCTGGCGGATAGCCTTCAGACGGTGGAGGATACCCTCTCTCAGGCAGTTGAGCCTGCCAGGCCCTTTGCAGACCTGGTGGGGGAGTTCATCCGCACTGTCCTTAACTTGCTCCCGTTCGGCGCCGGGGAGCCGATAGTGGCCGGGCTTGAGGCGATCGGCGCATTGTTGACGAATTTACCGGATCTTATCAGAAATGCCGGGACGATGGTGATCTCTCCTTTGGAGCAATGGTATTCCGGCGATGAGCCGGAGATGGTGACGGGCGTGGTTAAGCCTGTAAGGGATCGGGCACTTGGGGCGGCGGAAAGGCTTGCTCAGGATACGGCCTCTTTGGAAAGCGCGTACAATGAGCAATTAGTCAGGCCGGTTGAGGATATACTGGCACGGCGACGTGCCATCCGCGAACAGATCGAGGCGGCCTAGTTTAATCGTTCGGGCCTGTGCTATGGCGCTTACCGGATAGCCTCATGCTCGTTGCCTTGACGGGCATGGGCATTTTTTTTGATGTGGGTGGCCGGAAATGACCATCGAACGGCAAAGCTTCCCGCCGGGTGTAACCAACGGCGCCCATGTGCGTATTAAATAGCAGACGGAAACGAAATTTCACGGAAGCGAGGTGCGAGATATGGGTAAGAGGGCGAACGATCAAGACCAGGGACGTCTCATAGGCGGGGCGATCCTGATCTCGCTTGGCGTCTTTCTCCTGGCGGTCAACATGTTAGGTGGAATCGGCCTCGGTCGTTGGGGGTGGACTTTTTGGATTATCGGGCCTGGCGTGTTGCTTTTCATCGTCGCCCTGGCCGGCGGTGAGAAGTCGGCTCAGCTGGCGACGCCGGCGGCTTTGGTTACCGGCACCGGCCTGATATTACTTTTCCAGAGCATCACGGATTACTGGGAGAGTTGGGCTTATCTCTGGGCGCTATATCCGGTCTTCGTCGGGGTCGGCATGTGGACCAGCGGCATATTGCGAGATAACGATGACGAGGTTAGCCTGGGCAGCCGCCTGATCTCCATAGGCGTCAAGTTGTTGATCGGCTTCGGGTTGTTCTTCGAGCTTTTCATTTTCCACTCGATATTCGGTTGCCTGGGCGGCCTGATCCTGCCCGCGATCTTGATAATTCTGGGCCTATGGCTGCTCAACCGGCGCGTGCCGATTGCCGATGAGGCTGCCAAGTGGTTCAGGGCATGGCTGGCCGATGTGATCGCGCCGGAGGAACGGGAGCGGGCGCGGAGGAGCAGGAAACCTTCTGGCGGGAAGAGGAATGGGGATGGAAACGGCGATAAGGGAGCGCAGGTGAAGGTTGACGTCGAAATATCCGAGGATTAGGGGATCTCGCTCAGGACGCAGGCACGGGCACTACTAGCGGGGTATCCCGCACCGGATGGCTGCCGACGGCGACCTGTACGCCGTATACGTCGGCCAGCAATTCCGGTCGCAAAACCCGCCGGGGAGTGCCCGCTGCTTTTATCTCGCCTTCGGCGAGCAACGCCATCCTGTCGGCGTACATGGCGGCCTGATTCACATCGTGCGAGGTCATTACTACGGCTAATCCCTCGCGATGGGCCAGCCGCCGCAAAAGCCCCATTACCTCTGATTGGTGGCGCAGGTCTAAGTGGGCCGTCGGCTCGTCCAGTAGGAGTACCCCCGGTTGTTGTGCCAGAGCTCGCGCGATCAGCGCCAGTTGCCGCTCGCCCCCCGAAAGTGCCGTTACCGGTCGGTCACGCAGGGTATCCAGTCCGGTGATCCCCAAGACCTCTTCGATTATGGTTCGATCCCTGCTCGTTAGCGGCATCAGCCAACCGCGATGTGGGGCACGGCCCAGCGCCACCATTTGCTCGACCGTGATCGGCCAGGCGTTAGACTCGCTTTGTGGCACCAACCCGACCATCCTCGCCCTGGAGCGTGGAGGTACCCTGCGAATGTCATGCCCTCCCAACAGCACGATGCCCTTGCGCGGCCTGATGA
>JALXEW010000209.1 GCA_027069285.1 Ardenticatenia bacterium | reverse complement strand
ATTCTATCGATCTCGGCCACTCTCTCCTGATGTCGTATCCACCACTCCGGGTCTTTTTGGGCATCCAACTCCTCCACCGTTTTCCCTTGCTGTTCGACCCAGGTGTAGTATTTCAGGTTGTGCCACTGAGAGCGCACGTCCATAGTGCCCTCTTTGATCCAATCGAGTTTCTGTTTGTGGAAGATGCTCACGGTGCGGACTATGGCCTCGGTCTCGTCCATAGGGCCGTATTGCTCGGTCATTTGGGCCATGACCGAGCGGTAGCGGTCGATGGCGTCGGTGCAGATGGTGACGATCAGGTCGTCCCGGCCCATACGGTAGTATTTGGCGGTCTTGATCGCGCCCAGAAGGTTGCAGACACCGCTAATGCCGAATATCTCGGCCATCTTCATCACGTCGGCTTCCGGCACGCCGAATCGTTCGGTCAGCACCTTCCAGCCGGCCTCCTCGGTCAGCAATTGCAGGCCCATCTTGGATTCGATGTCGTCTATGCACATGATCGCGTCCATGTTCCAGACGTTGTGTATCCAGGTGGCGTGTTTGTCGCCGATGCCCTGGATGTCGTGGACGCCGTAGCCGTTATTGAACATGGTCGGGCACTGGATCGGTTCCAGGCCGATGGTAAGCGCCGTGGGCCATACCTGCTTTATCCGGTCGCCTGCCGCGATCGTGCCCGCCGACCCCATGGCGGAGCAGAAGGCCGAGACTTTGCCCTTGCCGATCCCTTTCCCTGCCAATTCCTCGGCCAGCTCGACGATGGTATTGCCGGTGACGTAATAGTGGAAGCGATAGTTCCCCATTTCCTCGAACTGGTTGAGGACCCGCACGTTGGGATCGGAGCGGCGCAACTCCCATGACTTATCGTATATCTCCTTGACGTTGCTTTCGGAGCCTGGGGTCTTGATCACGCGGGCGCCGTAACTTTCGATTATCTGGAATCTCTCGGCGCTCATGCCCTCCGGCAGGATGACAACGCTATCGAAGTTCATTCGGCAGCCGACCCAGGCGCCGCCGATGCCGTAATTGCCGGTTGATGGCCAGACCAGGGTGTGGGTCGAGGGATCAACTTCGCCGGAAAGTTCCTTTTCCAGCAGGATCGCGTAGGTGGCGCCGACTTTATGGCTCCCGGTTGGGAAGTCCTTCGCGTATAGCACGACGATGGGGGTCTCTACGCCGGTCAGCTCCGGCGGCACGACGTGATAGTAAATATTGTTATCCGCGTCGCGCCACGTGATGTTATACAGGTTGATCGGGTCGAGAGGGTCTTTGGTCATCATCTCCAGCGCCTTTTGGCGCACCTGGGGGTCTATCTTCCAGGGGTGGAGCATTTCCTCGAATGTGGGACCGGTTACAAGCGGTTTTTTTGCCACTTTTACCTCCAAAGCTGAGATTGTGATCGGCTAAAGGCGGCAATGTGCCGCCCGGAGATTCGTCACGTTTCAGTGATTGTACCCGTCCGTAAACCGCGAGGCCAGAATCGGGATCGGTGGGCGGTGTGAGGGGCGATCATGATCCACCTCATGGGTGCTTCGAGATGTGCCTTTTATCACAAATTGCCGCGACAGGTGTCACCTCTTTTGGGGATGGTAGATAAATCACGCCCAAACTTGCCGAGTCGTGGTAGATTCTATATCAGGCGTAGTGTAGCAGCCGGACGTTGTGTTACAATACGCCGCAGACATTCCGCACCAGACACCGTAGTAGTCCAGGGAGGGGGCTAGAGCTTATGGAAACTCTGAGGATTGACCTGCCGGCCATGTACGGCGACCACCATGTGAAGGCGGTACGGGCGCTGGTGCTGGCATTACCCGGAGTCACCGACATCTGGGCCAGCGCCGCATTGCGCCGCGCCGATATTATCTTCGATCCGGCCCAGGTCAGCGCCGAACGCATCAAAGAGGTGCTTACCGAGGCCGGGTATACCCAGCCGATGGAAGAAACCGTAGAGGAAGGCCTGATAGTCTTCCGCCATACCGACGTCAGGCAGGGCCTGGAGCATACAGGCACCGTCTCGTTCGTGCAGCCCACTCCGCTGATCAAACGCGAGGTATGGCCGCTGCCGGACTTTATCAAGGTAGCCGGGGAGGAGTAGCATGGCAAAAAAGAAGCGCACCCCACAAGAGCGTACAATCGACCCAGCAGTCCAGAAGATGCTTGAGATCGCCGAACAGATGGCGATCTCCACCGCGTTCGATCGAGCGGATATGCTCGCACCCTGTCCGATAGGCGCCGACGGCCTTTGCTGTAAAAACTGCTCGATGGGTCCCTGCCGCCTGGTCAAAGAGGGTGATAGGGGTATCTGCGGGGCGACCGTCTCCACCATCCAGGCACGCAACTTCGCCAGGATGGTAGCCGCCGGCGCAGCGGCACACTCCGACCACGGGCGAGACCTGGTGCTGACGCTCAAGGCCGCTGCCAATGGAGAGGCCCAGGGTTATGAGATCCGCGACGTGGCCAAGCTGGTCAAACTCGCCAAGGAGGCCGGAATCGAGACCAATGGCCGCACTAAAGAGGAAATCGCCAACGATCTGGCCGACTATTACCTGTCGCTCTTCGGCCAGCAGGAAGGCGAGATCCTGATGACCCACCGCGCGCCTGAGGTGCGCCAAAAGATATGGCGCGAGCAAGGGGTCATGCCGCGCGGCATCGACCGCGAGGTCGTCGATACCCTTCACCGTACCCACATCGGCGATGACCAGGAGGCCTGGCATATCCTCCAGGGCGCCGTCCGAACGGCTCTGGGCGACGGTTGGGGCGGCTCCATGATCGCCACGGATGTTTCGGACATCCTTTTCGGCATCCCGGCGCCTAACGTCAGCAAGATCAACCTGGGCGTCCTGCAAGAGGATATGGTCAATATAGTAGTCCACGGCCACGAGCCGACTCTTTCGGCCATGCTGGTGGCGGCCACCCAGGATCCGGAGCTGATCGAGTTGGCACACTCGGTAGGCGCTAAGGGGATTAATCTGGCCGGCATCTGCTGCACCAGCAACGAGATACTGGTTCGCCAGGGCATCCCGTCGGTGGGTAACTTCCTGCAACAGGAGGTGGCCCTGATCACCGGCGCAGTCGAGGCCATGATCGTGGACGTGCAGTGTATCATGCAGTCGCTCGGCGAGATCTCCCAGCACTTCCATACCGAGTTGATCACCACCTCGCCAAAGGTCAAGATCGAAGGCGCCACGCATTTGGAATTCGACGAGCACCACGCTCTGGATCAGGCCAAAGAATTGGTGAGACGCGCCATCGAGAACTTTAAGAATCGCAAACAGGTCTACATTCCCAAAGAGGTCACCGAGGAACTGGTACCCGGCTTCTCGCATGAGTATATAGACTACGCAATGGGCGGCACCTATCGCGGCAGCTTCCGCCCGCTCAACGATGCAATAGCCGCCGGTCGCCTCCGTGGCGTTGCGGCCATAGTCGGATGCAATAACCCGCGCACCCAGCAGGACTCGTACCACCTCTATATCGCCAAGAAGTTGCTGGAAAATGACGTGCTGGTTGTGGAAACCGGATGTAGCGCGCTGGCAAGCGGGAAGTATGGCCTGCTCCAGGGCGAGGCCGCGATGGAATATGCCGGCCCAGGCCTTCGCGAGGTCTGCGAGGCGTTGGGCATTCCGCCGATATTGCATATGGGTTCCTGCGTTGATAATAGCCGTATCCTGACCGTTCTGAGCCAGATGGTCGCGGAAGGCGGCATCGGCGATGACATCAGCGAGTTGCCCGCCGTCGGCCTGGCGCCGGAGTGGATGAGCGAGAAGGCTATCTCCATCGGTACCTACTGCATGGCCTCCGGTGCCTACGTCATCTTCGGCGGCCACTCACCGGTTAGAGGCTCGGCCAAAGTCTCCGGCAGCGATAAAGTCGCCAGGATGATGATCGAGGGCTGGGAGGAAACCTACGGCGGTAAGTTGGAATTCGTCGATGACCCGGACGAGATGGTACGCAAGACGCTCGAACATATAGATAAGAAGCGCAAGGCGCTCAAGCTGGCCGAGTACGATCCCAGCAAGTTCGGGCGCAGCGGTGACCGCCGTATCTACCAGGTGCCGGTTGACGTTCCTCTGGCAGAGCGCGAGGCCTACCTGTACGGTGGCGTCCCGACCGAGGCTGCAGAGGCAACTACCAAGCCGGCAAGCTGATGAAACCGACTATAATCACTCTCTCATTCGAGTGTTGACGGGGGAAGGTTACAATGTCGCGATATATAGCCACGCACGCAATACGCGGAGCTAATGCGATCGTTACTGAAGCGGAAGTTATGCTCAAGCGTGCGCTGGAGGAGCTGGGGCCGGATACCCCGGTACAATTCCCGAATACGGCCTACTACCTGCCGTTCATTTACAGCATGACCGGCATCAAGGTAGAGAAGTTGAGTGATCTCCAGCCGGTTCTGGAACATGCCAAGAGCTTGCTCCACCCGGTGCCGCGCAATAAGCTTTGGACTCCTTACCTGGGCGAAACTCTGGATTCCGGCATGGCAACCCTCTTCGCAGAGGAGATCATCGAGGGTATCCGGTTTGCCTATCACCTCCAGCCGGAGCTGATGCGCGGGCTGAGCCTCTCCGGTTGCACCACGTATACCGATTACCCAAGCGGAAATGGGCACGGCGGCAACGGGAAAGGCAACGGCACGGTCAACCTGGAGGGACGCGGCCACCTTAACGGCCCGATTGATGACATCCAGCTGCGCTCCTGGGGCATCCAGCTGGTCGACGGACGTATGCCAGGCTTTGCCGCCATCGTCGGTCGCGCTAAAAGCAATGAGGTTGCCGTCAAAATCGTCCGCGAGCTGCAGCAACGTAACATCCTGATATTCCTATCAGGCAATGTCAACGGCAAAAGCATCATCCACCAGTTGATGGAAGAAGGCGTCGAGATGGGCTACGATACTTATATCGTGCCCTTCGGCACCGATACCATCAGCGCCATCTACCCACTGGGCTTCGCAGTGCGCTCGGCCTTGACCTTTGGCGGCCTCAAGGGCGGACAGGCCCGCGAGATACTGGAATACAACCGTGACCGGGTTTTCGCATTCGTGCTGGCGCTGGGCGAGGTGGACGACCTGAAATACGCGACCGCAGCGGGCGCCATTAACTTCGGCTTCCCGGTCATCGCCGATACCATCATCCCAGAGATACTCCCCACCGGCATCACCACCTATGAGCATGTGATCTCGATGCCGTTCAACGAGATACCCGGTAAGGACGATCTGGAACGCGCCACCCGCCTGGTTCAAAAGTGCATCGAGGTGCGCGGCGTCAAGGTGCGCGTGGCCGAGGTTCCGGTGCCGGTGCCATATGGCTCGGCCTTCGAGGGTGAGGTCGTCCGCAGGCGTGATATGCGCATAGAGTTCGGCGGTAAATACTCACGCGCCTTTGAGTACCTCTACATGGTCGAGAACCTCGAGGACGTGGACGATGGAAAAGTCACCGTGGTCGGCCCCGGCATCGAGACCGTGGAAGAGGGCGGCCATATGGACATGGGCATCATCGTCAAGGTGGCCGGTCGCAAGATGCAAAAGGACTTCGAGCCGGTTCTGGAGCGCCAGATCCACGATTTCATCAACGCCGCATCCGGCGTCCAGCATATCGGCCAGCGCGACATCGCCTGGCTCCGTATCTCCAAGACCGCATGGGAGAAAGGCTTCAGGCTGGAGCACTTCGGCAAGATACTCCACGCCCGCTTCCACGCCGACTTCGGCACCATCGTGGATAAGGTGGAGGTCACCATCTACACCGATCCGGAGGAGCTGGAGAAGTGGCTGGCCAAAGCCCGCGAGGCTTATGACTTCCGCAACCGCCGCCTGGCCAACCTGACCGATGAGTCGGTTGACGTGTTCTACTCCTGCACGCTGTGCCAGAGCTTCGCTCCCGACCACGTTTGTGTGGTCAGCCCGGAGCGCCTGGGCCTGTGCGGCGCCTATAACTGGCTGGACTGCAAGGCGTCCTACGAGATCAACCCGACCGGCCCCAACCAGCCGATCCCGCTGGGCACCAAGATCGATCCGGTCAAGGGCTACTGGACGGGCATCAACGCTTACGCCGAGAAGGCCTCGCACGGCACGGTCGAGCAGGTGGCGATGTACTCGATCATGGAGAATCCGATGACCGCCTGCGGTTGTTTCGAGTGCATCGTGATGGTCATCCCGGAGGCCAACGGGGTGATGGTGGTCAGCCGTGAGGACTCCAGTATGACCCCTGCGGGCATGAAGTTCAGTACCCTGGCCGGTATGGTCGGCGGCGGCGTCCAGACGCCGGGCGTGATGGGCATCGGCAAGTTCTATCTGACCAGCCCCAAGTTCATCTCCGCCGACGGTGGGTTCAAGCGCGTGGTCTGGATGAGTTCGTTCCTCAAGGAGACTATGGCCGCAGAACTCCAGGCCGTGGCCGAACGCGAAGGCGACCCCGACTTGATCTCCAAGATCGCCGATGAGCGTAGCGTCACCACGGTCGAGGAGCTGGTCGCATGGCTTGAGGAGCATAACCACCCGGCATTGACTATGCCGCCTATATTCTAGGCCCGGTCGTCCGGGTGCCCGCCCGGATTGCAACGGTGAGATTCGGTAGGGGCGTCCGGTGAGGACGCCCCTACAAAGGGCGGGCACGGCCACACACGGACCCGAGATATTATGAGACTCGTGCGGGATCTGCTGACGGTCGGCGTGCCCACGTGTCGGCCCGATACCCCTGTCAGGGAGATCGCGCGGCGCCTGCTGCGTGAAGACCGTGTGGATAGCCTGGTGGTCGTCGCACCTAACGGCCATGCCGTTGGGGTGGTCGGATGGGATGAGCTGGCCGAGATGTACACCCGGCCAGAGGAATGGGATTCCCTGGTGGCGGAGGATGTGATGAACCCGGAAGTCCCCACCGTCCCACCGGACATCCCCGTCTCGGCAGCCGCCCAGATGATGCGCGACCGAAACGTCCGCACCCTCTATATCACCCACCATGCCAGGGGAATCGAGTACCCATCCGCCGTGATAGGCTTCTGGCACCTGGCACGCCATATCGCAGCCGAAAGTGAGGACGATATATCCGATCTCGGTATGGGCGCACCCCGGAAGTCGCCCATCGAACGATTCAAGGAAAAACGGGACCGGCGTCGTCGAGAGGCCGGCCTCGATTGACTCACCTGATTGCAGGTGACACGTGGTATAATAACCCGGAGTTAAAACCGGAACCGATTACTCCCGCCAGGAGGAAGTGATAGGATGCCAATTGAAATTCCCAAACAGAAATGGTCAGGTGCCGTCCGCGAGGCAGTCATAGGCGCTACCCCCGAGGAGGGGGGGACACGTAAGAAGAAAGTCATCGTGGGCGGCCAGACGACTATGCCGTTCCTGCACTTCGAGGGCGAAGTACCACATCCCCCGGTCATCGCCATCGAGATAAAAGACCGTAAACCCGATGACTGGTCACCGCTCCTCATGGAAGTGTGGGGCGACGTGGCAGATGACCCCGGCGCCTGGGCTAAAAAGGCAGAGGAAAATGGCGCCGACTTGCTTCTCCTCACCCTCTCCCTGACCGATGCCGACGGTAACCCCAATACCCCGGAACGCGCGGTGGAAGCTGTCAAAAAAGTCCTGGAGGCAAGTGGATTGCCTCTCATGGTCTTCGGTCCGGGCCAGGCCGACCTGGATAACGAGTTGATCGTCGCGGTCTCCGACGCGGCAAAGGGGGAACGCCTGGTGCTGGGAATCTGCGAGGAGCAAAACTACCGTACCATCACCGCAACCGCAATGGCAAACGACCACCTGGTCAGCTCCCGTACCGCCATGGACGTGAACCTAGCCAAGCAGCTCGTCATCCTGATCCACGATATGGGGATGCCGCTGGACCGTATACTGATAGACCCCACCACCGGCGCCCTGGGATACGGGATCGAATATGGCTACTCGGTCATGGAGCGATTGCGCCTGGCCGCGCTCCAGGGTGATACCATGACCCAGGGGCCTATGCTGATCACGCCCGGCGAAGAGGCCTGGCGGGTCAAAGAGTCTAAAGTGGGCGAGGGCGTCCCGGAGGCATGGGGAGATTGGAAGGAGCGGGCCATTAACTGGGAGGTCACCACGGCCACCGCTCTCATCTACTCCGGCGCCGATATAGTCATCATGCGCCACCCGGAAAGCGTCGCCCGCGTCCACGCCGTCATCCAAGACCTGATGACCGCCGTTGAACCGGCGTGAGGGAGGGGGATCATGGCACTCACAGGAATCCAGATATACAAGCTGCTGCCCAAAACTAACTGCAAAGAATGCGGCTTCCCCACATGCCTGGCCTTCGCAATGAAACTGGCCGCTAAACAGGCCGAACTTTCCGCCTGTCCGTACGTCAGCGAGGAGGCAAAGGCTAAACTCGAGGCCGCATCCGCGCCACCGATCCGCCTGGTAACCGTCAGCGCCGACGGCCATGAGGCTAAGGCCGGAAATGAGGTGGTGCTCTACCGCCATGAGAAGACTTTCTACAATAAACCCGGCCTGTTCCTCCGCGTCTACGACGATATGAGCGCAGACGAGATCCAGGCCAAAGCCAAACCGGCCAGTGAGTACGTCGTGGAATACGTCGGCATCGAGCTGGATATGGCAGGCACCGCTATCCAGGCGCGAGGTGGCGATTTCGTCGCCGCAGTCGAGGCCGTCCGCGCTGTCAGCGATAAGCCCCTTATCTTGATCGCCGACCCCGACGCACTCGACGCTGCCCTGGCAAAGCTGCAAGAGATAGGCATCGAGAACGACCGCCCACTGATCTGCGCCGCAGATGCCGATAACTGGCAGGCGATGGCCGAACTGGGCAAAAAATATAACGTCCCGGTCACCGTCAAGGCTGATACGCTGGAAGGCCTGGCCGACCTGACCGAAAAGCTTAAGGAAGCCGGCCTGCAGGACATCGTTCTCGACCCCGGCGTGCGCAACCTGAGCGATTCGCTGACTATGTACACCGTCCTGCGCCGACTGGCGATCAAGTCGCTCTATCGCCCGTTGGGATTCCCGATCATCGCCTTTCCGGGCGACGCCGAGGACGAGGATAAGGAATACGCGCTGGCAACAATGGCAATAGCTAAATACGCGGGCTTCGTGGTGCTCGACCGCTTTACGCCCGCCAGGGCATACCCACTGCTGGTCCTGCGGGAAAATATTTATACCGACCCGCAGAAGCCGATCCAGGTGCTGCCCGGCCTGTACGAGTTCCACAACCCCGGGCCGGAAGACCCGGTGTTCGTCACGACGAATTTCTCGATCACGTACTTCAGTGTTGCCAATGAGATTGACGGCAGTGGTATGCCCGCCTGGCTGCTGATCGCCGATGCCGAGGGCATGAGCGTTCTGACAGCCTGGGCCGCCGGGAAGTTCGATGCCGATAGGATCGCCAAAGCGGTCAGGGAATTCAAGGTCGAGGAGAAGGTGTCACGCAAGCGGATCGTGCTTCCGGGCCTGGTGGCCGTGCTTTCGGGTGAGCTGGAAGAGGAATTGCCCGGATGGGAGGTCAAGGTGGGCCCGCGCGAGGCAGTTGATCTGCCCAGCTACATGAAGAACGTCCTGGCCGCCGAGTAGCGAGCCGGGTCTCAACCGATGCGGCGTACCGGGCGTAGGCACTATCAGATTCCAGGCCTTACGCCCGGCACCTGGCCCGTATCTGGCCGATTTTTTCGGTGAGGATCGTGAAAAAATGCACGATTCGCCCGGAGTTACTTCGTTACTTGTGCCTGTCCGACCCTTTCGGGCGGCTTTCTGAGGGAGAATCCGCGCCATGAAAGTTAAAATCATCGGCGAGAACATTCACATAATTTCCAAGAAGGTCAAAGACGCTATAAACAATCGCGATGCGGCGTTCCTGCAAGACCTCGCTGCCAGGCAGGTGGAAGCAGGAGCCTGGGGCCTTGACCTCAATGTCGGCCCCAGGAAACGCGACGGCCATGAGGTGCTCCCGTGGCTGGTCGAGATCATATGGGATGTGGTTGACGTCCCGCTCTCGCTCGATACCACTAACCTCACTGCCATCGAGGCGGCCCTGGAATCGGTGGACGATCCGAGCAAGATCATCATCAACTCCACATCCGCCGAGCCGGAACGGCTTGAAAAGGTGCCGCTGGTCGCCAAGAAGTACGGCACCAAGTTGATCGCGCTCACGATGGGCAAAGGTGCGATCCCGGTCTCCGCAGACGATCGGGTGAACATCGCCCTGGAGAAGTTGATCCCGCGTATGGAGGAGGTCGGGTTCCCGATCGAGGATCTGATCATTGACCCACTGGTGCTGACCGTCTCTGGCCTCCAGGAGTATTGCCCGCAGTGCGTCGAGGCGATCCGCACGCTCAAGGTGGCGTGGGAGCCGCCGCTTAAGACCATCGGCGGGCTTTCCAACGTATCCAACGGCGTCCCGCGCGAGATGCGACCTCTCATCAACCGGGTTTACTGCGCTCAGCTGATGGGTGCCGGAATTGACATGATGATCGCCGATCCTCTGGACGAGAAGTTGATGGAGGTCATTCGCATCATCGAGGAACGCGATGACAGTACCCCGGTCGGGCGGCTCTATCTGACAATCTACGATAAGACCGCCGCGATGGAGGAGGTGACGCCCGACGACGTTGACATGAACGATCCTGAGCAGGTGGCGATCTGGAAGACCTTGCAGGTACTCGAGAATAAGGTCATCTATACCGACTCATACCTGAAGATGTGAGGGTGATGCCTTAGCATCTGCAGAGCAAAACGCAATATAGACGCCGAGGGTAAACGCGGTGGCAGAATACCGAAACAATGCTGAACCGGCTGCCGTCCTGGTAGTGGGCGGCGGTGTGGGCGGTATGCGTGCCGCCCTCGACATCGCGGAGGCCGGACTCAGGGCCTACCTCATCGAAAAATCCCCAACCCTGGGCGGAAGAGTGGCCCAATTGGGTTATATGTTCCCGTCGCACGACTGTGTGCTTTGCCGTGGCACCCCAGACCACGGCTACGGCTGTACCCGTCCGTCCATATCGCCCGCCTTCGTAGACCAGAATATGCACCCAAATATCGAGGTGATGACTCTGACCGAAATGGTCTCGGTCGAGGGGCAGGCGGGCGACTTCACCGTCACCGTGCGGCAGAACCCGCGCTACGTGGATGTTTACCGCTGTATCAACTGCGGAAAATGCTCCGAAGTCTGCCCGGTTGACCTGCCGGACTTGTTCCAGCAGGAAATGCTAAACTCCACGCATAAGGCCGCCTATAAAGTATCGGCCCGCGCCGCGCCGGACGCTTACCTGGTGGAAAAGGGCCCGTATTGCGATGACTGTGGCAAATGCGCCGAGGTCTGCCCCACTAACGCCATTAACCTCGACGAGCAACCGGTCGAGCGCACACTGCGGGTGGGGGCGATCATACTGGCTATGGGCTTCCAGCTCTACGACCCGGCCAGATTGGACGAGCTGGGCTATGGCCGATTCCCAAACGTGGTCCACAGCATGGAATACGAGCGCCTGGCAAGCCGCTCCGGCCCGACCGAGGGCATCGTCGTCCGGCCATCCGACCGTAAAAAGCCCGATTCTATCGCATGGCTGCAATGCGTCGGCTCGCGCGATGTTGAGCATATGTACTGCTCGTCCATCTGCTGTATGTACTCAACCAAAGAGGCTATGCTGGCAAAACAGCGGCTGGGGGACGATACCACCTGCCAGATATTCCTGATGGACGAGCGGGCGTTCAACAAGGAATATAACGCCTACTACGAACGCGCCCGTAACCGCTACGGCGTGGAGTACACACACTGCCGCATCTCCGGCCTGCGAGAGGACCCGGAAACCCACGACGTGATCGTGCGCTATATGGCCGAGGACGGCCATATCCAGGAGAAACGGTACGAAATGGCCGTCCTCTCCCTGGGCCTGGAACCGCCACGCGAGGCAGAGCGACTTGCCAGGATGCTCGGCATAAGGCTTAACGAGTTCGGATTCTGCCTGACCGATACCTTCGCCCCCCTGCAAACTTCTCGACCGGGCATATTCGTCTGCGGCGCCTTCTCTTCCCCAAAGGAGATTGTGGAGACGATAATCGACGCCAGCGGGGCCGCAGGCGAGGTGATGCGGCTGCTCAACGATAAGCTGGATACGTATGACTATAGCCAGGAGTGGCCGTTCCTTTCGGCAGGGGAGCTGCCACCTGAGCGTGACGTAAGCGGGGAGCCGCCGAGGATCGGCGTGTTCGCCTGCCGGTGCGAGGGCGCGATCGGCGACGTGGTTGACCTGCAAAAGGTCATCGAATATGCGTCCGGCCTGGACGGGGTGGTCAAGGCCGAGGTGATAGACCGGGCTTGCTTCAACGAGATGAAGCAATGGCTCGTGGATACCATCGAGGCCGAAGGGCTGAATCGCGTGGTCTTTGCGGCCTGTAGCAACCGTACCCACGACTCTTACTTCCAGAAGGTGGTGCGCCAGGCCGGCCTCAACCCGTACCTGATGCGCCTGACTAATATCCGGGAGCAGGTGGCATGGGTACACTCCGCACAGCCGGAAATGGCAACCCGTAAGGCAACCGAGTTGGTGCGCATAGCCGTGGAGCAGGCCCGCAAGGCCGAACCGGTACACAAGATACCTCACAGGCGTCGCTCGGCGGCCCTGGTGATCGGCGGCGGGGCGGCGGGCATGACTGCCGCGCTCACTATTGCCGATAGTGGCTACGAGGTGCACCTGGTGGAGCGTTCACCCGTCCTGGGCGGTAACCTGCTCAATATCTACTACGTGGCCGAAGGTAACGATCCGCAACGCCTGCTACGCGACCTGGTCAACCGGGTCAGGGCGCATACACGTATCAACGTCTACACGCGCACGGAGGTGGTCGAGCACGGCGGACATATCGGCGACTTCTGGGCGGTGCTGCGCACCACGTTCCCGGACGGGCATACCGAGGAAACCCGCATCCAGCACGGCGCGGTGATCGTGGCCACGGGCGCCCGTGAGACGCGCGAGGAGGAGTATCCGATCCTCCGGCATCCCAACGTGATGACTCAGCGCGATCTGGAGCACCTGATCGTGCACCAGCCTGAGAAGGTGGCGGCGTTCAAGCAGATCGTGACGATCCAGTGCGTCAGGCCGGAGGGTGCGCCGGTATACTGCTCGCGCGTGTGCTGCACCAATACGATGAAGAACGCCATCCGCGTCAAGATGCTGAACCCGGATTGTCAGGTCATAGTCCTTTACAAGGACATTATGACTTACAGCTTCCGCGAGCAATACTACACCGAGGCCAGACGACGTGGCGTCATCTTCATGCGCTATAACGATGACGAGCCGCCGGAGGTGATCACCGATGGGGATGAGGTGCGCGTTCGCACACGTGATCTATCGCTGAACGTGCCTGTGGAGTTGCCCGCCGACGCGGTTTTCCTGAGCACCGCCGTGGCCCCCTCAAAAGGCACCGAGGAGCTGGCGAAAATGCTCAGGCTCCCGCTATCGACCGAGGGATTCTTCATGGAGGCGCAGATCAAGCTGCGGCCTATGGACTTCATGGAAAAGGGCATCTTCCTGGCGGGGATGGCGCACTATCCCAAGTTCATCGACGAGACGCTCAGTCACGCCATGGCGGCGGCATCCAGGGCGCTCTCGTTACTTTCGCAGGAGCCGCTTTATGTGGGCGGGGTGGTGGCCGTGGTGGATTCCGATAAATGCGTTGGCTGCCTGACGTGCACGCGAACCTGCCCGTTCGGAATCCCGCAGGTGCTGCCGGATAGGCCCGGCGTTGGGGGTCTGGGCGGCTCCGCCTATATAGACCCGGCCAGATGTCAGGGCTGCGGCACCTGCACCGGGGAGTGCC
This sequence comes from Ardenticatenia bacterium, assembly GCA_027069285.1. Taxonomy (GTDB): domain Bacteria; phylum Chloroflexota; class Anaerolineae; order Aggregatilineales; family JALXEW01; genus JALXEW01. The sequence continues at coordinate 1,054 of JALXEW010000209.1, read as the reverse complement.
CCGCAAACGCCATCCAGCTGGTCAACTATCGTGATGATATGATCATGCTCAAAGAGATCGGCGGCCTGGGCACCTGGCTGCCGGAGCTCACAAGGGAGTCCGCACAATGAGCCAGGTAATCGCAGAAGAACCTATCGAAGCAACCGCTCCCGAAGAGGACTTCGTGCCGGAACTGACGGCCTTCACATGCATCTACTGCGGTGATATGGCCGCCGATACCGCCGGTGCGCTGCGGATACAGTACCCTGCCAATGTCAAGTTCATCAAGCTGCCGTGCACCGGCAAGATAGACGTCCGCTACATCCTGGCCGCGTTCGAGCAGGGCGCGGATGGGGTGTACGTGGTCGGCTGCCCGATAGGGAACTGTCACCACGTGCGCGGCAATGAGCGTGGATGGGCGCGTGTGAAGCGCACCAAGAAGATACTCGATGAGATCGGACTCGGCTCCGAGCGGCTGGAGATGTTTTTCATGTCCGGCAGCCAGGGGGAGACTTTCGCGAACGCGGCAAAGGAGATGTTGGAACGGATGCGCCGCCTGGGGCCAAGTCCGCTGAAGGGCGGCTCCGGGCGCTGACATCTCTCGGCGCCACCGAGGCCGAGAATCGCGGTACATTTAATAATGTAGGTCTGCAGTGTCTGTATCCGGTCTGTGCCGGTCAGGTGCCTGGAGCCACGCCAACGCCCGGAGTTAAAACACCGGGCTAGCGGGCGAGAAACCCCACAGGGGCCGCGCCCAGTCCCGTGCCTGGAGTTGAAACTCCAGGCTAACGGGCGAGAAGCCCCACAGGGGCTATGTTCAGTCCCGTAGGGACTTTGCGGCGGTAGCCGGGTGCTTCAGCGCTCGGCGGGCCTCCCAACGCCCGGTGTTAAAACACCGGGCTAGCGGGCGAGAAGCCCACAGGGGCTGCATCCCGCGCCTGGAGTTGAAACTCCAGGCTAACAGGCGAGAAGCCCCACAGGGGCTATGTTCAGTCCCGTAGGGACTTTGCGGCGGTAGCCGGGTGCTTCAGCGCTCGGCGGGCCTCCCAACGCCCGGTGTTAAAACACCGGGCTA
>JALXEW010000208.1 GCA_027069285.1 Ardenticatenia bacterium | reverse complement strand
CCCGGACAGATACTACTGGTTCCCTGCCCGCCGACCAATACCCCGGCACCGACAACCCCCGCAGAAGCCGGGGGTGGGGGGGGGTTAGGTGGGGAAGACGAGCCAGAGGCTGAGCCTACATCCGTCACCGATATACTCACCCTGGAACACACCGTCGAGGCGGGCGATACCATAGTCGGCATAGCGACCAGGTACAACACCACGGTCAACATACTGCACGATCTGAACCCGCAGCTAGACTGGTCCAGCTGCGACTTCAGCAATCCGAGCGGGGGGCCGGGTTGTAACCCCCCGCTCCGCATAGGCGACACGGTGATAGCCCCGGCGCCGACGCCCACCCCCACGCTTTCGCCGACTCCGAGCGGCAACGAGACGGCGACCCCAACGCCCACCTATACCGCCCCGCGCCTGCTAAGCCCAAGCGACGGGAGCGAATTCGCATCCGACGAACCGGTTATCCTCACATGGGTCTCCGCAGGAGTACTGGCGGAAAACGAAGCATACCTGGTTCACATTGAAGATACCGACACAGGCGCAACCTTCGATCAGACCACGCGCCAGACCTCGATGGCATTGGACCCGAACGCGCAGCCAACCGACGGTCAGACCCACACCTTTGCCTGGACGGTGGTAGTGGCCCGCGACGACGGAACCGGCAACTACGAGCCGATAGGCGCCCCAGGCGAAGTGCGAACATTCACGTGGGAGAGCAAATAGCTACCTGCGGCCAAACTCCCTGGCCAGCTGATCGCTGGAGATATGGATCAGAGTTGGGCGCCCGTGGGGACAGGTTAACGGATTGGCGCAATATTCCAACTGCCTGACAAGCTCCTGCATCTCATCGAAACTCAGCACCTGCCCGGCCTTGATCGCGGCCTGCTTACACGCCCTGGCCGCGATCCGCTCCTCCAATGCCAACTCGCCGGGTTCGTCGCCACCCTCCAGATCGTCCAAGATCGCGTCCAATATCCGCTCCGGCGCCTCATCCGAGAATATGGCCGGGATGGCAGTGATCTTAAAGGTAGCCCGTCCGAAAGGCTCTATCCCAAAGCCCATCGCGGCCAAAACATCCAGATTCTCCTGCAGGATAGAAGCCCGTTCGCGGCTCAGCTCCACGACCACACCGTCAAGCACACGCTGCCCGACCATACCCCCGGCGCGATATTCCGCCATGAACCGCTCGAAGAGCACCCGTTCGTGGGCGGCGTGCTGATCTATCAAATACATACCGACCGGGCCTTCGGCCACTATATACATGGCGCCGACCTGTCCCACCACACGCAAGATAGGCAGCGAGCGAGGGCGCTCATCCGGCTCCCCGGACGGAGCGTGGGGGGTAGCCTGATACGTCCGGCGACCGGGTGCCGGCGTCGGGAGTGGCATCCTGGTTTGCACCGGTCTCGGCTCGGTGTGGACGGGAGTTCTCCCAGGCGGCACCCAGCCCGATGGCTCCGGGGTAGCACTTGCGATAGGGCTTTCGGCAAGCAGCGCCTCACGGATCACCCGCCGGAGGGCGGAAAAAACCTCATTTGGGCGGCGGAACCGCACCTCGGCCTTAGTCGGGTGCACATTCACATCAACATCTTCCGGCGGCAACTCGATCATCACCACGGCAACCGGGTAACGGTCATGCGGCAGCAGAGTGTGATAGGCCTGCGAGACGGCATAAGTCAGGCCGGCGTCCCTGATGTGACGACCGTTAACGAAGAGGGTGATATGGGTTCGGTTTGCATGATGCAATGAAGGCGCCCCGATATACCCGCGCACCCGGATGATCCCGCTGCCCTCAGTCTCGACCTCGACCGGGCCGAGTTCGATCATTTGGCGGAAGCGGTCCAAACCGAATACCTCGATCATCACATCCGCCGCATCCCCGCTACCGGTTGAGCGAAACACCTCGCGCCCTTCCAGCGAGAGCCGGAATCGGACATGAGGATATGCCATCGCATACCTGGAGACCAGGCCCTCGATCCGTCGGCGCTCGGTACGCTCACTTTTGAGGAACTTGAGGCGGGCGGGGGTATTGAAGAACAAATCCTCCACGGTGACGGTCGTACCGACCGGGGCGCCTGCGGGCACCTTCTCGATCACCCGTCCGCCTTCCAGTCGTATCCTGGCGCCGATCTCAGAATCGCGAGTGCGGGAAAGCAGAGTCACACGTGACACTGCGGCAATACTGGCGAGCGCCTCCCCACGGAATCCCAATGTAGTGATATGATCCAGGTCACCTGCAGAGGTGAGCTTACTGGTCGCATACCTGGCAAAAGCCAACTCGATCTCGTCTGGGGGGATACCGACCCCATCATCGGCGACCCTGATCCTGCGTCTGCCGCCCCTTTCCACCTCGACGGAGATACCGGTCGCCTCGGCGTCCAGGGAATTCTCGATCAACTCCTTGACCACGGATTCCGGGCGCTCGACCACCTCCCCGGCGGCGATCTTTGACGCGACTTCCTCCGGGAGCACACGGATGGTCATTTCGCCTACACCCTTTGGGCGTCGGAGGGCGTTGGCTCATCTCCCCTGAGCGGGATGCCGATGTAAAAGGTACTGCCCTCGCCCAGCTTGCTCTTGACCCATGCATCCCCGCCGTGCAGACGGGCGATACTACGGACGATGAACAGGCCCAATCCACTGCCCTTGATATTGATAGTATCCTTGTGGCGCACGCGGAAGAAGCGCTCGAACAAATGCTTCTGATCGGCCTGACTTATACCGCGCCCGTTATCGCTCACACTCAGCACCAGCCGGTCGCCTTCCGCCTCGGCCCTGACGATCACGCGCCCGCCATCCTGGGTATACTTGATCGCATTATCCACCAGATTATTGAGTGCCCGCTGGATCATAAGCGAGTCCACGAACGCGATCGGAATATCAGGGGCGATCTCCGCCGTGAGGGTTATATTCTTAGCGGCTGCCTGAGCCTGGTGGCTGCTGACGACGTTTTTGATCACGTCGGACACATCACATGGCTCCCGTTCCAGCTCGTAGCCGGATTCTGGGGCATAGCGGCTGCTATCGAGTATCTTCTCGATCAGGTCGGTCATCTGGTCTATGCCCATGAGGATCTTTTCGGCATATGCCGCCTGCTTCTCATTAAGCTCGCCAACCAGACCGATCATAGTGGCATAGCCGCGCATATAAGTCAGCGGGCTGCGGAGATCGTGTGACACGGTACTGACGAACTGGGACTTCATCTCGTCCAGCTCCTTGAGATGCGTGATGTCGCGCAACACGATCACCTTCCCGCCGCCCGCGCTATCGCTCAGCCAGGATGCATTAGCGTAATAGACACGGCCATCTTCCATCTCGATCTCGCGATTGGTCTCATCACCCGGCGGGGTATGAAGCAACTCCGTCAAAGCCGGGACGTCCACCACCTCCGAAATAGGCCGTCCCTGAACCTCATCCGCCTTGAAGCCGAAGAGCTTCTCGGCAGCGGGGTTCATAAGGAGTAACCTATCATATCGGTCGGTCACCAAAATCGGGTCGGTAGTGCCGGCCAGGATGGCCGAGAGCCGTTCTCGCTCGTCGCGTGCCGCCTCGAACAGCCTGGCGTTATAGATCGCCACCTCGGCCTGGCCCACCAGCGCCGAGAGGAAGGCCAACTCCTCATCGTGGAACCGATGCGCACCCGGATAAGCCATCCAGAGCACACCGCGCACCGAATCCCGACCGGCCTTAAGAGGGATGGCGATAAGTGCACCCAGCTTCCCCTCGACATCTCCCAGGTCAAAAGCAGCCTTAGCCCGCTCCAGATGCTCGATCACCACCCTCCCCTGCCGACGCACCATAGCCAACACCTGGGCGTCCAAAGGAGCCATCACCTCGGCCAACGCGCCGGCGGCAAAAGTCACCGGCCTATCGCCCCAATCCAAAACCGCTCTGGCCCCATCGGCCCCGGTTGCCAGGATGCACCCCTCCAGGATCGGCGGCACAGTTTCCCTCAGCTCCATGCCCTCAAGCACGGCGCGGCTGACCGAGAGGAGCAGCGACAACTCGTCGAGTCGCCGGCGCAATCGCCGCCCCAAAGTCTCCAACGAAGTGCCCAGGCGCCCGCTCTCATCGCCGCCGCCAGCGGGGATGGGGTACTCCAGGTGACCTTCCGCGATCCTGTTGGCCGCATCTGCCAGCTCGCGGATGGGGACGGTGACCCTGGTTATCATCAAGGCGCTGGCGGCGATCAAAACCCCGCCCAACGCGATCAACACGATAAGGAGCGGGATCGCCATCCCCATCGCCTGCTCCAAAACCAGGCTATAGGGCATCAGCACCAGGACTCGCCACGACGGCCCCGGCACAGACACTCGATAAGTCAATTGCAACTGCCCGTCCGGCACCTCGCGGAACAGGAAAACATCACCATCGCCCGGGCGCTCCAGGCGGGCCACCTCCTCGCCGCCGAGCATACTTCCCACATCATCCGGCCTACTGGGGCGCAGCAAGATCAGCCCATCCTCATCGGTCAGGATGCCCTCGCCATGCCCGTCGGCAACATCCGAGAAACCGCCCAGGAGCGGCTCGATAAAGCGGCTCTCTTCCAGCTCGGCACGCC